>CACZLE010000055.1 GCA_902781945.1 uncultured Eubacteriales bacterium | reverse complement strand
AGTTACAGGCGCAGATTGTTTGTTATTGTTGCCAATCTGGTTCGCCCGGTGGAGTCCAGAGGTCGAAGACCTTTGGCGCAGAGGCTTGGAGGCCGCGGAAGCCTCCAACGTCTCCTTCGTCAAATTCCTGTTTTACAGCACATCATGCCCGATCACGTCCTCGTAGGTTTCCCGGCGGACGATGATTTTTTTGTCGTCCCCGCGCAGGGCCACCATGGCGGGCCGGGGCAGGCGGTTATAGTTGCTGGCCATGGAGTAGTTGTAAGCGCCGGTGACCAGCACGGCCAGGATATCTCCGGCATGAACCTCGGGCAGGGGCACGTTTTCGGCGATCAGATCGCCGCTTTCGCAGCACTTACCCGCGATGGTGACGGGCCCCGTGGGCGCGTCGCCCGCGCGATTGGCCACCAGGGCGGGGTGGCGGGCCTGATAGAGGGCATAGCGGGGATTGTCGCCCATGCCGCCGTCCACGGCCACATAGGTGCGCACGCCGGGGATCACCTTGACGCTGCCCACGGTGTACAGGGTGACGCCCGCCGCGCCCACGATGGCCCGGCCCGGCTCGAAAACCAGGAAGGGCGTTTCGATATCCAGCCGCTTGGCCTCCTGGCGCAGGGTGTCGGTGATGGCCTGCATGTAGTCCGCCAGGGCGGGGGGATCATCCTCCGCCTCATAGCGGATGCCGAAGCCGCCGCCCAGGTTGAGGATCTTCGCGGGCATAGCCAGCTCCTTGCGCAGCCGGGCAATGAGCGCCATCATGCGGCGCAGGGCTTCCAGAAAGGGCTCGATTTCAAAGATCTGGCTGCCGATGTGGCAATGCACGCCCTCCACCCGCACGGCGGGCAGGGACGCGGCGTACTGATGAAGGGCGAAGGCTTCGCCGGTCTCCAGGGCCACGCCGAATTTGCTGTCGATCTGGCCGGTCTTGATGTAATCGTGGGTGTGGCAGTCCACCCCGGGCTTCACCCGGAACAGGATCTTTTGCACCATGCCGCGCCGGGCCGCCGCCGCGTTGACCCGCTCCAGCTCGTCCCGGTTGTCCACCACAAAATAGCCCACGCCGCTGTCCATGGCCAGGTCGATTTCCTCCGGCGACTTGTTGTTGCCGTGAAAATACACCTTGTCCATGGGAAAACCGGCCTTGCGCAGGGTGTAGATCTCGCCGCCGGACACCGCGTCCGCCCCCAGGCCTTCCTCCGCCGCCACCCGGGCGGTATGCAGGGTGCACAGCGCCTTGCTGGCAAAGAGGGCCAGCGCCCTGTCGCCGCAGAACCGGCGCAGCGTCTCCCGGTATTCCCGGCAGTTGCGGCGCATCAGGTCCTCGTCCAGCACGTACAGCGGGGTGCCGAATTCCCGGGCCAGGGCCACGGCGTCGTGCCTGCCGATCATCAGGTGGTTTTCGGGAGAGACGGAAAGGCTATCGGAGTACAGCATGAAGGGTCATCCTTTGCAAAGTGATGGTGCATTGATTTTAGCATAAAAACAGGGTGACGGATGTATCTGTTTTGCATTTAAAAAGGGGCGGCCTGGAGCTGTGCTGCGCTGTGGGTATTCCCTTTGCGTTTTTTTCATGCTATAATAAGCCGAGAACAAGCGAGGTGAAGCCTATGCTTCTCTATCATGGAAGCAATGTGGAAGTGCGGGCGCCGCATTTGCTCAAAATTCAGCGGGATCTGGATTTTGGCAAAGGTTTTTATACCACCAGTGATCTTGAACAGGCAAGCAAATGGGCCCGAAGAACAGCGCTGCGACTTGGACAACGGCAATCCTTTGTTTCTGTTTATGAAGTGGAGGACAAAAAGCTGTTTTCTTTGCGCGTTCTTCGTTTTGAAAGCCCCAATAAGGACTGGCTTCGGTTTGTTGCGGCCAATCGGAAAGGAAATGCGCCGGTGAATCAATGGGATATTGTATGCGGTCCCGTTGCCAATGACCAGACCATGCCGGTTCTTGATCTCTTTCTGGATGGAATGTATGATGAAGAAGAGGCCATCCGGCGTCTCTTGCCGCAGAAGCTGAAGGATCAGTATACCTTCAAAACGGCGGAAGCCATCAGCCTGCTGCAATGCAAAGAGGTGATCAGCTTATGATCAAAATTCCTGCCTTTTCCCTGGAATATTACGATAAAAAAGTCATTGAGCACATCATGGACAAGTACGCTATGAGTCAGATGGACGCCTCCCGTGCTTTCCTCACCTCGGAAACGCACGCGATGCTGGAAAACCCGGAGATGGCCATGTGGGAGTTTTCCGACCGCGCGATTTTTGACATGTGGGAAACCGAGCGGATAACCGGCGACCCGCGCAATTCCGTTTATATCAGGAGCGAAATGTAATGACGGAGGAAATGAAATTCTTTCTTTTCCTGATCGAGCGCTATGCCAGCCATAAGGGACGCCCCACCGGCGAAATCCTGCGGGAATGGGACGCCAAGGGCGTGACGCAGGAGATTTACGACGGCTATTGGCAGTATCATCAGGAGGCCATTCAGAACGCGTATATGGACATTGACAGCCTGGTCGCTACGGGGAAACACGCGTTTTAATATTGTACGAAAATAGTTTTTTAAGGAGAACATGGTGTTTGTTTTAGATCCTTTGACTCCGCTTTGCTCCGCTCAGGATGACATCGTTAGGGGTTTTTTCCTTGTTTGTTGACTGAAATAGCAACAATAAAGCCAATAAACTGAGAAGGAAAATACCTGACATGTCATCCTGAGCGGAGCTAAGCGGAGTCGAAGGATCTTTTGGTAACTATCTTAAAACTCTCGTCAAATTCCTGGTTGCATATTCATTAGATCAGGAGTCAGCATAAGAATCTGCCCGCCGGATTATCCATCCTGCGGGCAGCGCTTTTTACAATTTTAATATTTTAGTTATCAGTCTTCAATTTTCATTAAAAATCCTTACACCGCGCCCTGGGCCATCATGGCGGTGGCGACCTTCAGGAAGCCCGCGATGTTGGCGCCCAGCACGTAGTTGTCGGGATCGCCGTACTCGGCGGCGGCAGCGTCGGCATTCTTGAAGATGTTCTCCATG
Organism: uncultured Eubacteriales bacterium; assembly: GCA_902781945.1. Lineage (GTDB taxonomy): Bacteria > Bacillota > Clostridia > Christensenellales > Aristaeellaceae > SFMI01. Next base: position 17,142 of record CACZLE010000055.1, on the reverse strand, counting down.
ATGCCAACCAGACGCTGATCCACTTCCTCAAAGGTCCAGGACAGGCGCAGGCTGTTCTGGCTCATCTCCAGGGCGCTGACGGCCACGCCGCCGGCGTTGCTGGCCTTGCCGGGGGCAAAGAGCACGCCCGCGGCCTGCAGGGCCTTGGTGGCATCCAGGGTGGTGGGCATGTTGGCGCCCTCGGCCACGGCGTAGCAGCCGTTTGCGATCAGGGCCTTGGCTCCGTCGATGTCCAGCTCGTTCTGGGTGGCGCAGGGCAGGGCGATGTCGCACTTTACAGTCCAGATGCCGCGGCAGCCCTCGGTGTACACGGCGCCGGGCACGCGGGCGGCGTATTCCTTGATGCGGCCGCGCTCCACCTCTTTGATCTGCTTGACCACGGCCAGATCGATGCCGTTCTCGTCCACCACGTAGCCGTTGCTGTCGCTCATGGCCACCACCTTGGCGCCCAGCTGGGCAGCCTTTTCGCAGGCGTAGATGGCCACGTTGCCGGAGCCGCTGATCACCACGCGCTGGCCTTCAAAGCTCTTGCCGTGCTTGGCCAGCATGGCGCGGGCGAAATAGCACAGGCCGTAGCCCGTGGCCTGGGTGCGGCCCAGGCTGCCGCCGTAGGGCAGACCCTTGCCGGTGAGCACGCCCTCGTAGAGGCCGGTGATGCGCTTGTACTGGCCGTACAGGAAGCCGATCTCCCGCGCGCCCACGCCGATATCGCCCGCGGGCACGTCCTCGTCCTTGCCCACGTACTTATACAGCTCGGTCATGAAGCTCTGGCAGAAGCGCATCACCTCGTTGTCGCTCTTGCCTTTGGGGTCAAAGTCGCTGCCGCCCTTGCCGCCGCCGATGGGCAGGCTGGTGAGGCTGTTTTTCAGCACCTGCTCCATGCCCAGGAACTTGATGATGGAGAGGTTGACGCTGGGATGCAGGCGCAAGCCGCCCTTGTAGGGGCCGATGGCGTTATTGAACTGCACGCGGTAGCCGCGGTTCACCTGCACCTGGCCCTTGTCGTCTACCCAGGGCACCCGGAACATGATCACCCGGTCCGGCTCCACAAAGCGATCCAGCAGCCCCGCCTTTTCGTACTCGGGATGCTTGTCAAACACCGGGGACAGGGACGTGAGCATCTCCTCCGCCGCCTGCAAAAACTCTTTTTCGTGGCTGTTGCGGGCGCACAAGCCCTCGTATACGCGCTGTACATATGCATTCATGGAAGTTACCTCCTTCATAATGAACAAAATCAACAAAATTTATTGTATCCATTGAAGTGGGAAAAAACAAGATGCAGCGCTGTTTTTGCGCTGCATTTTGGTGTTTTTTCGTTGTATCGCGGGGAGAGGGGTCCGTTGGGGCGTTGACCCAAACCCCACTGGGGTGCAAGTTGCCCCCCAGACCCCGCCAATGGAGGATATTGCGTAATTTCGATAGCAAGCAACTTCCCGCAGTTGCTTGGATAACGCAATCCATCGCTTCCGGTCAGGCCAGCGAAGCTGGCCATTCTGTGCGCAGGGCTCGAGACCGCGGAGGCCCTAACGTCTCCTCTTGCCAATTCCTGTTTTTCGATGTCTTGTTTTGAATTGTATCCCCATGCGCAATTAAGTCCGTTCTCCCGTATCCGCCTCTATTTGTGATACCTCTCCCCCGCGTTGATCTTATGTGCCCGGTAGATCTGCTCCAGCAGCATCACCCGGGCCAGCTGATGCGGAAAGGTCATGGGGGACATGGAGAGCTTTTTGTCCGCCCGTTTGATCACGTCCGCGTGCAGGCCCAGGGAGCCGCCGATGACGAACACCACCCGACCGGGCAGCATGCTGCGCTCCCGAAAAAAGGCCGCCAGGCCGGGGCTGTCCAGCTCCCGGGCGTCGATGCACAGGGCTACCACGTAATCGTCCGGGCGGATGTGCGAAAGCATCATTTCGCCCTCTTTTTTCATGGCCTGGGGGCCCTCGGGCTGGTCGGGCACCTCGATGATCTCCAGCTTGTTATAGCGGGTCATGCGCTTCTGATATTCGGCGGCGGCGTCCTGCCAATACTTTTCCCGCAGGCGTCCCGCGCACAAGATGGCTACCGGCACAGGATCGCCTCCGCTTCCCGCAGATTGGCCGCCACATGGTCAACACAAGGGGCGATTTCCGGCCCGTAGGGGGCCAGATCGGGCACCATAATGGTGGTGGCCCCCGCCTGTCGGCCCGCCCGCAGGCCGTTCCAGCTGTCCTCCAGCACGGCGCAGCGGCGGATATCCACATTTAATAGCTCCGCCCCCCGCAGATACACGTCCGGCGCGGGCTTGCTGGGCAGATGCAGATCCCCCGTCACGATGGCGTCAAACATCGGCAGCAGCCCCGGCCCGCCCAGGTATTTTTCCGCCTGATAGCGGGGGCTGGATGTCACCAGGGCGCAGGGAATCCCCCGGTCCCGCAAATGCCGCAGCAGCTCCGCCGCGTAGGGCTTCAGCGGCATGCGCTGGTCGAAGCCCTGCTCCACCAGCCATTGCCCCAGGGCCTGCCGCAGCCTGATCCCGTCATAGCCGGGATTGCCCTCCGCAAAAATGTCGTCCGTGGTTGCGTCGTTGGTACCCAGGGCCCGGGCCAGGGCGTCGTCGGAAATATACACGCCCAGATCCCCCATCACCGCCTGCACGCCCCGGGCATATACGCCCTCGCTGTCGATCAGCAGGCCGTCCATATCAAATAAAACCGCTTGAAACACGGGCCTTCCTCCTTGGGTTGGTATAGGGGGATTATAGCATAGATGGGGAGAAAATTGAATATGGAAAAAGTCACACAGAAAAATCTCCCTGCGTCATAACAGCAAAAAAGGATCAGGATTCATTGCTGCTCCTGATCCAATAACCACTCTACTGTTACGCCAAGCGCTTCGGCCAATATGGGAATTTCAAAATCCTGAACCAGCCTTTCCTGCCCTTCCAAGCGGGACAAAGTGGTGGCGCAAATATCCATGCCTCTGCTTTGCAGCATGGCAGCAAGATCTTTTTGCAAAATTCCCTTTTGCTGCCGCACCCTAAAAACCTTTGCGCCAACGATATTGCGTGTTCCCAATGGCGCTTTTCGGGGCTTCGACATCCGCGTCACCTCCATCCTGCGGATAGTATAGGCGAAGGTGGTCTTTACAAAATGCGGATTCCGCATTATAGTAAAATAAATTGCAGATTCCGCATTATAGCGCAAGGAGGACAAAAAATGTCACTAAGCATCAAAAAAGATGGGAACGCCGCATTCATCGAACTCAGAAACAGTGTGTTTGAAACATACCGATCTTCTGTAAACGCTGTACGGGCAGGCCTCCCTTTTCTTTCTTATCACATTGCAGGTATAATTAATTACTATCCCGGCATGCTGGATGAAACGCTATGGAGCCATAAATCCGCTGAAAAGCTGGCGCAAGAATATCATGAAGCTATCTCTGGAGAATGTGACGGAAAAATAAACTGTATCTTGCTGCTGAATGGAACCCCAGAGGAAGGCATTCTGCTCCATGATGCCGAAGAAAAACTGCTATGTGCATATTTTCCCGCAATCACACATGAGTTTATCATTCAATACGATCATGCGGTCCGACTGCTTGAAACTGTTGCGCAAGGCTCGGAGGGCATCCGGTTATATCTGCCAGAGGATATCTGCAGAGGCAGAAAGTCATTAAACAAATTGGTAAAACAAATCACAGCCCAGCTATTATAATGGGGACGCTTCTCCATGCACGCTATCCCCCTAACCCATACAAAAAAACGCAGAGCCAAATGGCTCTGCGTATTGCTCTCACCTTTTATGCGGTATATGATTACCGGCGCATCGCGGCAAGCCACTTGTCGCAATAAACAAGACGTTATTTTGTCTTGCAATCTGCACAACATCATAGTACAATAAGCGTGAAAGGTGGTGCTTATATGAAAGACGCAACCGTCAGCGCCCGGGTGGAATGCGGCGTGAAGGCCGAGGCGGAGGATATCCTCCAGCGGCTCGGCATCCCGGTATCCGTGGTCATCAATTCCCTGTACCGTCAGATCGTCTACCGGCGCGGCGTGCCGTTTCCGCTGACGATTCCGGCGGAGCCGAAGACGCTGGACGTCCTGACCGATGCGGAGCTGAACGCGAAGCTACAGCACAGCTATGCGCAATCCCTGGCGGGCGAGGGCCGTCCCTTTGAGGAAGTATTTGATGAGCTTGAAGGGGGCCTGAGGTGATGCCGGATTACCGAATCATCATCACCCCGGATGCCATCCGCGACCTGACCGAACTAAAGGATTACATCGCGGAAGTGCTGCTCGCGCCGGAAACCGCGCTGGCCTACATTCAGACCATACGCCGGGAAATCGGCAGCCTTGCCCGGATGCCCGCCCGCAACAAGTGCGTGGATCAGGAGCCCTGGTGCTCCCGAGGCGTGCGCAAGATCATCGTGAAGAATTTTTACGTGTATTACCGCATCGACGAACAGGCCGAAACGGTCTATGTTCTCAATGTGATCTATGCCAGGCACGATCAGCTGAAAGCCCTTTCACATATGAAGCTGAATTGAACCAAACAAAAAAACGCAGAGCCAAATGGCTCTGCGTATTGCTCTCACCTTTTATGCGGTATATGATTACCGGCGCATCGCGGCGAAGCACTCGCTGCAATAGATGGGGCGGTCGTTCTTGGGAATGAAAGGAACAGTGGTCTCGGCGCCGCAATTCGCACACGTGGTGGTGTAGGTCTCGCGGGGAGCGCCAGGAGCCGGACGGCTGGCCTTGCGGGCCTGACGGCACGCCTTGCAGCGGGTGGGCTCATTCTGGAAACCCTTCTCAGCGTAGAATTCCTGTTCGCCAGCGGTGAACACGAATTCCTGCCCACAGTCGCGGCATACCAGCGTCTTGTCTTCGTACATGGTGGAAAACCCCCTGATAATGATATGCGGTTTAAGATTTGGCTGACCTGGTTTTTGACCCCACACTCGCCGACTGGAGCATTGCTCATAGTCCCATGGACCCCCACGCCGCTCTCTCGGACTTTGCGTCCGGCCGGACTTACGTCTAAACCGCACCGTGCTCACTGGAAGTTTCCCCAGCTTACGTGGACCGTTTTGCCTGCGACTGGCTTCGGCTTTCAACCACAGACCCGAACCTTAACCGTGTATCATTATAGGACGGAAAGCGCAAAAACGCAAGTGGTTTTTTGAATTTTTTTATACGGCGCAATGAATGGGCATCAAGTGCTCTGTTTTTGCCGGATCAGGCGGATGCGCTCGGCGATAGGCGGGTGATCGTAGCTCAGTTTGACGCTCAGCGGATGAGGATTGAGATTGGCAAAATTGAGCCGGGCCAGCTTTTTGAGGGCGCTGATCAACGCGTCCCCCAGGCCCGCGGAGGCGGGATAGGCGTCCGCCCGCCGCTCCTGCATACGGCTGAAGGCGCTCATGGGGATCTGGATCAGCGTCATCACCGGGAACAGCACCGCCTGGAACAAAACGATAAACACCATGCCGAAATTGAGGCCATCAAAGCCCATCTGCGCAAGGCACGCCGGGTCGGTGGCCACCCACAGGAGCAGCAGCACCACGGGCAGGAATTGCAGCAGGTTCAGCAGCGTCATGTGCCGGGTGTCGTTATGCTTGAAGTGGGTCAGCTCGTGGGCGAACACGGCGATGATCTCGTCCTCGTCAAAGCCGTTCACCAGGTTGTCGTACAGCACGATCTCCTTGAATTTGCCCAGCCCCGCGCAGAAGGCGTTGGCCTTGGTGGTGCGCTTGGAGGCGTTCATCACCCAGATGTTTTTAAGCTGGTAGCCGTTCTGGGTGAACATGGCCGTCAGGCGATCCCGCAGGGAGCCCTCGGGCAAGGGCTCAAACTTGTTGAATATCTTCATGAAGGTAAGGGAAAAGGTGTTCACCGCCAGCATGAACACCGCCAGCGCCGCATAAACCACCAGGAAGAAGGCGCTGCCAAAGGCCCGATGGCAGGCGATGGCCACGGCGATCAGGCCGCAGAACAGGCCCGTGCTGATCAGGAAATTTTTGAGGGCGTCCAGGAAGAAGGTCTTTTTCGTGCTGCGGTTGAAGCCGTATTTTTCCTCGATCTTCATTTGGTTGCAGTAGCTGAAGGGCAGATCCAGCAGCGCCGCAATGGCCATCCAGACCGCCATCAGCAGCAGGGCGTTGGCGTACTCCCCCGCGGGCAGCAGGCGGGACAGAGCCGCAAAGCCGTCAAAGAGGAACATGCCCAGCAGCACCGCCAGGTTGATCACCCCGGATATCAGGCGCAGCTTTTTCTTTTCGGCGGAATACTGCTTCCAGCGCCGGTATTCCTTTTCGTCGTAGATGTCCCGCACGCTCTCGGGCAGGGCGTGCTTCTTTTCCCAGCTGTCGTCCAGCCAGGTGGTGGCAAAATCATAGACGTAGCCCAGCAGGATGCAAACGATCACAAGCGCTTTGAACATGGGCGGACCTCCTCACAGGATCAGCAGCACCAGGGGAATGGTGAAGGCGCAGAGCATGGACGACATGAGCAGCACCGAGGCGGCGTTTTCCTGCTCGCAGCGGTGCAGCTCCGCCAGGGACAATATAATGGCTCCCGAGGGCACCGCGCTGAGCACCAGCACGCAGGATTTGAAGGTGCTGTCCAGCCCGGGAACAAAATACACCAGCAGATAGGCCGCGAGCGGATATACGATCAGCTTCATGGCGCTGCTGATATAGGCGAAGGGCCGGGTGAACAGGGCCTTGAGATCCGTGGCCGCCAGCCGCATGCCCAGCACCATCATGCACAGCGGCGTGGTCATGCGCTCCAGGGGCTCCAGGTTATTCAGGATTACCCCCGGCAGGTGGATATTGAAAAAATAAAAGGGCAGAGTAAAGAGGATCGTCAGCGTGGTGGGGTTCAGCACCGCCGCCCGCAGGGACATATATTTGTGGTCCCGGGTGATGAGATACACCCCCAGGGTGAACACCACCAGGTTCATGCTCAGCACGTACATGGTGCTGTAACAGGCCACGATGGGCTGATCCGGAAACAGCACGCTGACCAGCGGCATGCCCAGAAAGCCCACGTTGCCCAGGGCCGCGGCGATGCTCAGCACCCGGTACCGGGCGTCGGCAAATTTTCGCCGGAGCAGCAGGCAGAGCAGGCCGATCACCACCACCTGGATCGCCAGCGTCACCACAAAAAACAGACCGATACGCTTGAAATCCTCCGGGGAATAGGTCATGCGCTGAAAGGCCCGGAAAAACATGGCCGGAGCACAGATATACACCAGAATGCCCGATATGCTGCGCGCGTGGGCCGTCTCGCTCCAGCCCGCCTTCACCGCCGCGAAGCCCAGCAGGATGTACACCAGCATCCAGGCCACATAAGGGATCACCACAGAAAAATACGACATAAGTACCTCCGCAACACATGCCTGTTATAGCATGAATGGCGCGGGAAAACAAGGGGGAAAGTGAAGAAAGCGAGCCTGCCTTTTCTCTCCTTTTGCTTTTTCCCGCCGCATATGCTATACTGGTCACGACTGAAATTGAAAGGAGCCCCTCATGCCCGAAAATCTCTATCAGCTGCTGGCGCTGGCGGCGCGGCCTGTGTTTTTGATCCTGGCCGCGCTGATTGTGCTGCGGGGAGCGCGGATTTTGCTGTCCCAGCACCACGCGCGCAAGCGGCTGCTGCGGCGGCTGCCGGACGCGGGCATGGTGGGCGAAATGCGGGATATCGAGAGCGACAAAAGCTATCCCCTGCCTCGGGAAGGCGCCCTGGGCAGCGGACGGGGCTGCGATATACGCCTCAAAGGCCTGCGCCGCCGCCAGGTGAGCTTTGCCTTTGTGGAGGGCAAGGGCGTGCTGCTCACCCCGGCCCGCCGCCGCTCCGCCACCTGGCTGGACGGCGTGCCCCTGGACCGGCCCGCCTACGCCCTGCACGGGGCCCTGCTGCGGGTGGGCGGCTATACCCTGAGCATCCGGCTTTTCGCCGGGCTCAACGTGCCCGACGCCGCCCAGCTGCACAACCATTGGCAGCCCGCCTATGAGGAGGACTTCTACGCCCCCGACGAGACCGGGCTTTCCCCCATGCAGACTCCCTACGGCGTGTATTGGCCCGTGCAGCAGCCGGTCTCCGACGAGGAAGTGCCGCTGTTTGATCTGACGCCCCCCGCGCCCGAGGAGGATACGCCGCCCGAACCCGAACCCATCCCTCAGCCTGCGGAGAATCCCGCGTCCGTGGTACGCCACCGCCGCAGCGACAGGAGGCGATCCCGATGAATATCGCCGTAAAAGCCAAAAAACGGTATGATTCCGGCAAGCAGCCCTATCTGACCGGCCTTTCCATGGGGTTTGTTTTCTGCGGCTTTCTGCTGCTGATGCTGCAAAAGCCCACCCCTACCACCGCGATCATGATGATCGCCGTGCCCCTGGGGCTGATGGCCGTCAACAGCGTTTTGCCCCGGCTGTTCCCCATGGACAGGCCGCTGCTGGGGCTGATCAATTTTCTCTGTGCCCTGGGCATCCTGGTGCAGTACCGGTACAGCGTCAATCGCGGCATCACCCAGTGCTTCAATTACTGCGCCGGGCTGGTGGCCATGATCGTGTGCGCCCTGGCGGTGCGCTCCATCAAAAACTGGAAACTGCTCATGCTGCCCATGTTCGGCGCTTCCTGCGCGCTGCTGGCCCTGCCCTTCATCCTGCGGGGCGCCAACGCGGGCCTGGGCGCCACGGCCTGGGTGAGCATCGGCAGCTTTGGCATGCAGCCCAGCGAGATCGTCAAGATATTGTATCTCTTCATCCTGGCCCATCTGCTGTCCCGCCGCAGGGTGTTTTGGGCCCTGTGCGCCACGGGGGTCATGCTGGCCTTCCTGGTGGCCCAGCGCGACCTGGGCACCGCGGCCATCTACGGCGGCACGGCCCTGGTGATGCTCTACGCCGCCACGGGCAGTCTGCTGCTGATCGGGGGCATATTGGGCGCGGGCGTGGGCGCGGTGAGCGTGCTGTACATGCTCTTCCGCAACAGCTTTTTCCTCACCGTGCAAAACCGCATCAACAACTGGCTGGACCCCTTCGCCACCTATGATCAGCTGGGCGGCGGCTATCAGATCGTGCAGGCGCTCATCGCCATGGCCAACGGCGGCTGGTGGGGCACGGGCCTGGGGCTGGGCAACGCCAATGTGATCCCGGAATTCAGCACGGACTTCATCTTTTCCGCCGTGATGAACGAATTCGGCCTGGTGTTCTCCGTGCTGATATTGGGCATTTTCGCCCTCATCGTGCTGCGCAGCGCGGATATCGCCCTGCGCTCCGCCTCGGCCTTCCACGCCCTGCTGGCCCTGGGCTGCGCGGGGCTCTTGGCCGTGCAGACCTTCATCATCATCGGCGGCATCACCAAGTTCATCCCCATGACCGGCGTTACGGTGCCCTTTCTCAGCTACGGCGGCACGTCGCTGGTGAGCTGCATGGCCGTCATGGGCGTGGTGCAGGGGGTGGCCAACCGCAACGAGCGCATGCTGCGGGAGGACCGCCGCCTGGCCGGGGAGGAGACGCCATGAAACAGCTTCGCAAGGCCATCCGCGTGTGCGCCCTGATCCTGGCGGTGATGGTGCTGGTGCCCATGGTGTACGGGGCGTACAGCCTGCTGCGCTACGGCACCCGCTGGCGCACGTCGGAATACAACGTCTACTTTACCAGCATGAAAAACAGCGTGATCCCGGGCAACATCTATGACCGGAACGGCGTGCTGCTGGCCGCCACCGATCCGCAAAGCGGCAAGCGCGTGTACGCGGGCGACGAAAACGTGCGCCGCTCCCTGGCCCACGCGGTGGGCGACAGCCGCGGCACCGTCAAGAACGCCGTGGAGAGCTTCATGGCTGAATATTTATACGGGGCCAACATGACCTTCTGGGAGCGGATGAAGCAGTTTTCGGGCGGCGCGCTGCGGGGGGACGACGTAAAACTGACCTTGGACAGCGGCCTGTCCGCCTACATCGCCTCCATCTTCCCGGAGGGCAAAAACGGGGCCGTGGTGGTGATGAACTACAGGACGGGCGAGCTCTACGCCCAGTCCTCCTTCCCCAATTTCGATCCCGCGGCGGGCGGCGGCGTAACCGTCAGCCAGGCCCTGAACCGCGCCACCCGCTGGCTCAGCGCCCCGGGCAGCACCTTCAAGATCGTCACCCTGACCTCCGCCCTGCAAAACCTGGCGGATATCGAAAACCGCGCCTTCAACTGCACCGGCGGGCTCAGCTTTGGCGAGCACCAGCGCACGGTGACGGACTATGGCGGCACGGCCCACGGCAGCCTGAACCTGCGAAAAGCCTTTACGCAGAGCTGCAACAGCACCTTTGCCGTCCTGGCCGCCGAATTGGGCGACAAAAACCTGCGCCGCACGGCGGCAAGCTATGGCATCGGGGATGATTTCACCTTCCGGGACCTGGTGGTGGAAAACTCCGCTTTCGCCACCTCCGCCTCGCCCCTGCTGGGGGCGGACCTGGCCTGGACCGGCGCGGGCCAGCATCAATTGGCCCTCACGCCCCTGCATATGTGCATGATCGCCGCCGCCGTGGCCAACGACGGCGTGATGATGGAGCCTCGCCTGCTGCTGGAGGCCACCAGCGCCACCGGCATCCGGCGGGCGTCCTTTGAGCCCCTCGTCTACCGCACCGCCCTCTCCCCCGCCCTGGCCCAGACCGTCAAAAGCTATATGCGCGAGGTGGTCACCGCCGGCACGGGCACCCGGGCCGCCATCCGCGGCCTGAGCATCTGCGGCAAGACCGGCACCGCCGAGATCGACACCCAGGACAAGGACAACGCCTGGTTCGTGGGCTTCATCGACAGCGATGACCTGCCCATCGCCCTGTGCGTGGTGGTGCAGAACGCCGGTACCGGCGGCAGCGTGGCCGCGCCCATCGCCAGGGATATTTTCCAGTATGTGAGCGGGAGATAAGGAAATAGGCATTCAAGATCGCAAAACAGAAATTTGACGGGGAGGGGATTACGATGGGGCTTTGCCCCAAACAACAACCAGTAGCTTCCCGCAGTTAGTTGGATAACGCAGTCCACCGCTTCCGGGCAGCCAGCTTTGCTGGCATGCTGTGCGCAAAGCGCACAGCGAAAAGCCGCTGGACAGACCGAAAAATAAGTATACTTATTTTTCGGCTGGCCTTCGGCTTTTCTTTTGCCCGGAAGCTCTTGCTGCAACTTCCAGGTTACAGGCGCAGATTGTTTGTTTTTGTTTTCAAGCCGGTTCGCCTGGTGAGGTCCAGGAGAAGAATTCTCCTGGTGCGGGGTCATAGGGGCCGCAGAGGCCCCTATCGTTCTCCCACTGCCAATTTCTGTTTTATGATATATCCAATTTAATCTGGTGTCGGGATCGTTACTTTCTCGCCGGGTCCAGGGTTTCCTCGTCGCTGCGGGCGTCCCAATAGACGGTGTTGGGCAAAAGCTCCATGCCCTTGACGGCGAAGAGTTCCTCGATGGTCACGCACAGGAAGCCCTTGTCCGCCAGCAGGCCGGGGAGGGTCAGGGCCATTTTGTCAGTGCCCACATAGATATCGTGGAGCAGGATGATGTCGCCGTCCTTGGCGTTGTTTGCCAGGCGCCGGGCTTCGGCGGCGGGATCGGTGACCTTGTTATCCTTGCTCTTGGAAATCACCGACCAATGGAAGATGGGGAGGCCCACGTTTTCGTCGATGAACACCTGCTCATGGCCGCCGGGGGCGCGCATGAGGCGCACGGGGGTGCCGATCCATTTGTACAGTTCGCCGTTCAGCTTATCCCGGTATTCGATCACCTTGCCCCGGTTTTTGCTGCCGTAGACGTGATAATAATTGTGGCTGGCCACGGCGAAGCCGGTGTCGTGCACCAGGGTCACCTCGTTGGGGCAATAATGGATGCGGTCCCCCACCAGGAAGAAGGTGGCCGTGGCTCCGCCTGCCCGCAGATTGCGCACCACGCGCATGGTGCGGCCCACCACAGGGCCGTCGTCATAGGTCAGGGCCAGCAGGCGGCGATTGCTGTTATCCGTCTGCCGCAGGGCCTCGGCGGTCATGTGCTCCCGGAGGTCGGTATAGGGGATGCGCACGTGCATCAGCGTGGTTTTATTGGGGTACAGGCTGTCTGCCCGGTAATGGAGCTGCAAAAAGGCGGTGTTCAGGGTGAAGGGCGCGCTGTTCAGATCGGAAAGGAGAGCGCTTATCGCCGCGGGATCGGCGTTCTCCGCGGGAAAATAGGCGTTGAGTTGTTCCTCTACGGCCTGGCGCACCAGATCCATGCCCGCCTCGTCCGCGATCACGTCTCCCAGGGTCAGTCGGCTGCCTGTGGCGATATCGTAGGCCCGGGCGTCATAGTCGATGTAGGTCTGCTTGCGGTCATTGCGGATGATGGCGGTGGACAGAAAGCTCATCCAGCTTTCGCCCGTGCGGTAGATGGAGGGCTGCACGTCCAGATACGCGCCCTCGGTGCTGTTGGCGGCTTTCTTGGGCAGCTCCGGCGTGGCGCGCTCGGTCATGGCCGTCATAAGCGCGCGCATCTCCGCATTCACGGCCTCGCTGGCGGTCTGAGGATAATAGGTGTTGATGTATACGCTGTTTTTCAGCTTCTGGGTCTCGGCGGTTTCCGTTACCCGCAGGGCCTCCGGCAGGCTGGTTTCCAGCTCCGCCAGGCCCGGCAGCGGAAGGCAGCACAGAATCAAAAACAGACAAAATAGCTTTCGCATAGGCACCTCGCGCAGTTTGAGATGCTTTATTATATGATATTTTGTGGGCTTTTGAAAGGGGCAGAGAAAGTTTTAACAATTCGTGCTGTTCTTCGTTCGGTGTCAGATGGACAAACAGAAATTTGACGGGGAAGGGAGTACGCTTCTCTTTTGCGTCAAAAGAGAAGCAGAAAACCTGCGTTTGTCGCCGTAAATGCAGCTGACGCAACGAGAAGCAAAACCGCAGTCCACCGCTTCCGGCAAGCCGGTTCGCCAGAATGGGTCCAGGGCCCAAGCGGGCCCTGGCGCAGAGCTCGAGGCCGCGGAGGCCTCGAACGTCTCCCCTGCCAATTTCTGTTTGTCATTCTCCTTTTTTCATTTTCCGAGCGAAGCACAGGGAAGCCAGGGCCAGCAGCGCCGCCGCGTAGGCGGCCACCACAGCCAGATGGCCCCACACGGAGCCGCCGTTCAGCGCGCCGCGGCAGGCTTCCACGGCATGCCAGAAGGGCAGGGCCTTGCAGATACCGCCGAACACGCCGCCCAGCAGGGTCACGTCGAACCACACGCCGCTGAGCCAGGCGGACAAATTGGTGAGCAGCGCGCCGCAGATGCCGCCCACCTGCTTGTCGCTGAGCACCGTGCCGCACAGCAGGCCCAGAGCGATATAGAGCAGCGCGGGCACCAGCCCCGCCGCCAGGGCATAAAGGATATCAGCCCGCAAGGGCAGGCCCAGGATCAGCGCCACGGCATATACCGCCGCGCCCTGGGCCAGGGCCATGGGGATCAGCGGCAGCAGATAGCCCAGCAAAAAATCCACCGCCCGCAGGGGCGTGGTGTACAGGCGGGTCAGGAAAGCGCTGCTGCGGTCCCGTGAGATCAGCATGGCGGCAAACAGCGCCAGGAAGGACTGACCAAACACCGCCACGCCCGGAGCCAGGTGCTCGATGCGAAACAGGTCCACCGGAATGTGGGCCTGGATGAGGCTGAGCAGCAGCAAGAGCAAAATGGGAAAGGCCAGACCGAAGAACAGCGTCAGCGGATCGCGCAGGATCTCCTTGGCGCAGCGGCCCGCAAAGCACAGCATGCGGCGCAGGTTTTTCATTTGGCCGCCTCCTCTCCCACCAGGGCCACAAAGGCCTCCTCAAAGCTGCCTGTCCCGGCGGCGGCCATCAGCTCCTCCGCCGTGCCCAGGGCCGTCAAGCGCCCATGCCCCAAAATGCCGATGCGATCGCTGAGGGACTGGGCCTCCTCCAGATAATGGGTGGTCAATATCACGGTGGCGCGGCCCTTGAGATCGCGGATCACCTGCCACAATTCCCGGCGGATCAGCACGTCCAGTCCCAGGGTGGGCTCATCCAGGAACAGCACCCGGGGCTCCCCGATCAGCGCCATGGCGATGGACAGCCGCCGCATCCAGCCGCCGCTGAGGGTCTTGGCCCGCTTATCCGCCACCTGGTCCAGATGCAGGCGGCGGAGTATTTCTTCTGTTTTATCGCGGCTCTGCGCCTTGTCAAAGCCGTGCAGACCCGCCATGAGCAGCAGATTTTCCCGCACGGTCAGATGCAGGCCCACGGCGGTTTCCTGGGGCGATACGCCGATCAGCTGCTTTACCGCCGCCGTTTCCCGCACCACGCTCTTGCCGCAGATCAGCGCGTCTCCGGACGTGGGGGCCAGCAGCCCGCACAGCATGCGGATGGCCGTGGTCTTGCCCGCGCCGTTGACGCCCAGCAGCGCGAACAGCTCCCCTTCCTCCACGGTCAGGTTCAGCCCGTCCACCGCCGTCAATGCGCCGAAGCGCCGGGTCAGCGCCTGGGTTTCAATGGCATGCATCAGTCCTCTTCCCCCTTTTTCATGGCGTTCAGAATATCCATGGCAAAGCCCTGGAACACGCTGGCCTTCACCAAGGCGATGCCCTGTTTTTCGTCACCCAGCACCAGCAGCTGATCCCCAGGCTTGAGGCCAAACACGTCCCGCGCTTTCTTGGGGATCACGATCTGCCCCTTCTCGCCGATGTTCACCACGCCGAAAATATGTTTTCCGTCCGGCATTCCGCTCACCTCAATTAAAAAAGTCAGAAAAGTATAACTTTTCCAACTATTATTATATTCACCTTTGCCCTCCCTGTCAACCCTCGCCTTGACAAAATCCCCCCGATGCGGTATGATATTCCCCGCCGTGGAGGTGTATCGAAGTGGTCATAACGGCCCTGACTCGAAATCGTCCCGGCGATTTGGAACACCCCCTGGCGGAAATCCTTATTTTTCAAGGCTTCCCGGGCCTTGAAAAGGTTAGAACCTCTTGCTTTCTCTCCTGATTTTCTCTCCAATTTACAGGGTGAAAATCAGGGTGGAAATAACCTTGGAGCGGTATCGAAGTGGTCACAACGGCCCTGACTCGAAATCAGGTGACGGGCAACCGTCCGTGGGTTCGAATCCCACCCGCTCCGCCATTGACCCGTCTGAAACGTAGGTTTCAGGCGGGTTTTCGCATGTCAGGAGCCATCAGAAATCGACGAGGTTCCAAATTGAGGGGATGATTTTTGGTCATGTCCTCAATCCTGCGAGGGGCCTTGAGACATAAGGATTTTCACGGTGTTATGAGCGTTTTTTGCTCTCCTGACTATTCCACCATTTTGATGCATCTCTGAATTTTGGAGAGAAAACGCATCCCCTGCAAACCCTTGCGTGATAAGGCTTCGCAACACTTCATTGATTCGCAGGAGAGAAAAAAACGCTCTTGATTTTTTCTCTCCTGGTACCTCTGGACATTCCGGTTACTCCGAAAGAGGCTCAATTCCCGTTGCTTTCAGCCCCAGACCAGCCAGCATTGCTTCCGCCGAAGTGACCTTCGACTGGTAATCCAGGTGGGCGTAGATGTTTGCCGTTGTGGAAAAATCGCTGTGCCCCATCCAGTCCTGAATCTGTTTCATGGGAACGCCGTTGGCCAGCAGCATCGACGCGCAGCTATGTCTCAAATCGTGGAATCTGATGACGCGCAGCCCGTTTTTCTTCAGGAATTTCGGAAAATATTCCGTGATGTAATCCGGGCTTGTCCGTTTCCCAAGCTGGTCAACACAGATGTAATCCAGGTAATCGGTGCAGTACGCTTTTCCACAAAGGCGGCGAAATTCTTTCTGCTCTGCCTGCTTTTTCAAAAGCAGCTCCTTGAAAACCGGCACCAGCGGCAGCGTCCGCAAGCTGGATTTTGTTTTCGCGGTGTCAGAAGCCAACTCCACCTCTTTTCCATCCACTTCCACGGTCGTGACGGTATGGTTGACGGTAAGCGTGTTATTGTTGAAGTCAATCGCGCTCCAACGCAGCCCGATGCACTCGCTTCTTCGGAGCCCGTAAAAGGCTGCCAGCTTCACCGGGAGCTCCAGTTCCGTTCCTTCCACCAGATCAAAGAGCTTGTTAATCTCTTCCTTGTCATAGAAGGATGGCGTAAATGCGTTCTTTTTGGGACGATCCACCTTATCAACCGGATTCACCGGAATCAGATCTGTCTTCACAGCATATTTGAGCGCTTTGTGAAGGAGAGCGTGATAGTGTATCACGGTATTGGCTGATACGCGATCCAGCTGCTGCAAATAGAACTCCTGGATGTCACTTGCCTGAACGCCGATCAGGGTAAGTCCTTTTTCCTCGAAGTAAGGCCGGATGGGAGACCGAATCATCTGGCTGTAAGAGGTATACGTTGCCGGCTTAATCGTCGTTTTCGCAATTTTGAGCCACCTGTCAAGGTAGTGAACAAAGGAAATATTCACATCCAATGGAATCTCATCGTCATCCTCTTGTTCGGGGGGAACAAACTTGCGGCGAATCTCACTCAGCATGGCTTCGGCACGCTTTTTGTTCCCGCGCACCATCAAGCCTGTTGGAACCCATTTTGTCCTTCGCTTGCCTTTCGTGTCCTTGTAACTGAGGACAGCATAGAACTGTCCGCTTTTTTCCTGCAAATGGCCTGCTACCATAATCAATGTCCTCCTTTCGGTGTAGCAGCCACCTCTGCTGATTGGCAGTGATAGCTTACACGATAATCGAACCTGGCGCAAGGCTGTCGATTAGACTTTTGATGCGGTGTTCAGAATACGCAGGTAGGTTAGAACATGAACCTTCGGGATTCTGTACATCCGTCCCACCTTCAGCGCAGCAATCGTGCCATTGCTCAAGAGCTTGTATCCCGTTTTTGTGCTGATGCCAAGCACCTCGCACAATTGATCTACGTTCAGGATGTCAGGAAAGTCCTTCAGCCTGACGTTATATTGTTTGGAATAAGCGTTGTCACTCATCAGAATGTCCTCCTTCCTGACAAGCACCGGCACCGATGGTGCCTTGTACCCACTGATATATGAAGAGAAGCAGACCAACCAGGAACAATAAAGCAGCCAGCTCTATGTGATATGCTCCCCCTGAAGTAGACACTGGAAAAACACAAACCAGTGAACTTCAGGGGGAGTATTCATGTC
Organism: uncultured Eubacteriales bacterium; assembly: GCA_902781945.1. Taxonomy (GTDB): domain Bacteria; phylum Bacillota; class Clostridia; order Christensenellales; family Aristaeellaceae; genus SFMI01. The sequence goes on along the minus strand of CACZLE010000055.1, from coordinate 28 downwards.
GAGGAAAGCGAAGTATACAGTAGAAGCC
>CACZLE010000054.1 GCA_902781945.1 uncultured Eubacteriales bacterium | reverse complement strand
CTCTGACCCTCACGCTTCGCGCTCGGGATGCAGCGCAGATAACCCAACTTGCATGCATAAAAGCTACGTCCCGAGCGCAGGGCGTGAGGGGGCGAACCAAACAAGAGAAAGGTCCAGCAGCGCCGAGGCGCGTAGCGCCAGATGCGTAGCATCGCTTTAGCAGGCGCGTCTGACAAGTCCGTTCCTTCTCCCGCGGACACGAAAGACACCAGCCATCGCCACGCCAACAAATATATAGACTGCCCTTTCTGCTTCTCTTTCAGGCTCTGAAAGAGAAGGCCCCCGTCGTAGCTTTTTTCTCGTCAAATTTCTGTTTGTATGTTTTTCCCATCCCCCTGCGCATACTACCCCCGGAGGTGTTGCGCATGAAGCGGTTTTGCGCCGCGTTGGCGGCGGTGATTTTTGTGCTGGCGGTGTCTACTGGGCAGGGCCGGGCGGCGGTGGCCTGGGGCAGCCGGGGGGACGACGTATACCGGGTCCAGGCCAAGCTGCGGCAATACGGCTATTACAGCGGAGCGCTGGACGGCATTTTCGGCCAGGATACCTATGAGGCGGTGACCTGGTTTCAGCGGCGCAACAGCCTGACCCCGGACGGGGTGGTGGGCGCTGCCACGGCGGCGGCCCTGGGGATTACGCTGGGCGGCTCCGTCCAGAACGCGGCGGCTCCGGCCACCGAGAGCGAAAGCTATCTGCTGGCCCGGCTGGTGCACGGGGAAGCCCGGGGCGAGCCCTACACCGGCAAGGTGGCGGTGGCCGCCGTAGTGCTCAACCGCGTGCGCAGCGCGGCCTTTCCCAACACCATTTCGGGCGTCATTTTCCAGGCCGGGGCCTTTGACTGCGTGCGGGACGGGCAGATCTGGCTGACGCCGGACAGCGAATCCCTCCGCGCCGCCAACGATGCCCTGGCGGGCTGGGACCCCACGGCGGGGTGCGTTTATTATTATAATCCCGCTACTGCCACCAGCAGCTGGATCTGGTCCCGGGAGGTGCGCCTCAGCATCGGGGCGCACGCCTTTGCGGTGTGAGGCGGGCCATGCAGAAAAAACACCATATCGTTCTATATTCTCTCCTGGCCCTGTGCGCTATCCTGTCCGTGGCCTACGCCGTGGAGGCCGAACGGGACAGCCGACGAACGGCGGATGTGCTGGAGGAGAGCTATCGGGGCACGCTGCTGGCGGCCATGACCCAAATGGAGCAGGTGCGCCTGAACATCGACAAGGCCCTGGTCTCCCAGGACGAGGGCCAAAGCGCCCGGCTGATCGGGCGCATCAGCAGCGAGGCCGCGGCGGTGCAGGGGGGCCTGAGCGCCCTGCCTCTGGCCCATAGCGCCATGGGGGACGCAGTGAAGCTGTGCAATCAACTGAGCGATTACGCCGAAAGCCTGCTGGCCCGGGCGGATGACAGCCTGCGCCCGGAGGACGCGGACCTGCTCACCGACCTCAGCCATGCCTGCGACGCCTTGCTGTCCGTGCTGCGCAAAGCCTATGGGCAGATGGAGACGGGCCAGCTGCGCTTCGCGGCGGAGGATGTGTATATGGCGGATGCCGACGCTGTCAATCGCCCCCTGGAAAGCGCGGCGGAAAGCATCGATTATCCCACCCTGATCTACGACGGCCCTTTCAGCGACGTGATCAGCGAGGGCGCGCCGCAAGGCCTGGGGGAGGGACAGGTGACCCGGGAAGAGGCCGTGCGGCTGGCGGCGGAATTTGTGAACGCCCCGGCGGAGGACGCCGCCTTTGCACAGGAGAGCGGCGGCAGCATTCCGGCCTATGACGTGGCGGTGCGCCGGGGCGACGCCACGCTGCATCTGGCCGTTACGCGCCAGGGCGGCAAGATCCTGTGGATGTTCCCGGAGACCGCGGGCTACGCCCCAAAATACGGCCTGGAGGAAAGCAAACAGGCCGCCGCTGATTTCCTGGCCGCCCACGGCTACGGGGAGATGCGGCTCACCTTCTGGCAGATGTACGGCGGCATGGCCACGCTGTCCTACGCCGCCCTCCAGGACGGCGTGACCCTCTATCCCGATCTGGTCAAGGTGCAGGTGCGCCTGGATACCCTGGAGACCGTGGGCCTGGAGGCCCGGCACTACCTCAGCAGCCACCGGGAACGGCAAGGCCTGACACCGGATCTCTCCCGGGAGCAGGCCGAAAAGGCCGTCAGCGAACGGCTGACCGTCTCCGACGCCCGCCTGTGCGTCATCCCCCTGAACCGGCAGGAATATTTGTGCTGGGAGTTTACCGGCGCCTATGCCGGGGCTGCCTATTACGTGTACATCGACGCCCATACCGGCGAGCAGCGGGATATCCAGCGGCTGGTGGTCACGGAGGGAGGCCCCAAGGCGGAATAAGATCGATTCACGGTTCATAACGCTCAAAAAACCGCTCCTCCCAGCGAAATGCCGGGAGGAGCGGGGCTTATTTAGCTTTGGTGTTTATCCGATCTTCTTCTGCGGGGCGGGGTGGCGGGCTGTTGGCTCGCCGCGTTCCCGCTGGCGGAAGGAGAAGTGGGGGCGCTTTGGGTGGGTACCCGGCGGGTGGCGTCGGGCTGCTGGGAAGCGGCCTGGGGCCGGGGCGGGGTGAACACCGTGGTTTGCTGTCCCGAGGCGGGGGCGGTGGGATACTGAGCCCGCTGCACCTGCTGGGTCTGCTGGGCCTGCTGGGTGGTGGGGCGGGCATAGGGCGAGGCCTGGGCCTGCTGTTGCTGCTTGCGCCGCTGGGCCGCGCGCTGGGCTGCTCTGCGCTGGTTGGCGCGATAGATGGAGTAGCCGTAAGCGCCGCCGCCAGCCAGCACCGCTGCCGCAGCCAGACCGGCCCACAGCCAGCCGCTGCCGCCGCCGGAGGTATTGGGCACGGGGGTTGTGAATTCTGTCAGGCCCGTGGTGGCCACGGGGACCGGGGACGCGGTGGGCGTCGCGGTGGGCGTGGCCGTGGGGGCCAGGGACACGGTGGGCACCTGCTCCACGTCGGGGGTGGGGGTGGCGATGATATTGCTGAAGGGCTCGTAGGTCACGTTGACCAGAGAGGGATTCTTCCACACGCCGGAGTTGAAATCCTCCACGGAGGTGATGCCGCTGCCGGTGTTCGCGGGGGTGGAAACGCCCGTGGTTTCGGCGGTATTGGCGGCGGCCTGGCGATAGGCGTCGCTGGTGAGGAATTCGCTCAGTTCGCCCAGGCTCAGCACCTTGAAGTAATCGCCCATCACATAGCCTTCCATGCCGGACTGGTTGATGTGATACCAGGTCTGGCCGTTCACCACTTCGGTGCCCAGCACCAGGGCGAAGGCGTACTGGTTCATCATGCGGATCTGGGTGCTTTGGGTACCGGCGGCGCTGCGCAGGCGCACGTTGTTGGTGGTCACGTAGCCGTAGCTTGACATGCTGCTCTGGGTGACGGGCACCGGCGTGATCAGGTATTCCACCGTGGGCACGGGGGTGCGCAGGTTCTGCTCATAGATGGCCTGCTCGGCGGGCTCCATCATGCGCAGCTGGTCGGAGCGCACATAGCCGAAGACCTTGCCCGCCTGCACCACTTCCCAATAGAAGCTGGAGCCGGCCACATATTCCTGGCTCATGACCCAGACCACCTCGCCCTCGGAGAGCACCTGGGCGATCTCGGCCTTTTCATCGGCATAGTTGCGCACCATCACGTTGCCGCCCTTGGTGACGGCGTAGCCGGAATAGGGATCGGGACGGATGGTGGGCGCGGGAGTGGGGGTCTTGGGCTGCAGGGCGGCCAGATAGGGCGCGGCCTCCTCGGCGCTGATGCGGCGCAGGGCGTCGTCCTGCACATAGCCGCTGGCGTGGTTCACCAGGGCCTCGGCGCTGTTCCAGCACACGCCGTTCACATAGGCCTGGCCGTAGAGATACAGCAGGGTGTTGGCGGACAGGGTGGACAGGGTGGTATCGCTGAGGGTAACGCCGGTGCGCAGGTCCACCGCCCGCACGGTGATGGCATAGCCGGTATAGGCGGGAGGCGTGGGCGTGGGCGACTGGGTGGGCGTGGCCGTCACGGGCACCGGAGTAGGTGTGGGCGTGGCCGGGGGCTCCGTGGGCACCAGGGTGCGCACGGGCATGGGCGTGGACAGGCTCTGCTGATACGCGGTGGAATCCGACGCGCTCATCAGGTCGATGTACTTGGCCATCATGAAGCCGTCCCTGCCGTTCAGGTTGGCCCGATACCACTTTTCGTCGTTCACGGTGATGGAATCATAGATGAAGATCTTCTGGTTTTTGCCGTAGCGGCCCAGGGATTCGCTGCGCACGGAGGTGTCCGTGCGGAAGTTGACGCTGTCCGCGTTCAGGCTGCCCCAGCGGTCGATGAACGCGCCGTCGGGGATGGGCGTCTCGGGGATGGGTGTGGGCGTCACGGGCTTGGGGGTGCCAAACAGGGCGTCCACCTCGGCCTGGGACAGCACGCGCACCTGGCTGTCGCGCACAAAGCCCGTCTGATCCCCGGCGGTGACCACATACCAGGTCTCGTTCTGGCTGTTGAGCACATAGCCCTCGATGTGGGTCACATCCCGCTGGTTGGCGGCGCCGATGGCGTTGTCCTCCCCATCCTCGGGGGTGGAGCGCACGGGGGTGCCGTCCGCCTTGGGATAGCAATAGGCGTCCATATCGTACACGGGATAATCCTGGGGAGCGGGCTTGGGGGTGGCGGGTATCTCCTGGAGGGTAAAGACGATGTATTCCGGGGTGAGCATGCCGTTTTCGTCCAGGCGGACGGGCTGCACGCTTTCGCCGGCGATCTGCCAGCCCGCGGGCACGCGGTCGGGATCGGCGTTGATCTGGCGGTTGCCCACCTTGATGGCCACGCTTTGGGGCTCGGCCACGTCCTTGCCCGCGCCGTCCCGGTAATACACCATGACGCTGCGGGTCATATCGCTGACATTATAGAGGAACACCACGGTGTCCGGGCTGGCCACGCCGTTTTGGTCCACGGTCACCTGGGCGGTGGTGGAGCCTTCGGGCTTGTAGCCCTCGGGCACGAAGCTGTCGTTGGCGGTCACGGTGTTTTCGCCGGTGAAGCACTTGACGGTGCTGTCCACATAGAAGGGATTCTTGCCGGTGGTGGTGCGGTATTCCACCGTCACCAGGGCCAGGCGGGGTTCGGGGGTGGCGGTGGGGCCGCTGGGGTTCTCCACCTGCACGCCGTAATGGAACACGATCTCCTTCACGTCCGCGCCGTTCTGATCCACGGTGACATACTTGAGGTTGCTGTCCGCCAGGGCGAAGCCCTCCAGCAGATCATCCGGCTTGGGGGTGATGGGATTGACGCCGGGCACGCAGCGCACGGTCTGGGGCGAAGCCACGTTGTTTTCCTGATAATCCCGGTAATACACGGTGATATCCACCGGCCCGATGAAGGTGAACACCACCTGCTCGGGGGTGCACCGGCCCTGCTCATCCACCACCACGCGCACGCTGGCGTCGCCATAGCGGTTGTAGGTGGCGGAAATCAGGTCGCTGTTGACCTGCACCAGGTTTTCACCGGTGCTCACGGTCTCCTCGGTGCGCACCAGCTCCTGGCCGAACTGATCCACATAGCGCACGGGCACCACGGTCTGCACAACCGCCGCGGTGGGCGCGGGGGTATCGGTGGCGGGAACGGGAGTTTCCGTGGCCGGAACAGGGGTTTCCGTGGCGGGAACGGGGGTTTCCGTAGCCGGAACGGGGGTGTCGGCGGCCACGGGCAGGAGCGTGTAGATGAACACCACCTCCGCCGGGACAGCGCCGTCCGCGGTGACGGTGACGGTCTTGACCTGCTCATCGGGGGCATAGCCCGCCACGGGCAGAGCGGACACCTTGTTTTCGCCGGGCTTGCACTGCCAGGCGCTGGGCTCGGCCACGTTGCCGCCCTCCACATTGCGGTAATACACCGGCACGTTGACGTCCCGCACCTGGCGCACGTAGTGGAACACAGCCTCGCTGATGCTGGCCCCGTCCGCGGTGACGGTCACGTCGATGTGATCGGGATAATTGGCATCCAGGTCATAGCCCTCCGCATTCTGCGCATAGATCGTGCTCGCGCCGGCGGGGCACTCCTGGGGGAAGCTGTTGAATACGTTGCCGGTTTCGTCCACGTATTTGACGGTGATGGTGATGGCGTTGATCTTGCGCACATAGTGGAAGATCACTTCCTGTACGTTTGCGCCGTCGGCGGTGACGTTCACATCCACCTGGCCGGGATAATTGGGATCGATGTCATAGCCTTCCACAGGCTGGGCGGAAATGGTCGTCACGCCCGCCTTGCACTCCTGGGGGAAGCTGTTGAACACGTTGCCGGTCTCGTCCACGTATTTGACGGTGACGGTAACGGCATTGATCTTGCGCACATAGTGGAAGACGACTTCCTGCACGTTCGCGCCCTCGGCGGTGACGTTCACATCCACCTGGCTGGGATAATTGGGATCGATGTCATAGCCTTCCACAGGCTGGGCGGAAATGGTCGTCACGCCCGCCTTGCATTCCTGAGGGAAGGAATTGAATACATTGCCGGTTTCGTCCACGTATTTGACCGTGACGGTGACGGCGTTGATCTTGCGCACGTAGTGGAAGACGACTTCCTGCGCGTTCGCGCCCTCGGCGGTGACGTTCACGTCCACCTGGCCGGGATAGTTGGGGTCCAGGGCATAGCCTTCCACAGGCTGGGCGAAAATGGAGGTCACGCCCGCCTTGCATTCCTGGGGGAAGCTGTTGAACACGTTGCCGGTCTCGTCCACGTATTTGACCGTGACGGCGACGGGATTCACGGGCCGCACATAGCGGAATTCCACCCGGGCGGGGGACGCGCCTTCGGCGGTCACATTGATTTCCACCTGGGCGGGGCTGTCCGGCGACAGGGTGAGGCCCTCAAACGCGGGCGCATAGACCAGGGATACGCCGGGCTGGTGGGTTTCCTGCATGCTGCTCAGCACGTTGCCCCCATCGTCCAGGCACACCACTTCCACCGTGGCGGCCTGCACCGCCGGGCGGTAATGGAACTCCACGGGGTTCGGGGAGCAGCTGCCGTCGGGGTTCACGGTGACATACGCGCTGGGCTCGCTCATGCGCTCCATGCCGGGGGCCATATTGTCGTCGGCGTTTACCCAGCCGTTCTCCACCGTTACGGTAACGGTGGCTTCGGCGATGACCTGGCCGGTCATGGCGTTGATGTAGCGCACGGCCACAGGAGCCTGGGTGATCTGCGGGAGCTGGGGCTCGGGTTCCGTATTGGGCAGGGTGGGGGCCGCCGCCTGGGTGGAGATATACAGCCGCAGGGTGGCGGCCATCTGGCCCAGGGCGTCAAAGGCCGTGATTTCCATATAATTCATGCCCGGCTCCAGGCCCGCGTCCAGATACCCCAGTTGCGACAGGGGCAGGCCCTCCGCGGGGACCTCCGCGCCCGTCATCAGGGCGAAGCGGGCATACTGGCCCGTCCCGTCGGCGATGGTCAGGCGGGCGTCCGCCTCCACCGCGTCCTGGGGCGCGTACAGCCAGAAGCTGTTTTCATAGCCGGGGGCCTGGATGGGGCTGGCCGCGTTGAATCCGGCCAGGTTGTTCCACGTCAGGCTGATGGAGATCGGCAGGGCGGGCATTTCGGCCCGGGCGGAAACCAGGCCGCCCAGGGGGCCGAAGGCCAGCAGGGCACAGAGCGCCAGCGCGCCCAGCCTGCGGATCAGATTGCCTTTCAAAGTCGCTTTCATAAACGCCTCCTTGGACGAAAAATCACAAAGTGAGAAGATTGTGTTTCAATTATATTACGAAATTGTATTTTCGTCAATCGCCGCAGCCTGTTAAATCCGTCCATTGCAGGAAGTCGGTTTTTGATGTAGAATATTTGCATGATCCGGACAGAAGGAGGCATCGGCGATGGACGACCGGGCTTTGGAAGAAGTGTTTCTCTCCTCAAAAGAGGTGTTTCAGGGGGCCCTGATCAACGTGGAGCATTGGCAGGTGCTTTTGCCCAGCGGCCAGAAGGCCCTGCGCGAGGTGGTCAAGCACCGGGGCGCGGCGGCGGTGGTGCCCCTGGACGACGCGGGCAACGTGACCATGGTGCGCCAGCACCGGGTGGCGGTGGGCCGCTTCACCTGGGAGATCCCGGCAGGCAAGCTGGACCACGTTGGCGAGGATATGCTGGACTGCGCCCGCCGCGAATTGGAGGAGGAAACCGGCCTGCGGGCGGAAAACTACCGCCTGCTGACGGTGCTGGACACCACGCCGGGCTTCTGCAACGAGCAGATCGGCATTTATCTGGCCACGGGGCTCAGCCAGCACCAGATGCACACCGACGAGGACGAATTTCTGCGCGTGCGGACCTTTCCCCTCGCTGAGGCCATCCGCATGGTCATGGCCGGGGAGATCCACGACAGCAAGACCATCGCGGGCCTGATGATGGCGGCCCAGCTGCAAAACCGGCTGTCCGCCATGCCCTTTGATCAGCCCTCGCCCATACAACGCGCCTCGGCTCCCTTTTCTTCCCAGGCGAAGGAATAATTTTACAAATTTGTGACGGAGGCAGCCATGAAAGCCTATCGGCGGTGGATTTTCTTTCTGCTGATCCTGCTGGCGGCGGGACTTTTGCTGCTGTTTTTGGGGTTAAGGGACTATAACCGCGATTTTCACCCGCCCCGGGGCGTCAAAACCGCTTTCACCCGTTGCATTCCCCAGGATTTTGTGGCATAATATGACGAAATGAGGGCTGCGTATGCAGGCGTATTGCCAGAGCGTATTTTCCTCCCTGCCGGTGCTGGACACCAAGCGGCTCCGGCTGCGTCCCCTGAGCATGCGGGACGAAAAGGACATGTACCGCTACGCCAGCGATCCTGCGGTCAGCCGTCATGTGCTGTGGGACGCCCATGAATCGCCCCGGGATACCCGCAGCGCCCTGCGCTCCGCCATTCGGCAATACCGCAGCGGCTCCCCCGGCTCCTTTGCCATCGAGCGCCGCAGCGACCGCCGCATGATCGGCACCATCGGCTTCATGTGGATCAACACCGAGCACCGCAGCGCCGAGGTGGGCTATTCCCTGGCCCGGGACTGCTGGAACCAGGGCTACGCCACGGAAGCGCTGGCCGCCGTCCTGCGTTTCGGCTTTGACACCCTGCGGCTCAACCGCATCGAGGCCCAGCATGAAACCAGCAACCCCGCCTCCGGACGGGTGATGCAAAAATGCGGCATGACCTACGAGGGCACATTGCGCAGCCGCGTGTTCAACAAGGGGCATTTTTCCGATGTGCGGCTCTACGCTATCCTGCGCTCCGATCCCCTGCCCCCCGGCAACGACCCCCTATAAGAAAGGAAAAACCATGTTCGAGTACAAAACCCACGGCACCTGCTCCACCCAGATTGATCTGGACATCGACAAAAACGGCATCATCACCGCCTGCACCATCCACAACGGATGCCGCGGCAACACCAAGGGCCTGGCCACCATGGTGGTGGGCCGCAAGGCCGACGAGGTCAAGGAGCTGCTGCGCGGCATTCCCTGCCGCGGCAACACCAGCTGCCCCGACCAATTGAGCCGCGCCATTGAAGCCTATGAACAGGAGGTGCAGTGATATGTCCGGCAAACGGAAGACCGATACCCGCAAAATCGTCATCGCCGTGCTGTGCGTGGTGCTGGTTCTGACCATGATCGTCCCCACCGTGCTTTCCTTCGTGTGGTAATAGTAGTTTAAAAAACCTTTTCACGGGACACAATGCAATATAAAAGGAGGCCGCAAGCATGGATCTGAAGGGCTCTAAAACCGAAAAAAACCTGATGGCCGCTTTCGCAGGCGAGAGCATGGCCCGCAACAAGTACGATTATTTTGCCAGCGCCGCCAAGAAGGAAGGCTATCAGCAGATCGCCGCCATCTTTGAGGAGACCGCCAAAAACGAAAAGGAGCACGCCAAGATGTGGCTGCGCGCCCTCAGCGGCTTCTGCGATGGCAAAACCCCCGGCGACACCGCCAAGAACCTGGCCGCCGCCGCTGCCGGCGAGCACGAGGAATGGACCGAGATGTACAAGGAGTTCGCCCGGGTGGCCCGGGAGGAAGGCTTTGACGAGCTGGCCGCCAAGTTTGAGGGCGTGGCCGAGGTGGAGCACGCCCACGAGGACCGCTACAACAGGCTGAAGGAAAACCTGGATAACGGCTCCGTGTTCAACAAGGGCGAAACCAAGACCTGGCATTGCCGCAACTGCGGCTACATCTACGAGGGCGAGGAAGCCCCCGCCGTGTGCCCCGTGTGCAACCATCCCCAGGCCTATTTCGAGCTGGAACAGACCAACTACTGATCATTTCATTGAGAGAAAACGAGATCCTTCGACTCCGCTTTGCTCCGCTCAGGATGACACCGTTCATTGATGTTTTCCTTGTTTGGTGACTTTATTGTGGCAATAAAGCGCAAAAAACAAGAGGAAAATCACCAGTCGATGTCATCCTGAGCGGAGCGCAGCGAAGTCGAAGGATCTTATTTATCTATTTTTTATTGCTCCGTCCAATACGCCGCCATCCTCTTCCGGTATGACCAACAAAACTGCGAATTTGGGATATATCCCACACAAAGAAAAACGCCATTTTTTATGATTTATCTGTGCGATAAATCGTAAAGGATGGTAAAAAAGATGACCACCAAGGAAGCCGTCGCCGCCCGTATCCTCGAATTATGCGAAAAAAGGGGCATTGCCATCAATGCGCTGGCCAATATATCGGGCGTTTCCCCTTCCACCATATACAGCATGCTGAATCAAAAAAGCAAGAATCCCGGCGTGGTCTCCATCAAAAAATTATGTGACGGGCTGGAAATTACAGTGCGCCAGTTTTTTGACAGCGCGTTATTTGACGAGACTGAACAGGAAATCAAATAAAGAAGGAACACGATGAACCCCATTGCCGAAGAAAACCTGCGCACCGCCGCGGCCTTTGCGCGCCTTTTGTCCCTGGACGGGCCCCTGTACACCGCCGAGGAGGTGCGCGCCTTCGCCGCCGACTGCGGGTTGGACGAGCACGGAGCCTTTCTTTTGCTGCTTGCGGCGGCCCTGGGCCGGGAAGAGGACCGGACCTGGCAGCGGGAGCGCCTGGCCCCCAGCGTGCGGGTCCTGGACCCGGCGGTCTATCGCGCCGATCCCTATTATGCGGGCATCCGCTTTCCCGAAATCGCCCGAGGCCGCTGGCGGCTGACCCATATGACCTATGCGCCTTATCAGCTGATCCCCTGCGGCCACACCCGCCTGACGCCCCAAGGTGTGGAATTGCCCCGGCTGGGGTATTTTACGGAGCCCTTTTCCTATCCCGCCGTGCTGGAAAAGGAGCGGGAATGGATGACCGTGACCCCCAACGAGATCGCCACCATGGCGGCGGAGATCGGCGAAGCCCGAGGAAACATCGCCGTGCTGGGCCTGGGACTGGGATATTTTGCCTTCATGTGCGCCCGCAAGCCCCAGGTGTCGCGCGTCACCGTGGTGGAGCGGGACCCCGACGCTATCGCGCTCTTTCGGGAGCAGCTGCTGCCCCAGTTTTCCGACGCCCGCAAAATCCAATTGATCCGGGCCGACGCCTTTGACTATCTGGCCGTTCCCGATCCCGCCGTGGATTTCGTCTTTGCCGACCTGTGGCACGACGTGGGCGACGGCCTGCCCCTCTACCTGCGCCTGCTTCCCCTGGCCGCCCGCTGGCGGGCCCCCTTCCGCTATTGGATCGAGGAGGATATGCTCATCTTTCTCCGCGGTCTGCTGCTGGAGGAAGGCCGGGAAATGGACCTGGCCGCCGTGAAGCGCTGGGCGCAAACGGCCAGCGGGGAGGAAATCAAAAGGATAATCGCCGGATAAGCAGAAATTGGCAGGGGGAGGGGATACGCTTCGCTTTTGCGTCAAAAGAGAAGCAGAAAACCTGCGTTTGTCGCCGTAAAAGCAACTGACGCAACGAGAAACAAAGTCGCAGCCCACCGCTTCCGGGCAGCCAGCTTCGCTGGCGTGCTGTGCGCAAAGCGCACAGCGAAAACCGGCATCAGGCCGGACAAAATGAGTAAACTCATTTTTCCGGATTGTTTGTTGTTGTTTTCAAGCCGGTTCGCCAGAATGGGTCCAGGGCCCAAGCGGGCCCTGGCGCAGAGCTCGAGGCCGCGGAGGCCTCGAACGTCTCTCCCCTGCCAATTTCTGTTTTACCCGTTCAGCCGGATGGCCGCGTCGATGAGCCGCAGGGCGCTTTCGTCCAGCTTTTCCGGGGGCAGGGCGGGGCCGATCTCCCGGCGCAGGGCCTGGCGGATCTCCCGGCGGTCCGCGTCGCGCCCGGGCATCACCAGGTCGTTGCCCGCCAGGACGCACTTGGCGGCGGAGGAGCCGTGGCCGCTGTTGGTGGTGGTCCAGTCCGTCATGATGAAGCCGCCGAAGCCCCACTCCTGACGGGCGACCTTGGTGCACAGATCGTAGCTGTTGGCGGTATGCACGCCGTTGACGCGGTTATAGGAGGTCATGATGGACAGGGGCTGGCTGGTCTTGACGGCGATCTCGAAGCCTTTCAGGTAGATTTCCCGCAGGGTCCGCTCGGAGATCACGGCGCTGACGCCCATGCGGTTGTCCTCCTGGTTGTTGCAGGCAAAATGCTTGATGGTCACGCAGGCCCCGGGCTTCTGCTGCACGCCCCGGGTGATGGCGGCGGCCATCAGGCCGGACACCAGGGGGTCCTCGGAGAAATACTCAAAGTTGCGCCCGCACAGGGGATTGCGGTGGATGTTCATGCCCGGGGCCAGCCACACGGTGACGCCGAAGCGGCGCATCTCGTCGGCGATCAGGCCGCCCACCCGCTCAAGCATTGCCGGATCGAAGCTCTGGGCCAGCAGCGTGCCCACGGGAATGGCCGTGGCGAACTGATAGCGGCGGTCATAGCCCGCATGGTATTCCATGACGCCGAAGAAGCGGTTCAGCAGGGAGGAGAAGCGGTCCAGCCGGTGGATGAGGCCGGTGGCGGGGTCGATTTCATAGCATTTTTGCATGCGCAGCCCCGCCGGGCCATCGGCCAGCACCATGGCGGGCAGGCCCTTTTCGGGCACGGAAACCGTTTCGCCCGCGGCCCCGGGCACGGCGTTGCCCGCCTCGCCGATGGCCTCGCCGGACATGGCGCTGGGCGCGCCCACGCACAGGCGGATCTTTTCGTCCTCGGTGAGCCTGGCCAGGATCTGCCGGGCCTGATCGGAGGGCGCGGCGGCGGCCATGCGGGGCTCGGGCAGGGAAACAGCCTGATCCATGGCCACGCTGGGCACACCCCGGCTGATCTCCGCCAGATACGCGTCCCAGGCCGCCCGGTTCTCGGCGGGAGGCTTGATCTCCTTCAGGGCGTCCACCTGGTCGCAGATGTTGGACACCTGGCAGATATTGGCGGTCTCTCCCAGGGTCAGCTTGCCCGCCGCGGTACATTCCGCCGCGTTCTCCGCCAGCAGCAGCACATATTCGCCCCGTTCCAGGAACCAGGCCGCATAGCCGGGGCGATAGGAGGCCAGGGCGGCGATATCGAACCGCAGCGTCAGGACCTCTTCCGCGCCGGGGGCCAGCAGGCCCGTCTTGCCAAAGGCGATCAGGCGCTTGAACTCCTTGGGCTGCTCGGCGGCGGGACAGGCGGCGTAAAGCTGCACCACCTGGCGGCCCGCCGCGCCGCCCGCGTTGCGCACCCGCACGGTCAGGGAGACTTCCCGCTCACTCAGGATCAGGGCTTCGGCCTGCTGCTCAAAGCGGGTGTAGCTGAGGCCGTAGCCAAAGGGATAGCGGGGCCGCACGCCGAAGGCGTCAAAATAGCGATAGCCCACATAGAGGCCGTCGGTGTAGTATTCTTCCTTCAGGTTGCCGTTGCGGAAGGAGAAATCCCGGCTGGACGGATAATCCTCATAGCGATAGGCCCAGCTGTCCGTCAGGCGGCCCGAGGGATTCACCGCGCCGCTGAGAATGTCCGCCGCCGCCCGTCCGCTGTCGCAGCCCGCCTGACCCATCAGCACCAGGCCCGCGATGGGCAGGGTATCCAGGAAGCTCAGGTCGACGACGCCGCCCACGTTGAGCAGCACCACCACGGGCTTGCCCCAGGCGCAGAGGGCCGCCAGCTCGTCGTTTTCCGCCGCTGCCAGGTAATAATCCCCCGGCGCGTCCCGGCGATCCGCGCCCTCGCCCGAGGTGCGGGACAGCACGTAGATCACGGCTTCGGCCTCCGCCCAGCCCTTTTCCGGCAGGGCGATCTGCGGCAGCGGGCAGGTCATGCGCACGTGGGCGTCATAGAGCTTGCCCCAGCTGCGCTCCGGGCCGGCCTCCGCCACGATATCCTCGGTCCATTTCTGCCGGTTTTCGGCATAAATACGGTCATATTCGTCCAGATAATCGGTGTTTACCACCTCAAAGCCCGCTTCCCGCAGGCCCTGATCCACGCTGATCACGCCGCGGCTGTTCACATCGCCGCTGCCCGTGCCGCCCTTGATGGGATGCCGGGCCCCCAGCCCCAGCAGCGCCACCCGGGCCCCTGCCCGCAGCGGCAGCGCGCCGTCGTTTTTCAGCAGCACCATGCCCTCCGCCGCCGCTTGCCGGGATACCTGCCGGGCCGCCGCCTCCTGCGGGGTGGCCTGCTCGTCCGTCTGGCCGGGATAAAAAGTCTTTCTCTGCTCCATAGCGCGCCTCCTGATGGAATGATTGCCGCCACCATCATATAATAAAAAGCAGGGAATAGCAAATATAATTTGTCTTTTTAAGCCCCCTTTTTATCCGATTTTCCCATCGAAAACGCTTTTCGGGCTTGACGGAAAAGTCGGCATGGGGTATCATGCTGGTAGCGGACAAATATTTGCTTTACTAAGGAGAGAACGACCATGATTCCTTTTTCCAACGGCTGGGAGTTTGCGCCCCAATGGACGGAAGCCTTTGCCCGGGGCGAGGGCCCGGCGGAGGCTGTGCGCCTGCCCCATACCGTCAAAGAACTGCCGCTGCACCAGGTGGATGAAAAGAGCTACCAGATGATCAGCGGCTACCGCAAGCGCTTTACGCTGCCGGAGGGCAAGCGCTTTTTTCTGCAATTGGACGGCGCGGCCCACATCGCCACGGTGTATGTGAACGGCAAGGAGCTGGGCACCCATCCCACGGGCTACACGGCCTTCCGGGTGGAATTCACCGACGCGGCGGTACCCGGCGAAAACCTGGTGGCCGTCAAATTGGACAGCACGGAGAATCCCGCCGTGCCGCCCTTCGGCTTCGTCATCGATTACCTCACCTACGGCGGCCTCTATCGCCCTGTCTGGCTGGAAGCCAAGGGGGAGAACATGATCAGCGACGTGTTCGTCCAGACCCCCGATCTGCACACCGCCCAGGTGGCGGTGACGCTGGATCAGAAGGCCGCCAAGGACGATACCGTCATTGTGCGCATCCTGGACAAGGACGGCAAAGCCCTGGCCGAGACCGCCGGCAGCGCGGCCCGGGAGCTGCGCATCAGCGTCCCCGACGCCCAGCCCTGGGATCTGGAGCACCCCAACCTGTATACCTGTGAGGTATCTTTGCGGGATGAGGACGTGAAGCGCGTCCCCTTCGGCTTCCGCACTGTGAAATTCAAGGCCGACGGCTGCTATCTGAACGGCAAAAAGACCTATCTGCGGGGCCTGAACCGCCACCAGTCCTATCCCTACGTGGGCTATGCCGCGTCGGACAGCCTGCAGGTGGAGGACGCCCGCATGCTCAAGGAGGAGCTGGGCTGCACCGCCGTGCGCACCAGCCATTATCCACAGAGCCAGGCCTTCATTGACGCCTGCGACCGGCTGGGCCTGCTGGTATTCACCGAGTTCCCCGGCTGGCAGCATATCGGCGATGAAAGCTGGAAGCTGCAAGCCATCCAGAACGTCAAGGAAATGGTGCTGCAATACCGCAACCATCCCAGCATCGTGCTGTGGGGCGTGCGCATCAACGAGAGCCTGGACGACGACGAATTCTACATTCGCACCAACGCCGCGGCCCATGCCCTGGACCCCAGCCGTCCCACCAGCGGCGTGCGCTATCTGCAAAAGAGCAGCCTGCTGGAGGACGTGTACGCCTTCAACGATTTCAGCCATACCGGCGATAATCCCGGCGCCTTGCCCAAGGCGGAAGTGACCCCGGACATGAGCAAGGCCTTCCTGATCAGCGAAAACAACGGCCACATGTTCCCCACCAAGAGCTTTGACAACTGGGCCCGCCGTCAGGAGCACGCCCTGCGCCACGCCCGGGTGCACAACGACGCCCTGGCCGACGGCCAGCACGCGGGGTGCTTCAGCTGGTGCATGTTCGATTATCCCACCCACAAGGATTTCGGCAGCGGGGACCGCATCTGCTACCACGGCGTCATGGACGCCTTCCGCAATCCCAAGCTGGCCGCCTCCTTCTACGCCAGCCAGCAGGACGAGACCCCGGTGCTGGAGATCGGCAGCAGCATGGATATCGGCGATTATCCCGCCAGCGTCATCGGCGACGTGTGGCTGTTCACCAACGCCGACAGCGTGAAGCTGTATAAAAACGATCAGTTCGTGGCGGAATTCAGCGACACGCCCTTCAAAAACCTGCCCCACGGCCCCATGCCCATGCAGGCGGAAACCTTCCTCAGCGGCTGGGGAGACCGGGTGACGGAATGGCGCTTTGACGCCATCCGGAACGGCCAGGTGGTCAAATCCGTGATCCGCGCCGCCAACAGCGAACTGAAATTGGAGGTCATCCCCAGCAGCACCACCCTCACCGAGGGCGATACCTACGATATGGCCGCCGTGCGCATCCGCATCGTGGATAAATGGGGCCACACCGCACCCTTTGTGCAGCTGCCCCTGCTCTTTGAGGTCAGCGGGGCCGCGAAATTGGTGGGCCCTGCCGTCATCACCGCCGAGGGCGGCATGGGCGGCACGTATATCCGCACCGCCGGGGAGGCGGGAAAGGCCGGTCTGACCATCCGCTGCCCGGGCCTTAAGACGCTCCAAATCGCGTTTGACGTGATCAAATAAATACGGAGGGGAAAACAAATGAAGCTATCCTTGAAGCAAAAGGCAGCCTTCGGCCTGGGCGCCGTGGGCAAGGACATGGTATACGCCCTGTCCGCCAGCTACGTCATGTTCTACTACCAGGATATCCTGGGCCTGAGCGCCACCTTCGTGGGTCTGATCCTGATGATCGCCCGGGTGTTCGACGCCCTGAACGATCCCTTCATGGGGGTGCTGGTGGCCAAGACCAAGACCCGCTGGGGCCGGTTCCGTCCCTGGCTGTTCAGCGGCACCATCCTTAACGCCATCGTGCTCTACGCCCTGTTCGCCGCCCCCGTGGGCAGCGGGGCCAACCTGATGGTCTATTTCAGCGTGGTCTATATTCTGTGGGGCGTCACCTACACCATGATGGATATCCCCTACTGGAGCATGATCCCCGCCGTCACCGATACGCCCCAGGACCGTGAAAACCTGTCCGTGGTGGGCCGCACCTGCGCGGGCGTGGGCAGCGCCCTCATCGCCATGTTCACCATGCTGGCCGTGGGCGCCCTGGGCGGCGGCAACGACTTGCAGGGCTTCCGCTACGTGGCCCTGGGCGTGGCCGTCATCTTCGTCGTCACCGAGGTCATCTGCTGCCTGTTCATGCGGGAGCACCAGACCGAAATGAAGGTGAGCAGCGTCAAGGAGATGTTCAAGGCCCTGTTTGGCAACGATCAGGCCCTCACCGTGGTGGCCGCCATCGTGCTGATCAACATGGCCCTGTATCTCACCAGCAACTTCATCATCTATTTCTTCAAGTATGACTTTGGCGGCGAGGGCTGGAAGGGCAGCTACACCCTGTTTTCCACCGTGGGCGGCGCGTTCCAGATCCTGGGCATGATGATCCTTTATCCCATGCTGCGCAAGAACAAGATGCCCAACGAAAAGGTGTTCCTGCTGGCCATCGGCATGGCCGTGGGCGGCTACGCCGTCATGCTGGTGCTGCTGCTGGCGGGCATCACCCATAACCTGATCCTGCTGTGCATCCCCGGCGCGGTGGTGTTCGCCGCCAACGGCGTGCTGAGCGTGCTGACCACCGTGTTCCTGTCCGGCTCCGTGGACTACGGCGAGATCCAGACCGGCAGGCGCGAGGAAAGCGTCATCTTC
Organism: uncultured Eubacteriales bacterium; assembly: GCA_902781945.1. GTDB lineage: Bacteria > Bacillota > Clostridia > Christensenellales > Aristaeellaceae > SFMI01. The sequence goes on along the minus strand of CACZLE010000054.1, from coordinate 16,576 downwards.
TCCATGCAGACCTTCGTGGTCAAGGCCGCCAGCGGCGTGGCCGTGTTCCTCACCGGCATCGGCCTGGACCTCATCGGCCTGGTGGGCAATGCCGACGAGGAGGCCGAGATCGTGCAGCAGACCGCCAGCACCCTGACCGGCCTGCGCCTGCTGATGACCATCCTGCCCATGATCGGCCTCATCGTGGCCGTGCTCTTCTTCAAAAAGAAGTTCCGCCTCACCGACGCCTACGCCAAGGAGATCAGCGATCAGCTGAAGGCGAAGCGGAAGTAAGAAAGAAAACCATAAGATCCTGCTGGCCGACCAGCAGGATCTTGTTCTAAGGGAGCTTTTTTCATGCGCAAAGCGTTATTGTTTCTTTTCCTTCTGCTCCTTCCCCTCTGCGCCCTGGCGGAGACCTTCACCGTGGGCTCCCGGGGGGATGAGGTGAAGGCCCTCAAGGAGCGGCTGCAGGCCCTGGGGTATTACAAGGCGGGCAACATCACCCGTCAGTACACCGAGGATACGGCGGAGCGGGTGCGCAGGTTTCAGCGGGCCAACGGCCTGCCGGAGACCGGCGAGGCGGACGAGGCCACCCAGGAGCGGCTGTATTCCCCGGACGCCCGGCCCGCGCCTCATCCCACCATGCGGCCCCTGGCCACGCCGGGCCCCACGCCCGTACCCGACTGGCCGGAGCGGGACGGGGACGGCTATCTGGCGGGGGAGGGGGAATACTGGTACGAAAATTCCCAGGAGGGGCTGTGGCTGTATCTGAGCCCTGATATCCGCATCGAGATCCTGCGCCGGGAGGACGCGAACATCGGCCTGCGCTGGTTTGAAACCGAGATCTGGACCCGAAACGGCGCGGGCCTGCGCAGCGTGCCCTCCCGCTCGGGCAAGGAGGTCAACCCCGCCGATATCGCCCGGTCCGCCGGGCTGGTGCTGGGCATTTCCGACGATTTTTACACCTACCGGATCAACAACAAAAAGGAGACCGTGGGCGTCGTCATCCGGGACGGCAAGCTGCTGTATAACAAGATCCAAAACATGGGCCATCACCTGCCCAACCTGGACATGATGGCCCAATATTCCGACGGCTCCCTGGCGGTGTACGATAACGGCGAGATCACGGCGGAGGAGCTGCTGGCGGCGGGGGCCGTCAACGTGTACAGCTTCGGCCCCTGGCTGATCCGGGACGGGGAAATCAACGAGGTGGTCTACGACAATTACAAGAGCCTGGAGCCCCGCCACGCCCTGGGCATGATCGCGCCGGGCCATTACTTTGCGCTGTCCATCCAGGGGCGCACCAAATTCAGCGAGGGCACCACCCTGCAGCGGGCCGCCGAGATATTGAAAAGCCATGGCGTCACCCAGGCCCTCAACCTGGACGGCGGCAACACCATGGCCCTGGTGTTCCATGGGCAGATCCTCAACGAGCCCGCGGTGTACGACGGCAAGAAGTTTGTGCGGCGGGTGCCGTCGCTGATCGGGATCGGGGAAACAAAACAATAAATAATACTGAGACCTGATTAACACCATACACCCACCCGCGCCAAAGGCCCGCTTGGGCCTCTGGACTCCATTCGGGCGAACAAACTTAAAAACAACAACTAACAATTTGCGCCTGTAGCTTGAGCGTCGCAACGAGAGCTTCCGGGCATAAGAAAACCGGCGGCAGTCCGGAAAAATGAGTTTACTCATTTTCTCCGGCCTGACGCCGTTTTTCGCTGTGCGCTATGCGCACAGCATGGCCAGCTTCGCTGGCCTGCCCGGAAGCGATGGACTGCGTTATCCAAGCAACTGCGGGAAGCTGCTTGTTATCGAAGTTGCGCTGCATCCGCCACTGCCGGGGCCTGGGGTGGGGCTCCCACCCCAGCAGGAGTTTGAGGGCAGCGCCCTCATCGTAACCTCGTCAAATTCCTGTTTGTGTGTATTTTATCATAAAGCCCCAAAAAGCTCCTTCGACTCCGCTTGTACAGCGCAGTCGAAGGAGCTTTTGATAATCCTGTCAGATCCCCCGGTCCTTCAAAAACTTCACCAGCGCCTCATAGGACACCTGGCTGATGTCGTGCTCCATCTTGCAGGCATCCTCCCGGGCGTGCTCCTCGTCCACGCTCACCAGCAGCAGGCAGCGGGTCAGGGTCTTGTGGCGGTCATAGATGTTGCGGGCGATGCTCTCGCCGCTCTCCGTCAGGGTGATCAGGTTGTCCTTGTCCATGTTGATGTAGCCGTTCTCGCGCAGGCGCTTCATGGCCACGCTGACGGAGGGCTTGGTGACGCCCAGGCCCGCGGCGATATCGATGGAGCGGACGATCCCTTTCTGTTCCCGGATCATTAAAATTTGTTCGAGGTAATCCTCGGCAGACTTGCGAATGTTCATATTGGCACCTCTACTTTCTATGCATATCCTATCATGAATTCAATCTTTTTTCAATCAAAATTTCTTGATATTCGCCGGAATGCGCAAAAAGTGTGATACAATAAGGAAAAGTATCCCGGGAGGCAAGGCATGCAGCGGTTTGAAATCACGCCTGTTGCGCACATCGAAAACGATTTTTCGGAAAAATTCGGCATTCCGCGGCAGAGCGGGCTGGTGGATGAGCTGACGGCCCGGGTGGTGATGGAGCCGCCCTACCGGCGCATGGAGGCCTTCAAGGAGATCGCGGGGTTTTCTCATCTGTGGCTCGTATGGCAGTTTTCCCAGGCGCTGGTCTCGGAATTCCGTCCCACGGTGCGCCCGCCGCGCCTGGGCGGCAACCGGCGGGTGGGGGTGTTCGCCAGCCGCGCGCCCTATCGGCCCAACGGTCTGGGGCTCAGCTGCGTGCGCCTGCTCCGCCTGGAGGAGACGGACCGGGGGCCGGAGCTGGTGGTGGCCGGGGCGGACCTGCTGGACGGCACGCCCATCTTTGACATCAAGCCCTATCTGCCCTACGCCGACAGCCATCCCGAGGCCCTGCCGGGGTACACGGCGGAGACCATCGAGCATCGGCTGACGGTGGATTTCCCGGAGGAACTGCTGGCGCTGGTCCCCCCGGACAAGCGGGAATCCCTGCTGGGGGTGCTGGCCTGCGATCCCCGGCCCGGCTACGAGGAGAAGCCCCAGGAGGTCTACGGCCTGGCCTTTGCCGGGCTGGACATCGGTTTTCAGGTACAGAACGGCGCGCTCACCGTGACGCGCGTGGAAAGAAAGGAAGGAAAATAAATGGTCAAGCATATCGTAATGTGGAAGCTGAAGCCCGAACACATGGAGGAAAACGCCCAGGCCATCAAAGAAGCCCTGGAGAACCTCAACGGCAAGATCCCCGGCCTGCGGAAACTGACCGTCAACCGCTGCTATAACGGCTACGACCTGGTGCTGGAAAGCGAATTGGACACCCGGGAGGACTGCGCCTCCTACGGCGATCATCCCCTGCACCAGGAAGCGCTGAAAATCGTGCGGCCCGCCATCACCGAGCGCGTGGCCTGCGATTACGAAGCGGAGGATTGAGCCATGCGGGCGGTGATCCAGCGCGTGACCTCCGCCTCCGTGGCCGTGAACGGCGATACCGTGGGAGCCATCCACAAGGGCTACCTGGTGCTGCTGGGGGTCAAGGCGGGCGACAATGAAAAGGACGCCGATTATATGGCGGACAAGATCGTCAAGCTCCGCGTCTTTGAGGACGAAAACGGCAAGATGAACAAGGCCCTGCGGGACGTGGGCGGTAGCGTGCTGTGCGTCAGCCAGTTCACCCTGCTGGGGGACGCACGGGGCCAGAACCGCCCCGGCTTCACCCAGGCCGAAAGCCCCGAGCGCGCGGACGAGCTCTACCGGCGGGTGTGCCAGCGCATGCGCGATCAGGGCGTGGCGGTGGAGACCGGCATTTTCCGCACGGATATGCAGGTGTCCCTGGTGAACGACGGGCCGGTGACGATCCTGCTGGACAGCGAGAAGAATTTTTGACGGAGGGAAAGGCCCATCCCATCTTTTCCCCGCTGTTCATTGCCAATTCATAAAATTATGTTATAATATATCGATTATGTATCCGCTTGGGAGAGGATTGCCCTATGAATACAGAAGCCCTGATCCGCAGCAGCCGCCGCACCGTGCTGGTGGTGGAGGATGAAATCATCAACCGGGAGATGCTGAGGTATATTTTGCGGGATCAATACGACGTGCTTTTTGCCGGCAACGGCCAGGAAGCGCTGGAGCAGCTGCGCGCCTTTGACGGCACGGTGGCCATGATCCTGCTGGATATCAACATGCCGGTGATGAACGGCTACGAGCTGATGGACGCGCTGAAGGCCGACGCGCTTTTGAGCAGCATCCCCGTCATCGTGCTCACCTCGGACCGGGACGCGGAGCTGAGCGCCCTGAGCCGCGGGGCCATGGACTTTATCCCCAAGCCCTACGATATGCCCGAGGTCATCCTGGCCCGGGTGCGCAGGATCATCGAGTTCACCGAGGACCGCCGCCTGATCAAGGACATCGAGCACGACGAACTGACGGGGCTGTACAGCCGCAACTTCTTCCACGAATACTGCGGGACCCTGCTCAGCGACCACAAGGACCGGGTCATGGATATGATCGCCGTGGACGTGGACCGCTTCCGCCTGGTCAACGAGGTGAAGGGCAAGGGCTTTGGCGACATGGTGCTGTGCGCCATCGCCGACGGCATCAGGGACCTGCTGCGGGACCGGGTGGGCATCGCCTGCCGCAGCGACGCCGATCTGTTCTTTATCCTCGTGGAGCGGCTGGCGGACTATAACGAGGTCATCCGCTGCGTCCGGCACCATACGGCGGAGATCGAGGGCCTGGGCAGCATGCATCTGCGGGTGGGCGTCTACCAGCACGTGGATCAGCGGCGCCCGGCGGAGTGGTTCAGCGACGTGGCCAAGTCCGCCAGCGGCAGCAGCCGCAACAACTACGCCAAGAGCATCACCATATACGACAGCGCCCTGAACGAAAAGGAAAAATACAATCAGCGCCTGATCGACGATATGGACGAAGCCCTGCGGCAAAAGCAGTTCAAGGTCTATTTCCAGCCCAAATACCAGATCCAGGGCGAGGAACCCTATCTGTACAGCGCGGAGGCCCTGGTGCGCTGGGAGCATCCGGAGCTGGGCTTCATCAGCCCCGGGGTGTTCATTCCCCTGTTTGAGGGCAACGGCCTGATCACCAAGCTGGACACCTACGTGTGGCAGGAGACCGCCGCCCAGATCCACCGCTGGCAGGAGCAGTTCGGCGTGTCCTTCCCGGTGTCGGTCAATCTGTCCCGCCAGGATCTTTTCGATACCGGCCTGCTCCATAAGGTGCAGCGCATCGTGGCGGAAAACCAGCTGACCCCCACCGATCTGCATCTGGAGATCACCGAGTCCGCCTACGCCCAGGACGTGGACTATATGCTCAAGGCCGTGGGCGAGCTGCGGGGCGCGGGGTTCCGCATCGAAATGGACGATTTCGGCTCGGGCTATTCCTCCCTCAACATGCTGTGCCTCATGCCCATCGACATGCTGAAAATCGACATGAAGTTCGTGCAGAACGTCATGAATTCCGATGGCGGCTACCGCATTTTGAAGCTGGTCATCAGCATGGCCCACAGCATGAACCTGCCCGCCATCATGGAGGGCGTGGAGGATCAGAGCCAGTACGAATTGGTGCGCAAGGCCGGGTGCGACGTGGTGCAGGGCTATTATTTCTCCCGCCCGGTGGACGCCGCGACCTTTACCGAAATGCTGCGGGGCAGCCTGCAAAAGCGCCGCAGCCAGGTGGACGCCCTTTATGAGGCCACCCGCGTCCGCAGCGACGAGGGCGCGCCGGAGCAGATCATTGCCGACGCCCTGTCCCAGGGCTACGAGAGCATCTACTTCGTCAATGTGGAGGACGGCAGCTACATCGAATACAACGCCACCAACGCCTACGAGCATCTGAACATCGCCAATCAGGGGCTGAATTTCTTTGATGACACCCAGCGCAACATTCCCCGGGTGGTGTACAGGGACGATCAGCGGCTGGTCAGCGAGGCCTTCCGCCGGGACGCCCTGCTGGCCGCCCTGGAGGACGGGCGGGTGATGAACATGACCTACCGGCTCTCCATCGACGGCGCGCCCGTCTATTACCGCATGCGCGCCTCCCGGCCCGATCAGGGCAAGAGCCGCTATATCGTGGTGGGCCTGACCAACGTGCACGACGAATGGGTGCAGCGCCGCACCTCCGAGCACATCGCCGCCGCCCTGAGCCAGGACTTTTTCACCATCTATTACGTCAATACCCTCACCGACGCCTACATCGAGTATCATTCCCAGATCGACATGCAGGCCCTGGACGTGGCCCGGCAGGGGGACCGCTTCTTTGAGGACAGCCGCATGAATATCCGCCGGCTGGTGCCCGCGGAGGATCAGCCCCTGGCCCTGGCGGCCTTCGACAAGGAAAAGCTGATGCGCGTGCTGGAGAAGGAGAAAGCCTTCAGCGTCACCTACCGCCTCAACGTGAACGGCTCCGTCATCCATGTGGCCGTCAAGGTCATCCCCATGAACGACGAAAACGACCACATCGTGGTGGGCATCCGCAACATCGAGGCCCAGGTGCGCCGTCAGCAGGAGTTCGATCAGGCCGTGACCCAGAACCTGACCTTCAGCCGCATCGCCCAGGCCCTGGCCATGGACTATTTCAGCATCTATTTTGTAAACACCGAAACAGACGACTTTATCGAGTTCAGCTCCCACGAGGGCTACGAGAAGCTGGACATCGAAAAGAAGGGCGCGGATTTCTTCAACGTTTGCCGCAAAAATATCCTGCGGGTCATCTATCCAGAGGATCAGCAATTGATCCTGGAGGCCTTTGCCAAGGACAACCTGCTCTCCGAGCTGGCGCGGACCTCCACCTTCACCCTCACCTACCGGCTGCTGTTTGACGGCGTGCCCACCTATGTGAACCTCAAGGCCACCCGCATGGACAGCGGCGACACCCCCCATATCGTCATCGGTGTCAGCAACGTGGACGCCCAGATGCGCCGGGAAGTGCAGTACGCGGAGGCGCTGGAGCTGGCCAACCGGGACGCCCTGACGGGCGTAAAGAGCAAGCACGCTTTCGGCGCTGCCGAGCGCAAATTGAACGAGAGCATCGCCCGGGGAGAGGCGGAGCCCTTCGCCGTGGCGGTGTGCGATGTCAACAACCTCAAGACCGTCAACGATACCCAGGGCCACCGGGCGGGGGACCTGTACATCAAGGAAGCGTGCAGCGTCATCTGCCATATCTTCCAGCACAGCCCCGTGTTCCGCGTGGGCGGGGACGAGTTTGCCGCGCTGCTGCGGGGCGGCGACTACGAGAACCGGGACAAATTGGCCCAGGAGATCGCCCGGGTCTCCCGGGAGAACCGGCACACGGGCGGCGTGGTGATCGCCTGCGGCATCTCCGAATATCTGCCCGGGGAGGACCGGGCCGTGGGCGACGTGTTCAACCGGGCCGACGCCCTGATGTACACCCATAAAACAGCTCTGAAAAAGGAGTAAAAAAATATGATCCGCTTTGACTGCGACTATGTGGAAGGCGCGCATCCCTCCATCCTGGAGGAATTGACGCGCAGCAACCTGGAGCAGACCGCCGGGTACGGCGAGGACCCCTATTGCGCCGCCGCCCGGGGCAAGATCCAGGCCGCCTGCCGGGCGCCCCTGGCCGCCGTGCACTTCCTGGTGGGCGGCACCCAGGCCAACGCCACGGTGATCGCCTCCATCCTGCGGCCCCATCAGGGGGTGCTGTGCGCCGCCACCGGCCACATCAACGTACACGAGACCGGGGCCGTGGAGGCCACGGGGCACAAGGTGCTGGGTTTGCCCCATAAAGACGGCAAAATCACCGCCGCTCAGGTGGAGGAGGCTGTCCGGAATCACTATGCCGACAGCGCCTTTGAGCATATCGTTCAGCCCGGTATGGTGTATATCAGCCATCCCACGGAGTTTGGCACCCTGTATTCCCTGGAGGAGCTGACCGCCCTGAGCGAGGTATGCCGCCGCCATCACCTGCCCCTGTTCCTGGACGGGGCAAGGCTGGGCTACGGCCTGGCCGCGGGGGACGTGCAATTGCCCGATCTGGCCCGGCTGTGCGATGTATTCTACATCGGAGGCACCAAGTGCGGCGCGCTGTTCGGCGAGGCCGTGGTGATCACCGATCCCGCCATCAACCAGGATTTCCGCTACCACATCAAGCAGCGGGGCGGCATGCTGGCCAAGGGCAGGCTGCTGGGCATCCAGTTTGACGCCCTGTTCACCGAGGATCGGTATACCGCCATCACCGCCGGGGCCGTCCGTCAGGCCGCCCGCATCCGGGAAAAGCTGCAAAGCCGCGGCGTCCCCATGCTGATCGATTCCCCCACCAACCAGCTGTTCCCCATCCTCAGCCACGCCCAGCGCGGCGCGCTGGAGGAGCGCTTCGTGCTCTCCCACTGGCAGCGGGTGGACGAAAATCACGATGCCATGCGCATCTGTACCAGCTGGGCCACCCGGGAGGAAAACGTGGAAAAGCTGCTGGCGGCCATCGAGGGGATGCCGGAATAAGATATAAAGGGGGACGTTGGGCGCTCCGCGCGCCCAAACCCGCGCCAGGGTATTTCATACCCTGGACCCATCCTGGCGAACCGGCTTGACGCTATTTATCAAACAGTTTCCGCCAGTATAGCCTATGGGGATTGCAAAAGAGCCGTCTGGGGCCAATGAAAAATCCAACAGCTGTCTGGTACGAGCAAGCTCGACCAGCCATCTGCCGGATTTTTCGGGATTGCCGCGCAATCCTCGGCCTGCTTCGCAGACCGACCCCAGACTCACTTGATTTGGAAACCAAACATGGTTGAAGCCCCGCTCCAGAAATGACGGCTTTAGCCGTCAATAACGCGCAGCGTTATAGCCGCAGTATGGAAAATGCTGGATCAAGCTTGCTTGAATCCAGCACTTTTTCATTTGCGGCGTATTTCTGGAGCACGATATAAGTCAAGCCCTATTCAATCAACTGGCGGAAATTGTTTGAAAGTGTGTCCAAGCCGGTTCGCCCGCCGAGGTCCAGGAGAAGAATTCTCCTGGCGCAGAGGTTTGGAGGGCTCGAAGCGCCCGGAAAGGCTGCCGGTGGCAGGCTTTCAGCGTAGAGCGGGCCGGAAGGCCCCGGACACGGAGGCCTCCAACGTATCCCCGCCAAATTACTGTGTGTCCAATTTCACACGATAAATAGTATTATAAATGTAAAAATTCATAATAAATTCTTCATATTTTCGTTGCATTTCGCGGCCTTTTCCGGTACAATACAGGGGAGACCTAAAAAGGGAGGGATCCGCGTGACGGAAATCCTGCACAGTCTGGCGGGGAGCCTGGCCGACGTGCTCGTCTATGGCGCCATCGCCGTCATCACCCTGGTGGGGTTTGCCAAGTGCATCCTCCCCAGCCGCCGGTGCGCCCATCTGCTGCGCCGGGCGGTGCACAAGCTGGAGGTCATGACCCTGCGGGACGGCCAAAGCCCCGTGTGGCAGGACCCGCTGTTCCTGGGCCGGCCCATGCAGGCAGCCTGGCGGCGGTTCCTGGTGAACGCGGAGCAATTGGACAGCCGGGGCATCAACTGCGACGTGGAGGATTACATCAACGACGATACCGTGATCTACGCCCACAGCCACACCCAGCTGGGCGACGTGATCCCGGGCATTTTGACCTCCCTGGGCATCTTGGGCACCTTCATCGGCCTGGTGCGGGGCCTGGGATCGCTGGATCTGTCCAGCGCCGAGGACACCATGGCGGGCATCTCCAAGATGATCAGCGGCATGAATTTCGCCTTTGGCACCTCCATCGCGGGCTGCGCCTGCTCCCTGCTTTTCAATATCCTCAACCGCGCGGGCATCGGCTCCGCCCAGAACGGCATCGACGCCTTTTATGAGGCCTTCACCGAGTTCGTCATGCAGCGGCCCCTGAGCGATAACGTGCAGGCCATCATCCAGAACGAGGATCAGGCGGCCTTCCTGCGCCATGCCGTCAGCGAGCTGGGCAGCAAAATGACCGAGGGCGTCAGCGAGGCCGTGAAGGCCAGCATGGCCCCCGTCACCCAGAGCGTCAGCCGCTATATCGCCGCCGAGACCCAGGCGCAATTGGAGGGCCTGGATCACATCGTGGGCAGTTTCATCAACCGCATGAACGGGGCCCTGGACGGGCAGTTCGCCAAGCTGGGCCAGACCCTGTCCGCCATCAACCAGGCCCAGCGGGTGGATCGGGAAAGCCTGAACAGCTCCATGGACGCCGCCCTGAATATCCTGGGCAGCATGCAGGAGATGACGGGCGTGCTGCAAAACGTCACCGCCCGGTTTGAGGATTACGCGGGTGAGATCTACCAGAGCCGCCAGGACCAGCAGGCCTTTGCGGGCCAGACCCAGCGGCTGCTGGACGGCATGCACGCCGCGGCCCAGGAGCAGATGGACTATATCTCCTCCCTGCGCTCCAGCCAGCAGGGCCTGCAGGACAGCATGCAGCAGTACGCCGAATGGTCGGGCCGGGTGCTGGAGGCCGTGCATATGCAGTCCCAGGATACCGGCGAGGCCGCCCACCAGGTGAGCCAGGCCATGCAGGACAGCAGCCGCCAGCTCAGCCAGAGCTACACCGACTTTGTCAGCGGCATCAGCGGCGGCCTGAGCCGCACCATGGGCTTGTTTGAGGAGAACATGCACGGGGTCATTTCCCTGCTGGACGGCAAACTGGAGAGCATCGAAAAGACCGCCAAGACCGCCCAAAGCGGCTTCAACCTGAAAAACGAGCAGCTGCAGGAGGGCGCGGATTCCCTTCTGCAAACCCTGTCCGGCATGCAGCGCGCCCTGGCGGACATGACCCGCTGCATCGAGGACGCCACCCAGAGCGTGAAGGGAGCCTGAGATGAAAGCGCGGCAAGACAGGATGCAGCGCCACCGGGCCGGGGACGGCGGCACCCATTGGATATCGTATTCCGATATGATGGCGTCGCTGCTGCTGATCTTCATTCTGGCCATCGTGCTGAGCATCTACAATTATTATCAGCTGCTGGAGACCAAGACCCGCGAGCTGGGCGAGCAGCAGGCGCAATTGGACGCCGCCCAGGTCACCCTGGCCCAGCAGGAAAAGGATCTGGAGACCACCCGTGTCACCCTGATGGGCAAGGAGGAGGAGCTGGCCGCCATCCAGATCCAGTTGGACACCAAGGAGCAGGACCTGAACGCCGCCACGCTGAAACTCAGCGAGCGCGAGGAGGAAAACGAAAAACTGCTGGCCCAGATCGTGCTGCGCGAGGCCGACCTGGCCGATCAACAGAACCGCATCGACGCCCTGCAATTGGTGCTGGCCGAGCAGGAAAAGGAGCTGAGCAGCTATCAGGTGCAGATCGCCGATCTTCTGGGCGTGCGCACCCGCATCGTGGAGGAACTGAGCAGCGCCTTGGCAAAGGCCAATATCTCCGCCACGGTGGATAAAACCACCGGCGATATCGTGCTGGAAAGCACCCTGATGTTTGAATTTGGCAAGTCCGACATCAGCGACGCGGGCAAAAGCCAGCTGGACCGGCTGATCCCGGTCTACCTGGGCGTGCTGATGAGCCCGGAATACAGGGATTACGTGGCCGAGATCATCATCGAGGGCCACACCGATTCCACGGGCACTTACGCGGGCAATCTGAAACTCAGCCAGGAGCGCGCCCTGGCCGTAGCCAACTACTGCCAGCAGATGAGTGCCCTCACCCGGACGCAGAAGGAAGCCCTGCGGCAGATCGTCACCGCCCAGGGCCGGGCCAATGCCAATCCCATCCTGCGTGCCGACGGCACCGAGGACGAGGATCGCAGCCGCCGGGTGGAAATCAAATTCCGCCTGAAGGATACCGAAATGATCGAACGGATGGGCCAGGTCCTGTCCGGCTTGGAGTAAGAGATGAAATACGCAGCGATTTTTATGGCCGTGCTGGTGGCGCTGGCCCTGGGGCTGGGGGTCTATACCCTGGCCAACGCTCACTTGACGGTGGTGTCCGTCACCGAGGAGGTGACCCCGGCCTTCGAGCGGCAGGAGGACTTCACCGCCCTGCAGACCGCCATGGACCAGAACGCCCTGCTGGGCACGCCTTTCGCGGAGGAGCTGCCCGGCAGCAGCCTGGATTATGATTTCCGCACCTATACCTTCCGCCTGCGCAACCCCGGCATGATCGGGGCCGAAATGGTGGAGGTGCAGGCCGTGCCCGGCCAGGGCGACATGCTGTGCTACACCACCCTGGACGCCAGCCAGGTGAACGCCGACCGCCAGCTCCCCGCCCACAGCGAGGGCGACCTGTGGTGCGTGGTGCTCACCAGCGCCCAGCAGCCCTCCGTCCCGCGTTCCTTCCGCATCACCTATTATCTGTGGGGCATGAAAAAGACCGTCACGGCGACGTACAGGTGACAGAAAAGGGGTTCCGATGGGCCTTTATGGTCCAACAGAACCTCTTTTCTGTCATTTTTTTGTTTGTCCGGCCTTTCCAAGAAAAAATTCCCGTTTTTCCTTCTCCCCGCCGGGTTAAGTCTTGGAAAACGCGCGGTTTCATGCTATAATGAATGCATTAAACTCGCGGAGGTATGCCCTATGATTCGGGTCGCGGATTTTGTCAACGCCCTGTCCCTGCGCACGCTGAGCCCCTCCACCAAGACGGAGTGGCCCATCGAGCAGGCCGATACCAACCGCCCCGGCCTGCAACTGGCCGGACATTTCGATTATTTTGCCCAGGAGCGCCCCCAGGTGATCGGCAAGGCGGAGATGGCCTATCTGGACTCCATGAACTCAGAAAAGCGTCTGGAGCGGCTCAAGGCCTTCTTCTCCTACAATATCCCCTGCGTCATCATCTGCCGGGGCATGATGCCCCATGAGGAGCTGCTGGAATTGGCCCGGGAGCACGACGTGCCCGTGTACCAGACGGACGTGAACACCAGCCGCTTCTCCATGAACGCCATCATCTATATGCGCGAGGCGCTGGCCCCCCGGGCCACGGTGCACGGCGTGCTGATGGACGTTTACGGCGTGGGCGTGCTGATCACGGGCCGCAGCAGCGTGGGCAAAAGCGAGGCGGCCTTGGAGCTGATCAAGCGCGGCCATCAGCTGGTGGCGGACGACGTGGTGGATATCTGGCAGGTGTCCGACGAGCAGGTGCGCGGCGAAGCGCCGGAGATGGTGCGCCATCTGATGGAGATCCGCGGCCTGGGCATCATCGATATCAAGGCCATGTTCGGCATCGGCTCGGTGCTGATGCGCAAGACCATCAGCATGGTGATCCACCTGGAAAAATGGGACGAGCAGAAGGAATATGACCGCATGGGCCTGACGGACGAATACACGGAGCTCATGGGCGTCAAGCTGCCCTGCATCACCATGCCGGTGAAGCCGGGCCGCAACATGGCCATCATCATCGAGGTGGCCGCCCGCAATTACAGCCTGAAGCAGTCGGGCTATTCCGCCGCCCAGGAGCTGGACCGCCGCACCAATGAAATGATCCAGCAGCGCATGAACCAAAACGGCTAAAAGCCTGCAAATAAAGGAGCGTTTGAGTATGTATTACATCGGTATCGATCTGGGCGGCACCAATATCGCCGTGGGCCTGGTCAACGAGGAAGGCCGCATCATCGCCAAGACGGAAACCCCCACCCTGGCCAGCCGTCCCTATCAGGAACTGATCAAGGACATGGCCGCCTGCGCCAAAAAGGTGATGGAGGAGGCAAAGATCACGGAGGACGAGCTCCACTCCATCGGCGTGGGCATCCCCGGCGTGGCCGACAAGGACGGCATGGTCATCTTCTGCACCAACCTGGGCTGGCGCAACGTGCCCCTGCGGGCGGAATTGCAGCAGTACATCAACAAGCCCGTCTACATGGATAACGACGCCACCGTGGCGGGCTGGGCCGAGTATCAGGCGGGCGTCAGCCGCGGCACCGACAGCAGCGTGTTCATGACCCTGGGCACGGGCCTGGGCGGCGGCATCGTGATGAACGGCAAGATCTGGGCCGGCGCTCACGGCGCGGGCAGCGAGCTGGGCCACCTGGTCATCGAGGTGGACGGCGTGCCCTGCACCTGCGGCAAGCGCGGCTGCGCCGAGCGCTATTGCAGCGCCACCGCCATCATCCGCATGGCCCGGGAAGCCTGCGCTGACGCGCCCAACTGCCTGATCATGCGCGCCGTGGAGGGCGACATGGACAAGATCAACGCCAAGGTGGTCTTTGACGCCGCGAAAGAGGGTGACAGCGTTGCGATGCAAGTGTTCAACCGGTTCGTCAAATACCTGGCCATCGCCATCAACAACGTCATCTCCTTCATCGACCCGGATATGATCATCCTGGGCGGCGGCGTGAGCCGCGCGGGCGACTTCCTGCTGGACGCCGTGAAGGCCGCCCTGCCGGAATACCTGTTCTATCCCACGCTCAAGCAGCCTGAATTGCGCATCGCCTCCCTGGGCAACGACGCCGGTATCATCGGCGCGGCGCTGCTGGGGAAGGAATAATCAGCAAGCAAACAAGATCCTTCGCTTTGCTCAGGATGACAGCCAAAGGAGCAGCCTGCTTCCGATGTCATCCTGAGCGGAGTGAAACGGAGTCGAAGGATCTTGAAAACCATTTTATTAAGGAAGAGGGTTTTTCCCATGAACACCATTTCCATCCGTGAGCTTTATCGCCACACCCCTGCCGACGGCGAGCGCGTGCGCGTCAGCGGCTGGGTGCGCACCGTGCGCGACAGCAAGGCTTTTGCCTTTATTTCCTTGAACGACGGCACCTTCTTCAAGCCCCTGCAGATCGTGCTGGACGAGACCGTGCCCGGCTTTCGGGAGATCGTGAAGGTCACCCTGGGCAGCGCCATCGAAGCCGAGGGCGTCCTTAAGCTGACCCCCGACATGCCCCAGCCCTTTGAGCTGAAGGCCGAAACCGTGAACGTTGTGGGCATGGCCGATCCCAGCTATCCCTTGCAGAAGAAGCGCCACACCGTGGAATATCTGCGCACCCAGGCCCATCTGCGCCCCCGCACCAACCTGTTCAGCGCCGTGTTCCGCATCCGCAGCGTGGCGGCCCAGAGTATCCACCGCTTCTTCGCGGACCGGGACTTCGTGTACGTGCACACCCCGCTGATCACCGCCAGCGACGCCGAGGGCGCGGGCGAAATGTTCCGCGTCACCACCCTGGACGCGGGCGATCCGCCCCGGGATGACAAGGGCAACGTGGACTTCAAGGAGGATTTCTTCGGCAAGCCCGCCAACCTGACCGTGTCCGGCCAACTGAACGTGGAGGCCTTCTGCATGGCCTTCCGCAATGTGTACACCTTTGGCCCCACCTTCCGCGCGGAAAAGAGCTACACCCAGCGCCATGCGGCGGAATTCTGGATGATCGAGCCGGAAATCGCCTTTGCTGATCTCCAGGATGATATGGAACTGGCCGAGGCCATGGTGCGCTTCGTCATCGGCGACGTGATGGAGCGCTGCCCCGAGGAACTGGAATTCCTCAATAACTTTGTGGACAAGGGCCTCATCGAGCGCCTCACCCACGTGCGGGACAGCGATTTTGCCCGGGTCAGCTATACCGAGGCCATCGAGATCCTGAAAAACAGCGGCGAGAACTTTGAGTTTGGCGCCTACTGGGGCATGGACATGCAGACCGAGCATGAGCGCTATCTGGCCGAAAAGCACTTTGGCCGCCCGGTGTGCGTGTACGATTATCCCAAGGAAATCAAGGCCTTCTACATGAAGCAGAACGACGACGGCAAGACCGTGGCCGCCGTGGATATCCTGGTGCCCGGCATCGGCGAGCTGATCGGCGGCAGCCAGCGCGAGGACGACCTGCAAAAGCTGGAGGCCCGCATGGACGAGCTGGGGCTGGACAAGGAAAGCTACTGGTGGTACCTGGAGCTGCGCAAGTACGGCAGCGCTCCCCACAGCGGCTTTGGCCTGGGCTTCGAGCGCCTGATCATGTACCTCACCGGCGTCAGCAACATCCGCGACGTGCTTCCCTTCCCGCGCACCACCGGCAGCGCGGAGTTCTGATTTCTCAATTTATATTGAAGCCTGATTAAAACCATACATCGAAAAACAGAAATTTGACGGGGAAGGGGAACGACGAGGGCCTTCTCTTTCAGTTCTACGCCCCGCGCTACTGCCTGCGGCAAGAAAGAGAAGCAGAAAGGGCAGTCTTTATATTTCTTGGCTTGGCGATGTCTATTGTCATTCATGTCTGCGGAAGAAGGAACGAACTTGTCAGACGCGCCTGCTAAAGCGATGCTTCGCATCTTGCGCTTCGCGCGTCGGCGTTGCTGGTCCTCTCTCTTGTTTGGTTCGCCCCCTCACGCCCTGCGCTCGGGATGTAGCTTTTATGCGTGCAAGTTGGGTTATCTGCGCTGCATCCCGAGCGCGAAGCGTGAGGGTCAGAGCGAAAATAAGGAAAATCCAACCGCTCCCGGCACACGGGAGTGTGCGTCTGCGTAGCAGACATAGGCCGATAGGCCCGGGAGCGCGCACAGGACAGCCTTCGCAAACGCTGACGCGCAACAACCATGGAACAAACCAACAAACGCTATAAACACAGCCCTTTTCGGTTCCTTTTCGGGCGGCGAAAAGGAACGCCTTCGTTCGTTTTATTCTTTC
>CACZLE010000053.1 GCA_902781945.1 uncultured Eubacteriales bacterium | reverse complement strand
TGCTTCTCGTTGCGTCAGTTGCTTTTACGGCGACAAACGCAGGTTTTCTGCTTCTCTTTTGACGCAAAAGAGAAGCGTATCCCTTCCCCGTCAAATTTCCTTTTCCGCCCTAAAGAAAGGCACCCCCGATCATTCGAGGATGCTTACTTTTTTATTCCAGCTCGTCAAATTCGTTTTCGGGCATTTCGGGGATGTCGGCGTCGGGGTCCTCGGCAGGGGTCTCCACGGGCTGGAAGGTGGCGCGGATGGCGGCCTCCAGCTCTTCCTTGAACTCGGGATGATCCTTGATGTACTGGCGGGTGTTCTCGCGGCCCTGGCCGATGCGTTCGTCCTTATAGCTGAACCACGCGCCGCTCTTGTGGATGATGTCGCGCGCCACGGCCATATCCAGGATGGTGCCTTCCTTGCTGATGCCCTCGCCGTAGAGCAGGTCGAATTCCGCGGTGCGGAAGGGCGGGGCCACCTTATTTTTGACCACCTTGATCTTGGTGCGGTTGCCGATGACGGTGGGGCCGTTTTTCAGCTGCTCGCCCCGGCGCACGTCCAGGCGGACGGAGGAATAGAATTTCAGCGCGCGGCCGCCGGTGGTCACCTCGGGGTTTCCGTACATGACGCCCACCTTTTCACGCAGCTGGTTGATGAAGATGACGATGGCGTTGGTCTTGTTGACCACGCCCGCCAGCTTGCGCAGGGCCTGGCTCATCAGGCGGGCCTGCAGGCCTACGAAGCTGTCGCCCATCTCGCCGTCGATCTCGGCACGGGGCACCAGGGCGGCCACAGAGTCGACCACCACGATATCCACCGCGCCGGACCGCACCAAGGCCTCGCAGATCTCCAGGGCGTCCTCGCCGGTGCTGGGCTGGCTGACGTAGAGCTCACTGATATCCACGCCCAGCTTCTGGGCGTAATCGGGGTCCAGGGCGTGCTCGGCGTCGATAAAGGCCGCGATGCCGCCGCGCTTCTGGCATTCCGCCACCACATGCAGGGCCACGGTGGTCTTGCCGCTGGATTCGGGGCCGAATACCTCGATGATGCGGCCCTTGGGGATGCCGCCCACGCCCAGGGCCAGGTCCAGCTCCAGGCAGCCGGTGGGCACGACCTCCACCTTCATGTGGGCCTGCTCGCCCAGCTTCATCACAGTGCCCTTGCCAAATTGCTTTTCCAGGCTGGCCAGGGTGGTTTCCAGCGCCTTGGCGCGGTCGTCCAGCACCTTGGCGGCCTTTTCTTCTGCTGCTTTCTTCGCCATACAAGTATCTCCTTAATCCAATGTCAAAAGGTGCAAGGCTGCCTGCACAGCCTGATTTCTGATTTCGGCGCGGCTGCCGGCAAAGCGGCACTCCAGCGCTTTTTCGCCCCTTGGCCCTGCCAGGGCCACATACACCAGGCCCACGTCGTCCCCGTCGGGGCCGGCATAGCCCGTGGTGGACAGGGCCCAATCGGTTTTCAGCCGTTCCCGGGCGCCCCGGGCCATCTCCAGGGCGGTGGGACGGCTGACGGCGGTATACTGATCCAGGGTTGCCTGCTTTACGCCCAGCAGGCTCACCTTGCGGCCTTCGTCATAGGCCACGATGCCGCCCATGAACACCTTGCTGGCCCCCGGCACCTGCACGATGGCGTCGCTCAGCAGCCCGCCGGTGAGGCTTTCCGCCACGGCCAGGGTCTGGCCACGCGCCGTGAGGGCCGCTACGATCTCCCGCGCCGTCATATGCCCAGGTCCTTTTTGAACAGATCCCGCAGCTTCCAGAAATATTCGATGCCGCTGTACAGCGTCAGGGCGGCCACCAGAATGCTGAGGATCAGGGTCAGCGTGCCGTTGCCCAGCACCAGGGCGTAGACGATCAGCACCATCTGGGAGACGGTCTTGACCTTGCCGCTCCAGCCCGCCGCGATGACGCGGCCCTGCTCGGCGGCCACCATGCGCAGTCCGTCCACCATCAGCTCCCGAAACACCAGGATCACCGGCAGCCACACGGGCAGCAGCCCTTCGTGGCACAGCACGATCATCATGGACAGCACCAGGATCTTGTCCGCGATGGGATCGGCAAACTTGCCGAAATTGGTGATCAGGTGCTTTTTGCGGGCGATGCGCCCATCCAGGGCATCCGTCACCGCCGCCAGCACAAAGACCACCGCCGCCGGGATATACTGATCGTAGCCCGCCAGCAGCAGGCATACCGGCACCAGGGTGATGCGCAGCAGGGTCAGCTTATTGGGAATATTCATTGCTCTCCCTCCATCATGCCGTACAGGTCATAGGTATCGGCCCGCACGATTTTGACGGTCACAAATTCGCCCGGAGCCAGTTCTTTTTCCGCGGTAAAGTAAATCACGCCGTCGCTGTCGGGGGCTTCCATGGCGCTGCGGCCTGTGTAGAAGCCCTCCTCAAAGCCCGTCACCAGCACGCGGCAGACGGTGCCCACCCGCTCCTCGCCAAGCTCGCGGCTGATCTCCGCCTGCAGTTCCATCAGCTGATTCAGCCGCCGCTGCTTGATCTCCTCGGGCACCTGATCGGGCATGCTTGCGCCGGGGGTATCCTCCTCCACAGAATAGGCGAAGGCCCCCATGCGGTCAAAGCGCATGCGGCGGATGAATTCCATTAGCTCCTGGAAGTCCTCCTCCGTCTCCCCGGGAAAGCCCACGATGAAGGTGGTGCGCAGGGTGAAGCCCATCTCCCGGGCATGGAGGAGCAGCCTTTCGGCCTCCTCAATGGTGCCCCGACGGTTCATGGCCTTGAGGATCTTATTGCTGGCATGCTGCAGGGGCAGATCCAGATATTTGCAGATGTTGTCGTGCCGGGCCATCTCGTCCAGCAGGGAATAGGGCGTTTCGTCGGGATACATATACAGGGCCCGCAGCCATTCCACGCCGGGGATGGCGGCGGCCTTGGCCATCAGGCTTTCCAGGCTTTTGCCGTTGTCCCGGCCATAGCGGGTGGTGTCCTGGCTGATGAGGATCAGCTCCTTGGCCCCGTTCGCGGCCAAAGCTGCCGCCTCGTCCAAGATGGCCTGCTCGTCCCGGCTGCGGTAGCCGCCCCGGATCAGGGGGATGGCGCAGTAGGCGCAGCGGTTGTCGCAGCCCTCGCCGATGCGCACATAGGCGGAATAGCCGGGGGTGGTGAGCACGCGCCCGCACTCCAGCATGTCCCACCGGCGCTGGCGGTAGTCGGGCCGCTGGCCCGCCATGACGTCCTCCACCGCCTCGGTGATGCGGTCATACTGGCTGACGCCCAGCAGCGCGTCGATCTCCGGCATATCCTGGAGCAATGCGTCGCCGTAGCGCTGGGCCAGGCAGCCTGTGACGATCAGCTTTTTGCAGCGCCCGTTTTGCTTGTAGCCCGCCATCTCCAGGATGGTCTGGATGCTCTCCTCCTTGGCCGGATCGATGAACCCGCAGGTGTTGACGATGATGATGTCCGCCTCCGCGGGATCGGGGGTAAAGGTATGCCCCGCCTGGGTGAGCACAGAGAGCATTTGCTCCGTGTCCACCCGGTTTTTGACGCAGCCCAGCGATACGACCCCGATGTTCATGCACGTTCCTCCGGTCAGGTGTAGAATACAATAAATTATAGCATAAATCGCAAACGCATACAAGTATGCAGCAAAAATTTATGGGAACAGATGTTCTTTTTCCAGGGCGTCCTGCACAGCGAATAGCCCGTAATTTATGTTTTATTGGCTGCTTTGATCTTTCTTCTCCATCGCCGCCCGCATGGCCCGCTCCACGTTGGAGCCGCCGTCCCGGGCGGAATTGTTGCGGCGCAGGATCTCGGCGATCTCGATGCGGGCGGCCTCCACCTCGGCGCGGAACTCCTTGGCGGACACGCGCAGGGCGCCGCCGCCCAGGATGATGACCTGCTCCAGGGCGTCGCTGGTGGCCACGCGGACCCGGCGTCCCTTGGGCAGGCGGCGGATGGTGTATTCGATATAGTTGTCGGCGGTCTGGGCTTCCTTGGTGTACACGATGTGAATACCGTGGTAGTCCTCGCTGGAGCCGGGATTGCCCGCCACCTTGTAGGCGTCAAACACCAAGATCAGCTGGCAGGGCTTGAAGCCCCGGTAATTGCTCAGGATGTCCTGGAGGCTTTTCCTGGCGTCCTCCAGGCTGAGCTGGGACAATTCCTTCAGGTCCGGCCAGGCAAAGATGATGTTATAGCCGTCCACCAGCAGGTATTCGTCCTCCGGAGCGCGGATCTCGATGGGCCGATCATTGACGGTGGGCCGCGCCTGGCGAACCGCGCCGCCCGTGCGCTCCTTGGCGGGGCCGTAGGTGCGCTCAAAGATGGCCTGCAACTGCTTGTCCTCCTCAGCGGTGCCCCGATAAGCGCTGCGGGGGGCGGCAGGGGCCGCGGCGGCTTCCTCCGCGGGGGCCGCGCTCAGCACCTCGGTATGCAGGTGCATATGCTGGGGCACCTCGTTCCAGGGCACCAGATAGCCTGCGCCATGGCTGCAAAACACGGAATCCGCCGGGTTGTCGATGTCCCGCAGGGGATCATAGCCGATCTCGTCCATCACCGCCTGCTGGTCCCGGCAGGGGGCGTAGCCCCGCAGGGTGCACAGCAGCCGTCCCTGGCCCCGGGTATAGGCCGTGACCTCCCGGCCATAGCCCCGCAGGGCCGCCACGGGGGCGCTGCCGGTGATCAGGCTGCTCTCCCCCAGGGTCTCCGGGGCGGACACGCTGCCGCCCATCTGGGTCAGGTCGTTCATGGCCCGGCCCACGCAATCCGGCGGCAGCTCCAGCCGCACGTCGTACCAGGGCTCCAGCAGCACGCTTTCCGCCTGCATCAGCCCCTGGCGCACGGCCCGATAGGTGGCCTGGCGGAAATCGCCGCCCTCTGTGTGTTTCAGGTGCGCCCGGCCCGCGATCAGCGTGATCTTCATATCGGTGATGGGACTGCCCGTCAGCACGCCCAGGTGGGGCTTTTCCATCAAGTGGGTCAATATCAGCCGCTGCCAGCTGCGGTCCAGGTCGTCCTCGGACACGGCGGTGGCAAAATGCAGCCCGCTGCCCCGCTCCCCGGGCTCCAGCAGCAGGTGCACCTCGGCGTAATGCCGCAGGGGCTCATAATGCCCCACGCCCTCCACCGGCCCGGCGATGGTCTCGCGGTACAGGATGCTGCCCTCGCTGAAGGCCACGGCCAGCTGGAAACGGTCATGCAGCACGCGTTTCAGGATTTCCAGCTGCACCTCGCCCATCAGCTGCACCCGGATCTCCCGCTTTTCGCCGTTCCACAGCACGTGCAGCTGGGGATCCTCCTCCTCCAAGATGCGCAGCTTTTGCAGGGCGCTGCCGGGATCATAGCCCAGGGGCAGCAGCACCTGATAGGTGAAAACCGGCGTCAGCAGCGGGGCGTCGGCGGCGGTCTCCGCCCCCAGGCCGTCCCCGGCTCGGGGAATGGTGAGCCCGGTGACGGCGCACACCGTGCCCGCGGGCGCTTCCTCGGTCAATTTGAATTTCTGCCCGCTGTACAGGCGGATCTGGTTGATCTTTTCGCCGCACTCCAGCAGGGTTTTGACCCGCAGGCTGCCCCCCGTCACCTTGATCCAGGTGAGGCGCGCGCCCTGGGGATCGCGGCTGATCTTATACACCCGGGCAGCGAAGGCCCCGGGATAGGCGGGAGCGGGCACATAGCGCAGCAGGGCATCCAGCAGGGCGTCCACGCCTTTATTTTTGAGGGCGCTGCCAAACAGGCAGGGAAAGAGCCTTCGTTCTTTTGTGAGCTTCCGTATCTCGGTCAGGGGGATATCGCCGGTCTCCAGCAGGCTTTCCATGGCGGCCTCGCCGCACAGGGCGATGTCGTCCAGGGCGTCGGGGGCGTTGACATCCACGCAGGCGTCGCTGAGGCGGGCGCGCAGGTTATGCGTCAGCTGCGCCCGGTCCGTGCCGGGCTGGTCCATCTTGTTGACGAAGAGCAGCGTGGGCACATTATAGGCCTGCAACAGCCGCCACAGGGTGAGGGTATGGCCCTGCACGCCGTCCGCGCCGCTGATCACCAGCACCGCGCAGTCGATCACCCGCAGGGTGCGCTCCATCTCGCTGGAAAAATCCACGTGGCCCGGGGTATCCAGCAGGGTGATTTCCACCCCCTGCCAGGTCAGCATGGCCTGCTTGGAAAAAATGGTGATGCCCCGTTCCCGCTCCTGGGCGTCGGTATCCAGAAACGCGTCCCGGTGATCCACCCGGCCCAGCTTGCGCAGCTGGCCCGCAGTGTACAGCATGGCCTCCGAAAGCGTGGTCTTTCCCGCGTCCACGTGGGCCAGCAGGCCGACATTCAGCATCCCCGCGTCCTCCTTCGTTCAGATGGGGATAGTATAGCATAAATCGGGGGCGGGTGGCAATGCGAGGGAGAGGGGCAGTTTTTGAGGAGAGCGGAAAACAGAAATTTGACGGGGAAAAGGCTACGACGGGGGCCTTCTCTTTCAGAGCCTGAAAGAGAAGCGTCTGGTGTCTTTCGCTTCTGCGAGAGCAGGAACGGACTTGTCAGACGCGCCTGCTAAAGCGATGCTTCGCATCTTGCGCTTCGCGCGTCGGCGCTGCTGGACTTTTCTTTTGTTTCGTTCGCTCCTTCACGCTTCGCGCTCAGGATGTTGCTTTTACGTGCGCAAGTTGGGTTATCCATGCCGCATCCCGAGCGCGAAGCGTGAGGGTCGAAATCCAACTCAGGAGAATCCAACCGCTCCCGGCACACGGCAGTGTGCGTCTACAAACGCTATAAACACAGCCCTTTTCGGTTCCTTTTCGGGCGGCGAAAAGGAACGCCTTCGTTCGTTTTATTCTTTCCCCTTGCCAATTTCTGTTTTCCGCTCTCTCACAGCTTCCTGGCCGCGATAACCTCCTCTCCGTCCCAGTCCCCGGTTTCCTGAAACCCGAAGGACTGATACAAGGCGCGGGCCGCGGCGTTTTGCGGTTCATAGGACAGCCAGATCCATTCCGCGGGGCCGCAGGGCTGGGTGCGGATGAAGTCCAGGGCCAATTCCATGGCGGCGCGGCCATAGCCTTTTCCCTGGTGCTTTTGATCGATCATCAGCCGCCACAGGTTGTAATTTCCGCGGGCGATGGCGGGGGCGTCCTCCCAGCAATCGTCCACGTCGCAGCCGATCATCAGGAAACCCACGGGCGTGTCGCCGTCAAAGATCCCGAAGGGAAAGGCGTGGCCGTTGTGGGTGATGGCGATGTACGCCTCGATGATGCTGTCGGTGTTGGAGGCCACAAAATCCCGTTGATCCTCCCGGACGGAGAGCGCCAAAATTGCCTCCACGTTTTGGCTGTCGATGGGTTGCAGGTGAAGCATCATACGTCCTTCTCCTCATAGGGCTTGTTCCATGACCCGATCTCGATCAGGTTGCCTTCCGGGTCGGCGATATAGCAGGTGCGCTGGCCCCAGGGCTCCAGCTCAGGCGGCAGCACGGGCGCGGCGCCGTTTTCCACGGCCTTTTGGAAGGCCGCGTCCACCTCATCAAAGGTATCCACGTACAGGGCGATTTCGCTGTGGCCGTTGAGGCCCTTGACGTATTCATACCGCCGGTGGGTCATTTTTTCAAAATCCTGCCTCCCGTAGAGCAGAAACAGCGTGCCGTCCTTCACCAGATACACGTTGGTGGCGTCCTCGGGCTCCTTGATTTCAAAGCCCAGCACGTCCCGGTAAAAGCGGATCATTTTGCCCATGTCATTGACAAGCAGGCCAAAGCCGTCCAGATGCATAGAGAACCTCCTATTGTTGGCAAACGTTCAAATCATTCCAGCAACAGCGCTTTCAATTCCTCGCTGAAACCCGTCAAATCGTCCGGCGTGATCACGCCCTCCTCCAGCAGGCTCCATAAATGTCCGTACATGAGCGATCTTCTCATATCCGCAATCACGCCCACGCGCTCTTTATCCCGACGAATGCGCTTTTCAATCTCCCAAAAAGCTTCGCTGCCCCGCTGTTCACCGGTCAGGATCGCCGCGTATTCGTCGCACAGCTTTTTCATGTGGTTTTCCTGCCATTGCGGCAACCGCTGCCGGAACAGCTTCCAATCGGATTCCAAAGGCGTATACATATCCATTTTGATTTTTCCTTCCGTTTTATTTACAGGGCGTTGTTCCCTGTTTGCTTCATCATTGCCCAAATCCCGATTCGTTCTGCGCGCTGATTGATAAAGGCTATACTATTCTTCATGAAAATAAGATAATCATTCACATTTTGAGGAAGCCCATCCGAACGAAAGTCATCGAAAGGCAGGAAAAACTGAACGTTTCCTTTATCATCCACTAAATCCTGCAAAAAGAAAAAATCCGTATAGCCGTTGAAATCTCCAAACAGTTGGAAAAAAGAGGCATAGCGCTTCAAGCAAGCAAAGAGCGGACTATCTTTTCCTTCGTAGTAACGTTTAATGCATTCAAGGGTCAGATCAAAACGATCTCTGATCAATCGGTTTATTCCCTTGGACATGTTGATGGTCTGCTGATTGTCAATTCTCTCCCGGGGAAAAATGATCATTCCCCCAATCGTGCGAGATTTGTAATCGAAATTCTCAACTGCCTCAGGGGCAACTTGCTGAATGATATGCTGGCAGGATTGCCAATATCTGTATGTTGGAATGATGGAATCGCTTGAAAAATGAAAAGGGCCGCAACTGGAAAGATTGTTCAGGCCTTTATCCAAATGAAGGCATCCTCCGGCGGGCAATTCTTTGCTCCACAGGTATTGGTGATACAATTTCAGCGTTCGGCTATACAGATCCGGATCCTTCCCCTTTGAGTCTGTTCGGAAATTATATGATAGATCGATCTCCATATGCTCCCCCAGCGATACCACTGTAAAACTGCAAAACCGGGAGGACGTCCTCGCCCTCCCGGTTCGTCAGCTGTTGTTATTCTTCGGTTTTCTTGGCCGCGCGCTTCCGGGGCGCGGCGGGCTTTTTCTCCTTGGGGGCCGCTTCCTTCTTGGGGGCGGCCTTCTTGGCGGGAGCCTTCTTTTCGGCCTTTTCCGCGGGGGCCTTCCTGGCGGCAGGCTTGCGGGCGGGCTTCTTCAGGGGAATGGGCTCGGCGGGAGCGGGGACTTCGGGGGCCTTCATCATGTTTTCATAGAGGGCCAAGTAGGTCTCGGCGGAGATATCCCAGCTGTAATCGCCGCGCATGCCGCGCTGCTGCAGCTGCCACCACACGTCCTTGTGCTCCCAATAATAGCGCAGGGCGCGGCGGATGACGAACAGCATGTCGTGGGCGTTGTAGTTGAAGAAGGTGAAGCCGTTGCCGGCGTTGTTGTAGTGGTTGTAGCTGAGCACGGTGTCGCGCAGGCCGCCGGTCTCACGCACCACGGGCACGCAGCCATAGCGCAGGGCGATCATCTGGCTCAGGCCGCAGGGCTCAAACTGGCTGGGCATCAGGAACATGTCCGCGCCGGCGTAGATGCGATGGGCCAGGCCCTCGTCCATCTGGAAGCGGGCGGCCACCCGTCCGGGATACTGCTGCTCGGCCCAGCTGAACAGATTGACATAGCGGCTTTCGCCCATGCCCAGCACCACCAGCTGCACGTGCTCGTCCATGATCTGGCCGATGACGTGATCCACCAGGTCCAGGCCCTTCTGGCTGCTGAGGCGGCCCACCATGCCGATGATGGCGGCGTCGGGGTCCTCCTCCAGACCCAGGGAGCGCTGCAGATCGCGCTTGCACTCCGCCCGTCCGCTCATGTCGTCGGCGGTGTAGTTCTTGGCGATGGCGGGATCGGTGGCGGGGTTCCAGTAGTTGATGTCGATGCCGTTGAGCACGCCGGACAAGTGGTTGCGCTTGGCGCGCAGCAGGCCGTCCATGCGTTCGCCGTAATAGGCGGTGGTGATCTCCTCGGCATAGCTGGGGCTGACGGTGGTGATCTCGTCGGCGTACACCAGGCCGGCCTTCATGAAGTTGGCGCAGCCGTAGCATTCCAGCTTGTCGTCGGTAAAGTATTCATCGTCCAGGTTCAGCACATCCTTCACGTCCTCCACGCCAAAGATGCCCTGATACTGCAAATTGTGGATGGTGAACACCGTGCGCACGCTGCGGAAGAACTCGTCCCAGTTGTACTGGATGCGCATCAGGGCGGGGATCATGCCGCTCTGCCAGTCGTGGGTGTGCAGGATGTCGGGATGGAAGCCCAGGCGGGGCAGCGCCTCCAGCACCGCGCGGCAGAAGAAGCCGAAGCGCTCGTACTCGTCGCCGCCCATGCCGTAGATGTAATTGCGGAAGAAATAATACTCGTTATCCACAAAGTAGAAGGTGACGCCGTCCTGATGCAGCTCCTCAATGCCGCAATACTGGCTGCGCCAGCCCATCTGCACGTAAAAATCCAGCACGTGGGTCAGCTGATCCCGGTATTTTTCGGGGATCATGCCGTACTTGGGCAGGATCACGCGCACGTCGTGGCCCTTCTTGGCCAGCACGGGCGCCAGCGCGCCCACCACGTCCGCCAGGCCGCCGGTCTTGATGAACGGTACGCATTCGCTTGCAGCAAACAATATGTTCATATGCTTTTGTCTCCTCGCTTTTGTTGATTGGATCTCATGCCATGTGTTATTGTACCATAATATGGCCAAATGCGCAATGGCTGATTTTACGGGGAACAAAGATAATACGGAGGAGGCTTTCCCCCCTCCGCGCTCATTTTTCCAGCCTGGGATACAGCGCCGCGGCATAGCGGGCCATCAGATCCACCCGGCTTTTGCAGCCGGTCTTTTTGAGCAGGTTGTGCATGTGATATTTGATGGTGCTCTCGGACACGAACAGGGTCTGGGCGATCTCGGCGTTGGAGCGCTCGGCCAGGGCCAGGCGCAGCACCTCCCGCTCCCGGGCGGACAGATCGTGCTGGATGGCGAAATCCTCAAACACCTCGCGCTCGCTGCGCTGGCGGACCGCCTCCGGCTCGTACACGGTCTGGAACAGGCGAAAAAACAGGAACACCGCCGCCAGGAACAGGATGAAGGTGGCGGCCACCAAGGCGACCTTGTGCTCCCCCAGGGCCACACACAGACCGGTGCCCGCCGCGTCTCCCACCCGGCCCAGCAGCAGCCCCAGCGGGGCCAGCTCGCAGCGGCGGGCCCGGGCGGCCATATCCGCAAAGAGCACCGCCCGGAACACGGAGAAAAAGCCGTAAAACAGATAATCCAGGCTCCAGCTCACAAAGGCGGACACGGGCTCGTCCCGCACCGCCAGCATGATGAAGGGAATGGCCAGGGCCGCCCCGGTGCACAGCGCGCCGTGCTTGCGGCTTTTGTCCGTCACCACCCCCGCCGCCGCCAGCCCCAGGGCGTAAAAAACGCGGCTGAGTTCCACATGCAGACCGGCGGCCACGTCGGCGGAGGGGAAGCTGAACCCCATGTTTTTGACCAGGCTCAACAGCCCCACGGCGGCGCAGGCCAGGATCAGATCTTTCCGGGAAAGGGACCGGGGCTTGTCCGGGCCCTCCTGGAGGTCCGGCAGACGCAGGCGGGCCGTCAGCAGGGCCATGCCCGCGATCAGCGCCAGGTACACCGGCAGGACATAACGGCTGCGCAGAAAGCTGCCCTGCCCCGGCAGGGAAAAGAGCCACACGGCGATGGTGGACAGGCCGTAGCCCGCGCCGAACACCAGCCCCCGCCGTCCGCTTTCCACCCGGGCGGCCAGGGCGTGGAGATAGTGCCCCGCGATGACCCCGCACAAAATATTGACCAGCAGGCCAAAGATCACCGCGCCCGCCAGGGACCCGCTGACCAGGGCAGGCACGGCGGCCACCGCCAGCAGCACCGACGCCCCGGTGAAGGGCACCCGGTCCCGCCGCCAGACCACCAGCCCCAGGCCCACCGCCTGGCACAGGTAGCCCGCGCCCATGCTGATCAGGTCCGCAGCAAAGCCGTCCGTCAGCTCCAGCAGGTGATAAAACCAGGAAAGGTATACGGCGGAGGTCAGAAAAAAGCACAGCGCCACCCACAGGGCGCAGCGAACAGGTACACTTTTGAACAGCCGCGGGACGCGCACCTTCATTCCTCCTTTGTGCTTTGTCTTTGCCCCAATATATCAAAAAGCGGCGTAAAATACAAGCAAAATACCCCACCTGATCCAAAACTGACCCTGACAAAATGGTCCCTTTTCCCTATAATAAAGACAACTTTTCCATATTTTATCAGGAGGGGACGCCCATGAAAAGAAAATTCGCGGCGCTATTCCTTTTGCTTGCCCTGCTGCTTGCAGTCTCCGCTCTGGCGGATACCCAGGGCCTGCTGACCCTGCCCGCGGGCACCACGGTCATCGAGGAGGAGGCCTTCGCCGGCCTGACCTCCGCCACGGAGTTCGACCTGCCCGCCTCGGTGACGCAGATCGGCGCGGGGGCCTTCCGCGGCGCGGGCTCCGGCAGCGCCCAGCTGCGCTACTACTTTCCCACCGAGGGGCTGACCGTCGCCCCCGGGGCCTTTGACAGCTGCCGCGCCACCGTAAAGGTGAACGGCACGGAGCTGCCCCGCATCTATTACACCGTGTCGGACAGCGGCGCCACCGTCACCGGCTCCGGCGGCAATTTGACGGACGTGGTGATCCCGGACACCCTGGGCGGCAAGCCCGTGGTGGCCATCGGCAAGGACGCCTTTAGCGGCCAGAGCGCCATGACCCGGGTGATGGTCCCGGATACCGTCGTAAGCCTGGGCCAAAACGCCTTCCGCAACTGCCAGGCCCTAACGGAGATCAACCTGCCCGCAGGCGTCACGGCCCTGCCCAACGACGCCTTCTTCGGCTGCTATGCGCTGGCGGAAATCGATCTGACCGGCATCAACAGCCTGGGCAGCAATGCCCTGCGGGGCTGCCGGAGCTTGACGGAGGTCACCATCCCCGAGGGGATCACGACACTCCCCAGTTCGCTCCTTGAGGACGCTACCGGGCTGACGCAGGTCCATCTGCCCAGCACCCTGACCACCATCAACAATTACGCCTTCTACAACTGCAAGGCGCTGACGGAGATCGCCATTCCCGCCGGGGTCACGGCGATCCCCTACGGCGCTTTCCAGAAGTGCTCCGCCCTGGAAAGCGTGCAGCTGCCCGCAGGCGTGGAATCCATCGCCCAGAACGCCTTCCGCGAGTGTACCAAGCTGACCCAGATCAACTTTCCCGCCGGCCTGACCTCCATCGGCAACGAGGCCTTCCGGGATACTTGCGTGGGCCAGACCGCCAACGCGGTCTATGTCCTGCCCGACAGCGTGGAAACCTTTGGCTCCGGCGCCTTCTATAACTGCGGCGCGGGCCTGCTGGTGGCCAAGGGCAGCGAGCGGGAGAACTTTGTAAAAACCAACGGCTACACCTTCACCTACGACGCCAATACCGGCTTCCACTATCAGTACAAGAAGGTCAACAGCGTCGACACGCTGTATCTGACCGCCTATAAGGGCCCGGGCGGCAGCGTGACCATCCCCGCCGAGGCGGCGGTCATCGGCGAGAACGCCTTTGCCAACAACACCGCCGTCACCGCCGTGACCATCCCGAACACCGTGACGGCCCTGGACAAACAGGCTTTCCGTTATTGCACCAGCCTGGCCCGCGTCACCATGGCGGACAGCGTGACTCTGATCGATGAGCGGGCCTTTGCCTACTGCGCCAACCTGACGGATGTGACCTTCTCGGCCAATCTGACCAGCATCGGGGCAGATGCCTTCGATTACGCCTGCACGGCGGCGGGCACCCATTTCTACCGCCTGCCCGACCATATCGCCACCCTGGGCTGGACGCCCTTCAGCGATTGCGGCGCGGTGATGTGCTTCAACCGCGGCAGCGACACCGCCGCACTATTCAAGCAGAACCAGTACATCTACACCTACAACGGCGAGACCGATTTCCGCTATCGCTGGTACAATAACGAGGGCACCGAGGGCCACCAGGAGCGGCTGATGCAGTATGTGGGCAGCGCCGCCACGGTGAATATTCCCGGATATGTCTGGATGATCAGCGACGATGCCTTCCGGAACAACACCGCCGTCACAAAGGTGGTCATTCCCGAGGGCGTCACCAGGATCTCCTTCTCCGCCTTCCGGGATTGCACACATCTAACGGATGTTACCTTCCCCAACACCCTGACGCTTATAGACAGCAACGCATTCAACGGCTGCGGCAGCGCCGCGCAGGCGTCCTTCTGTTTCAACCTGCCGGACAGCATCACCGGAGTCGGCGAGTATGTATTCCAGAACAGCCCGGCCATTCTGACCTGCGGCATCAATTCCACCACAGCCGGTACGATTTCCAATCGCGGCTGGTCCTTTGCCCGGAATGACCGGCCCAATGAGCTGGATATCCGCTATCGCTGGGACTATTTCGATCACGTCTGGAACTGGGGCCTTTACGATTATGCGGGCTCCCTTTCCTCCGTTCTGCTGCCGGACGACTGCCGCCATGTGAACAGCGCCATGTTCCAGCAGAAGCCCGATCTGGAACTGAAATGCAACCAGCTGTCCGATACGGCCCTGGGTCTGTCCGAGGCCGAACTGAACTTCACCTTCCCCGGCCACGAGGGCCTGCGCTACCGCATCATCGACAGCGCGCTGAACCTGACGGGCTGTGTGGGCACGCCGACGGAGCTCATCATTCCCCAGGCTGCCGCCTACATCAATGCGGGCTGGGAAGAACACGTGAACACCCGCAGCTTCGAGAACAGGACGTCGCTGACCAAGCTGGTGCTGCCTGAGGGCATGGTCAAAATCAAGGACAGCGCCTTCAAGGGATGCCTGAACCTGACGGACATCACCTTCCCCGATTCCCTCCGGGTGCTGGAGAACCACGCCTTCGAGCAGTGCGGCAAGAACGCCGATTCCTTGCACTACTATGTGCTGCCGGACAGCATGACCAGCATTTCCACCAACGTGGACGCCGGCTGGGGCGCGTTCACGGACATCAACATGGGCCGCGTCTCCTGCAATCCCGACACCACGACGGCTTTCCAACTCTCCGGCATCGATACCTATAATCACAACGGCAGCTATCTCTTCGCCCTCAAGGGCCACGAGACGGACGGCCTGCTGTATCAGTACAGACAGTACACCGTAAACGGCGAGCCCGTGAACCGCCTGGAGCTTCGGCGCTATGAGGGCTCCGGCGCCGCCGTCTATATCCCCGCGGACACGGGCCTGTACCGCATCGAAAACAACGTGTTCAAGGATCATCAGGAGCTGCTGCAGGTGACGATGCCCGACGGCCTGGTGGAGATCGGTGACAGTGCCTTCAACGGCTGCACCCTGCTGCATGGCGGCGCGGAGGAATTTGTGATCCAGGTGCCCAGCACCGTCAAGCGCATCCAGAACAACGCCTTCTACGAGGTAGGCAGCGGCTATACCGCCAATCGCTTCTACCTGGTGCTGCCCGGCGCGCTGGAGGAATTCTACATCAGCGCCATCACGTACTGCAACGCCGTGTTTGTGGCCCCGGGCGGCCTGGCCGCAACTGTGCTGTACGACAACTGGTACTATTATTACACCACCCTGGCCGACGCCAAGGCAAAGACCAATTGTCTATATCAGCCGTATATTGTAAACGGCGTGGAAGTGCAGCACGATCACTATGGCAAGCGCTGATCCTCAACAAAACAGGGGCTCCCGCACATCGGGAGGCCCCTTTCTTTTATCCTTTTTTCCTTTTCAGGTGCGCTGAGAGCACCGCGGCGGCGATGAGCACGCCGGTCAATGCCCCGGCGCTGTCGATGCCCACGTCCAGCAGGGCGGGACCCCGGCCAGCCACAAACATCTGGTGCAATTCGTCCGTGCCCGCGTAGAGGGTGGCAATGAGCCAGCCCAGGGTGGCGGACAGCTTCACGCTGCCGCTGGGCAGGCGCAGGCGCAGATAGTTTTCCAGCACGGCGGCAAAGACCGCGTATTCCGTAAAGTGGGCGCATTTGCGCACATAGAGGCCCAGGGCCTTGAGATGGGCGTATTGCTCCCGGCGGGGCAGATCGTCATAGCCGGGCACGAAAAGCCGCAGGATAAAGCGGGACACGCCCCGGCTCAATTCGGAGGATTCGTTTCCATCCTGGGAGGAAAAATAATAGATCAGGGCGGCGATGACCAGCGCCGCGACGAACAGGACGCCGCGCAGCAGGTTCCGCCGGGATTGGGTGCCCATGGGCGCGGCCTCCTTTCTCGCACGAAGTTTTATCATTATACAGCACGCCCCGGACAAATGCAAGGGCAGCCTTACATTTTATGCGTCCGGGGCGTAAATTATGCGGATCATACTAAAAACCATACATCGAAAAACAGAAATTTATCGGTGAATTAACAATGAATAATTAATAATGAATAATTGTAGAATGTTCAATAAAAGATGCCAACCAAGGGCACATTTCATTATCGTTCCGCTGTCTTGTTGACTATACAAAATTATTAATTATTCATTATTAATTCTTAATTACCTTTGCCAATTTCTGTTTGTGTATGTTTTTAATCAGGGTTCAGTATCAGAACCGAATGATTTCCGGCGCGGCGGTGAAGGAAGAGAAGGTGGCCACGCCCTCGGTCAGGCAGAACACCTCGGTGTTGCCGTCCCCGGCCTTGTACATGCCCTGCAGGCTGGGATAGGCGTCCAGCATGTGCTGCTGGGCTTCGATACGGTCATCCGCCGCGGCCTTGGCCGCCACGCGGAGCCACACGCCGTCCTTGAAGGCGCAGATCTCGATCTTGGGATTTAAGTGGATCTGCTTGGACACGTCCTTCTTTTTGCCCGTCTGGATGTACAGCTTGCCCTCGAACACATCAATGGTGCCAAAGGGCCGCACCCGGGGCTGATCGCCCTCCACGGTGGCCAGATAGTAGGTGCCTGCGTCCTTGAGGAATTGATAGATCTTGTCCATGGGGTACCTCCTTTAAAATATTGATGGATTTTCTTCCTTGGAAAACAGCAATCTGATCTGCTCGCCCGCATGATCCTCATGCCTATTTTTCAGGCATGCGGGCGATACTCGCCAAAAACCCTCTTGGCTGGAATGGTTCTTTTTTCGACATGTATTCTCTCTTTCCTTCCGGCCCCCCGCCCACTTTTTTCCGTTTACAAAAAGTTGAACTTGCATTATAATATAATGTGTACAAGTATTTCCGAAGGGCGGTAACCTGCTTATGAAGTGCCAATTCTGTAACTGTCCGGACAGCCGCGTGGTGGACAGCCGGCCCACCGAGGAAGGGACCAGCATCCGCCGTCGGCGGGAGTGCGCCAACTGCGGGCGTCGCTTTACCACCTATGAAAAAGTGGAATTGCCCCAGCTGCTGGTGATCAAGAAGGACAACACCCGGGAGCTGTTTGACGCGCAGAAGATCCGCAGCGGCATCATCCACGCCTGCCACAAGCGGCCCGTCACCGCGGCGGATATCGAGCGCATCGTGGGCGCGGTGGAGCAGATGGCCTACAACAGCCTGCAGGAGGAGATCACCACCAAGCAGATCGGCGAGATGGTCATGTCCTCCCTGCGCAAGCTGGACGAGGTGGCCTATGTGCGCTTCGCCTCGGTGTACCGCCAATTCACCGATATCCCCACCTTCATGCGGGAGCTTTCCCGCATGCTGGACGAGGCGGGGCACAGCGGACAAGGAGAGGCAAAATGACCGACAGAAAGTTCATCTTAAGCTGCGGCTCCACCGTGGATATGCCGTACAGCTACTGCCAGAGCCGGGATATCCCGGTGGTGTTTTACACCTACGTGGTGGACGGCAAGGAATACGTGGACGACATGCTGCGGGACCCCGACGCCCTGCCGGGCTTCTACCGCATGCTGGACGCGGGCGCCCTGCCCCATACCTCCCAGGTGAACACCCAGACCTATATCGATTTTTTTGATCAGCTGCTGGAAAAGGGCGACGTGCTGCACATCGCCTTCGGCTCCGGCCTGTCCGCCAGCGCGGCCAACGCCCTGTCCGCCATGGAGATCGCCGCGGCCAAGCATCCGGACCGCACCTTGAAGGTGGTGGACAGCCTGGCGGCGTCCAGCGGCCACGGCCTGTTTGTGGATATGCTGGCCGATATGCGGGATGACGGCGCGACGTTGGAGGAGGCCTACCAGTGGGCCGAAGCCCATAAGCTCAACATCAACCACCAGTTTTTCAGCACCGATCTCACCCACCTGCGCCGCAATGGCCGGGTCAGCGGCCCCGCCGCCATGCTGGGCACCCTGCTTGGCATCTGCCCCATCATGCACCTCAACGCCGAGGGCCGCATCATCGCCTACGACAAGGTGCGCGGCAAGAACAACGCCGTGAAGGAGACCCTCCGCGTCATGGTGGAGCGGGCCGAAAACGGCACGGAATACAGCGGCAAGTGCTTCATCAGCCACAGCGATAGCCTGGAAACGGCCCTGAAGCTGCGGGAAATGATACTGCAAACCTTCCCCAACCTCCAGGACGTGCGGGTGTACGACATCGGCACCATCATCGCCTCCCATACGGGCCGCGGCACCGTGGCGCTGTTCTTCTACGGCAAGGACAGGGGCGAGTTTGTGGGAGAGAGCTGAGAAAAACACAAAAAAGCGATGGTCTTGATGATCGTCGCTTTTTGTTATCTCAGCTTGTTTTCAAAATCTTCCAATCCATGAAACAAGTTTGTGATGATTACTTCATCCCCTTCAACGCGAAAGAGCATAAAATAATCATGTTTGGCAAGGTTTATGCGTCTTAAATTTCTTCTGCCGAGGATGGAGGATTGATCCGGTATCTGGATGCTGCCCGCTGATCGGGAAAGTGTTTTTCTGGTTTCGATATAATCATCCATCACGTTTCTGGCTGCCTGCGGATTTTTGAGTACATATTTAAGGTACCATAACGCCTTGCGCAAATCCTCTTTCGCGTCTGGAGATACAGTCACTTTATACGCTTTCATGGCTGCTGGCATCTCCTTGGTTTACAGATTGAATTCCGCAATCAGTTCAGCTTCCATTTCTTCGGAAGGCTGCTGCTGACCCTGAGAAACATGCTCCAGGGAGCGATCAATCCGTTCCACCAGCAGCGCTTCGGAAAGCGGACGGTAAACGACTTCATCCGGATGATTCTGCACCATGGAATTAACAACGGTTTCCAAGGCAGACTGTTCATCCTTTGACAGCTTTCCCCACACCTTTTTCAGCCGTTCCACCAAGACATCCCGGCGATACAGATCGGACGCCGTCATGGCCATGACGATCACCTCCTTGATAAAATGATTTTACCACAAATCCTGGCCTTATGCAATGTATGCCCCCTGCGCATGGCTGTTTTTCTTGCTTTCCTCTCCCATTTATAGTACCATATCCTCATAGATTGGAGGGAATATCATGTCCTTTGTGCTGGAACCCTATCATGCGCCGGATTTTGAAGCCCTGGGCCTGGCGAACGCGCCGGAGGCCCCGCTTGTTGCCGCGCCCCGGGACGGCGTGGCCCCGGAGGGCTATCACGCCATGAGCATCTTTCCGGAGTATTTCCGGGTGGAGGGCCGCTGGCTGCTGGCGGAGGAGAGCCGCATGGATTGCGTGCCCGTGTGGGCGCAGGGCCGCGTGGCGGTGGTGGAGCCCCGGCGCTTGAAGCAGGGCGACCAGGTGATTTGCGGGCGCACGGAGGACGGCAGCGAGGGCATTTTTGTGCACGCCCACGGGTTTGACGCGGTGGAGGAAACCGCCCAGACCTTCGCCTTCCGCCAGGGGCACAGCCGGGAAAGCTCCTTTTCCCGGGATTATGACGAGCTGTACGGCCTGCTCCGCCACGAGCGCGACCACGGCCACGTGCTGTGGGTCATGGGCCCGGCTTTTTCCTTTGATTACGACGCCCGCAACGCCTTTTCCCGCCTGATCGCCGGGGGCTACGTCCACGGCCTGCTGGCGGGCAACGCCCTGGCCACCCACGATCTGGAGGGCGCGTACCTGGGCACCGCCCTGGGCCAGGATATCTACACCCAGCTGCACCGGCCAAACGGCCACTACAACCACCTGGACACCATCAACCGGGTGCGGCTCCACGGCTCCATCCGGGAATTCATCCGGGCGGAGGGCATCGATAACGGCATCATGTACGCCTGCGAAAAGCACGGCGTGCCCTATGTGCTGGCGGGCTCCATAAGGGACGACGGCCCCCTGCCCGAGGTATACGGCAACGTGTACCAGGCCCAGGACGCCATGCGGGACCAGGTGAGAAAAGCCACCACCGTCATCTGCATGGCCACCACCCTGCACTCCATCGCCACGGGCAACATGACCCCCTCCTTCCGGGTGCTGCCAGGCGGCCTTGTGCGCAAGGTGTATTTCTACTGCGTGGATATCAGCGAGTTCACCGTCAACAAGCTCACGGACCGCGGCAGCCTCACCACCCGGGGCATCGTGACCAACGCCCAGGATTTTATTGTGAATATCGCCAAGGGGTTGGGAGTATAAAATGCAGTTTTCCATGCTCTTTTTCGACATCGACGGTACCCTGATCTCCCCGGATCATTTTACGCTGTCGCCCCGCAACCGCCGGGCGCTGCGAATGGCCCAGCAGGCGGGGATTCGTCTGTGCATCGCCACGGGAAGGTGCCTGGGCATCTGTCCCCAGGAGGTACTGGAATTCGGTTTTGACTACGCCATTACCAGCAACGGCGCGGCCATCCGGGACCTCAAAACCGGCAAGCAGGTGGATTTTACACAGCTTCCCGCGGAGGATGCCCGGGCGGCCTATGAGGTGATGAAGGATCGGGCGGACTTTCTGGAATGGTTCGTGGACGACGGCATCCTGCTGACCCGGGCGCATCATGACCGGATCGGCAGTCGCGAGCTGCCGCCCTGGCATCAGCGGTATTTTGATCAGGGAAACACCCCGGTGGTGGACAAAATGGAGGACTTTTTGGACGCAGGCGCGCCGGGACTGGAAAAGATCAACCTGGTGTGCTATGACCCCGCCCTGATCGCCGATTTTCGCCGGGAGCTTGCCGCCCTCCATCGCTTTGACCTGTCCAGCTCCCTGGGCCGGGGCCTGGAGATCAGCGCCCCCGGCTGCACCAAAGGCGCGGCCATCCGCCGCCTGTGCGCCTTGAACGGCACAGACATCACCGCCACCGCCGCCTTCGGGGATGCCGAAAACGACCTGGAAATGCTGCATACCGTGGGCTGCGGCGTGGCCATGGGCAACGCTCCCCAGTCCGTCCAGGCCGCCGCGGATCGGGTGACCGCCCGATATGACGAGGACGGCGTGGCGGCGTTTATCGAAGGGATGCTGGGAGAATAAAAATAATATAATACTGAAACCTGATTAAAACCATACGCTGAAAAACAGAAATTGGCAAGGGGAAAGAATAAAACGAACGAAGGCGTTCCTTTTCGACGCCCGAAAAGGAACCGAAAAGGGCTGTGTTTATAGCGTTTGCTGGTTTGTTCCATGGTTGTTGAGCGTCAGCGTTTGCGAAGGCTGTCCTGTGCGCGCTCCCGGGCCTATCGGCCTATGTCTGCTGCGCAGACGCACACTA
>CACZLE010000052.1 GCA_902781945.1 uncultured Eubacteriales bacterium | reverse complement strand
CCTCGCTTATATTATTCGACGCTGTCGCTCAATTTCCTTTTGGTTTTTGTATCTTTTTACGCTTCTTTCTGTCTCTTATGAGTTTAGAAACACACTCTAGTGTTCCCCTGACGGGCAGCACACCATTTGGGATTACAACCCGTCGATATACGTGCGCAGAGCGTCGTCCTCGTTGGGCTTTTCCTCAAATATCCGGTTTTGGAGTTCGACGGTTTTGAAGGCGGCGTAATAGCGCAGACCAAATTCGCGCTGGGAAACCGCGCTGAAATGCAGATGATCCGGCTTGCCCGCAAGGCCTTCCGCCGAGGCGAAGGCCGTCATGGGATGAGCTGAGGCGAAGGAACGGATCTGCGCGTTGACCGATTGATAATGCGCTTTTTCCTTTCCCAGCTCGCCGAGAAAATCCCCCAGGCCGCCCACGATAAAGGGTACGTTTTCCAGGTGCAGCGCCCGGGTCAGGGCGGCATAGAAGGCCTCCAGCTTTTCCCGATATACTTCTGAAAGTCCCGGAAGGCAATCCGATTCCCCCTGGTGCCAAAGCACGCCTGCCAAGGTGGCGGTGCGCTCCGCCAGGCGGGTCTGCATCACCGCATGGTCAAACAGCAGGCCGCCCTCTTTCCATTGCGCCATCTGCGTGCCGCCGTCGGCGCAGGGGATCAGGCCCACGTCCACGCCGTGGTCCTTTTGATAGGCGTCGGCAAAGCTCTCCGCCAGGAAAACGCCGGAAAAGATGCGATCCGGATTGATCGGCGCAAGCATGGGCTGCCAGCGCCCGTTGCGCAGCATTTTCAGATGCGGATTATCAATGCGCTCCACATCGGCGATGTTCCCGCGGCCCGCCATGTTGGACTGGCCGATCATCAGAAATGCGTGGATCATGTTGGTGACTCCAATGCCTTGCTTTAATCAGAAAATAGTATGATTGGAGAATAGCGATTCTGCTGAAGAACAGAAAAGCAAACAAAATCCTTTGATTCCGCGGAGCCAAAGGATCTTGTTTTATGCCTATCAATCAATAGTCATCCACGTCAAACCTGCGGTCCTTGAAGTAGAACGCCCGGTCTTCTTCGGTGATCTGCCGCACCACCCGGCAGGGATTGCCTACGGCGATGACGTTATCCGGCAGGTCGCGGGTCACGACGCTGCCCGCACCGATGACCACGTTGTTGCCGATGGTGACGCCGGGCAGGATGCAGGCATTGCCGCCGATCCACACGTTGTCGCCGATGGTAATGCCGATGCCGTACTCATAGCCGGAATTGCGGGAATCGGGATGGACGGGGTGCCCGGCGGTGTAGATGGACACGTTGGGCGCGATCTGGGCGTTATCGCCGATGCGCACGGGCCCCACATCCAGAACGGTGAAATTGTAGTTGGCGAAGAAGTTTTCGCCCACCTCAATGTTATACCCGTAATCGCAATGGAAGGGCGGCATGATATGGACCACCTTGCCCGCTTTGCCCAGGATCTCCCGCAGCAGCGTGTCCATCTGATCCCATTCCTCGGGGGGCAGATGGTTATAGCGATAAATCCGCTTTTGATTTTCCAGCCGTTCCTCGCTCAGCCCGTCCAGCCAGGCTTTGTAGGGCAGCCCGGCAAGCATCCGTTCCTTCTGGTTCATTCCGCCAGATACCCCTCCCGGGCCTTGATGTGGAAGCGCTGCTCCAGCAGGTGCATCTGCTCGTCGGTGATGGTGTTGAGGCGGGGCAGATGGGCGATCTTCATATAGATCTCGGCGGCCTTCTCGGCGGTCTCGATGAGGCCGAAGGTCTCGTCCAGATCCTTGCCCGCGCCGTAAATGCCGTGCTGGGCCCAGACCACCAGGCGGGCGGTCTGCATCTTTTCCGCGGTGGCTTCGCCGATTTCGTTGGTGCCGCACAGCATCCAGGGCAGCACGTTGACGCCCTCGGGGAACACCACGATGCACTCGGTGCACATCTGCCACAGGGTGCGGGTGAATTCCTTCTCATCCAGGGTGTGCACATAGGTCATGGCCAGCAGGTTGGCGGGATGGCAATGCATCACCACGCGGTTTTCGGGGTCCACGTGCAGGCGGGCCACGTGGCTCATCATGTGGGCCGGGAATTCGCTGGTGAAGCGTCCGCCGTCCTCAAAGCCCCACACCAGCTCGGCCAATTCGCCCAGGGCCGTGATGCGCACGATGCCCAGGTTGGCCGCGGGGGCGT
This sequence comes from uncultured Eubacteriales bacterium, assembly GCA_902781945.1. Classification (GTDB taxonomy): domain Bacteria; phylum Bacillota; class Clostridia; order Christensenellales; family Aristaeellaceae; genus SFMI01. Next base: position 22,784 of record CACZLE010000052.1, on the reverse strand, counting down.
ACTGCACGTTTTTGAAATACTTGCCCGTGCCGGTGACCAGGAAATATTTGCCGTCCAGCTCGGGGGCGGTGAAGCCCGTGGGGATCTTGAGCTTTACCTGGCTCAGATCCAGATAGGGAGCCACTTCGCTCTCGTCCAGCATCAGGCTGATGTTGCCGCCGTTGCGCTCGTCCCAGCCGTGGTTGTACATATTGGTGGCGGTGCGGATCATTTCCACCATGAAGGGGGCTTCCAGGATATTTTTCATTGTATACTCTCCTTTTGATTGGGGTCTGATTTATGGCAAGAAAGGGATACGTTTCTTTCTTTGAGTCAAAGAAAGAAACAAAGAAACCGCCGTTTTTCGCCGTAAAAGCAGCGTTCGCAGCGAGCGGCAGAAGTAGTTCCACCGCTTCCGGGCAGCGCGGCAAAGCCGCGCATGCTGTGCGCACGCGCACAGCGAAAAGCCGCAGGACAAGCCGAAAAATAAGCTCGCTTATTTTTCGGCTGGCCTTCGGCTTTTCTTCTGCCCGGAAGCTCTCTTGGCAACATACAAGTTACAGGCGCAAATTGTTTGTTGCCGCATTCAAGCCGAATCGCCCGGTGAAGTCCAGAGGCCGAAGGCCTTTGGCGCAGAGCTCGAGGCCGCGGAGGCCTCGAACGGAGCCCTTTGCCACTTGATTTATCTCGAAATGACATCCACGGGCACGTTGAAGATCTTGGCGACCTTCAAAATGGTGTCGATGTGGCGGCCCACGGCGGCGGCCATGTGATGGGTGGGACCGGCCTCGCTCCAGCGGTTGCAGAAGTCCCGCGCGCCGCAGGTGAAGCGCATGCGCATGTTGGTGTCGCCGAACATGAAGATGGGGCCTTCCTCGTTGACGCCCTCGGCCACCACGAACTTGAAGTGGCCGTCCTTATCCTGGGTGATGCCCAGGAAGGTGATGGCGCTGTTGGTGGGGGGATAGAACTGGGTCAGGTAGCCGCCGCCGGTCTTGCCGTGGAACATGGGCACGATCTTCATGGTGGGCTTGCGGGCCTGGCTGATGTCGGCGTCGCCGGAGCCGCTGTGGCCGATGATGCAGATATCCTCGTTGAAGTCGATGGAGTACATTTCGCTCAGCTGGCCGGTACCGGCGATAACCTTCAGGATGCCCATGGCCATGGCCACCTTGATGTCGCCCTCCACGGCGCAGGCGGTGCCCTGCTTGATCAGCATGGAGAAGGCGGGGATCAGCATGCTGTCCAGCTTGCCCGCCACGCCCTGGGCGAAACCGTCGTAGTGGCTGGCCACGAAGCCCAGCTGCTCGTCCCTGCACCACTGCTCAAAGGCCACCACGTATTTCGCCATATCCCAGACCTTTTCGATGGTGCCGCCGCCCTCGATATCGAAGGTGTCCAGGATGTCCTGGGCCTTGGCGCGGATGGCGTCCTCGTCCGTGATGTTGTCGGCAATGGCCCACATCTTTTCCCAGTCAAACTGCTTGGTGTACAGCCACATGCGGTGGTACAGGTTGGTTTCGTCGATGTACAGGTCCATCATGCCGGGATAGGGACGGCCGATCTGGGCGATGTTGGTATTGCGGAAGCGGCGGCGCACCTGGGCGGCGCGGCACCAATCGATGATCTCCTTTTCCACCTCGGGATCGCCGCCCTCGACGACGCCGGTGATCACGGCATGGCGCTTGCCAGCCCGCTCCAGGTCGGCCACCATTTCGCCCACGGCGCCGCAGGCGTAGAGCTCGCCCAGCCAGGTGGGCGTATCGGTGGTGGCGTAGTCCGGGGCCTTCTTCTTCTGCACGTTCACCAGCACCACGGGCACGTCCAGATCCCGCACGGCGGGCAGCATGTTGTAGCTGGTGGCGTAGGTGAGCAATTGCAGGATCACCAGGTCCACGTCGGCGGCGCGGAATTTGTCCCCCGCCTCCATGGCCTTTTCCTTGGTGGTCACGATGCCGCCGTCGATCAGGTCCACGGTATCGGGGATCAGCTTTTTGAATTCCCTGTACTGGCCCTCGAATTCGGGCACCAGGCTGGGAAACTGGGGCAGGTAGGCCCCCAGGGCGATGGCGAACACGCCGATCCTTGCTTTGGTTTCAACTAACATCATGCGTCCTCCTTCATCTGGATCATCAAATTGCCAATGGCCGTGGCCTCGATGGGCAGGGCGATGACCTGCTTACCGGTGGCCTCAGCCGTCAATCTGTTCAAAAATTGGTTCTTGGCCCCGCCGCCCACGATGTAGAGCTTTTCGTAGGTCCTGCCGGTGTTCTTTTCGATTTCCTCGATGGCCTGCCGGTAGCCCTGGGCCAGGGACCGATAGGCGCAGCGGAAGTAGCCGCCCACGCACTTGGGGGGATGGGGGAGCTTTGCGTCAAAGGCGGCCTTCATGCTCTCCGGGGCCAGGAAAATGGGATCGTTGGCGTCCACCAGGTGGTCAAAGCGCTTTTGCTCGGCCTCGGCGGTGATCTCGTTCCAGGGCGTGTCCGGGCACAGCTCGGCCCGCAGGCGGTTGACCAGCCACATGCCCATGATGTTCTTCTGGTAGCGGGTGTAGCCCACGCCGCCCTCGTTGCTGTAATTGGCGGCCAGGCTGCCCGCGTCGGTGATGGGCCTGGGCACCTTGACCCCCAGCAGGCTCCAGGTGCCGCTGGAGATATAGAGCTGATCCCCCTCCATGGGGATGCCCTCCACGGCGCTGCCGGTATCGTGGGTGGCGCAGAGCATCACCCGAATGCCCTTGTATTCGCCAATAATCGCGCCCGGCTGCTGCAAAGGCTTGAATAATTGCTTTGGCAAACCCAGCGCTTCGATGATTTCGGCGTCATATTCGCCGGTCACGGCGCTCACCATGCCGCCGGTGGTGGCGTTGGTGTATTCGTGGGATTTGACGCCGCAGAGGCGATACAGCAGATATTCCGGCATCAGCAGGAAATCGGTGGCCTGCTCCAGCCGCCCGGCCAGCTTGTCCGCGTACAGCTGATAAAGGGTGTTGAAGGGCTGGAATTGAATGCCCGTTCGGCGGTATAATTCAGCAAAGGGCATCTTTTCGTGCGCCTTTTCGATGACCGCCTCCGTCCTGCCGTCCCGGTAGGCATAGCAGGGCAGGATGGGCGCATCGCCCTTCAAAAGCACGTAGTCCACGCCCCAGGTATCAATGGACAGGCTTTCGATCCGGGGATATTCCTTCAGCGCCTCGTCAATGCCCGTTTTCACGTGGGTTTCCAGGGCGTCGATATCCCAGGTCAGGTGGCCGTCCCGCTCGGTGACGCCGTTGGGAAAGCGATAGACTTCCTTGGTTTGCAGTTCTCCGTTTTCGGTCCAGCCCACGATGTGCCGCCCGCTGGACGCGCCGATATCGATTGCCAGATAGTATTTCATCGCGTCATCCCTTTCTGTCCTTTCTATCATATCACAAAAAATGCGTTTTTCCTATCATGAATTCGATCAACTTTGCCGCAAAAACGGCTAAATACGTCCAAATATTTTTTCGCCGCATGCGACCGTTTTCCCTTCCGCGTCAGTCTATATAGGTGAAGGAGGTGACAGAGCCGTGAGCCATGCCCCGTGCGATCAGCGGTTTGAACGGCTGGTGGAGCAATATCAGGAGGATGTGCTGCGCACCTGCTTTCTTTACCTGCGGGATAAGACCCTGGCGGAGGACGCCACCCAGGAAACCTTCCTCAAGGTATACCGCAGCCTGGACGCCTTTCGGGGAGAGAGCAGCGAAAAGACCTGGATATTGAAAATCGCCATGCACGCGTGCTACGACATCAACCATTCCGGCTGGTTCCGGTTTATGAACCGGCATGTGACCCCGGAGACGCTGCCCGAGCCCTGCGCCGCCTCCGCCGAGGAGGACCTGGCCCTGGCGGCTGCCGTGATGGAATTGCCCCGCAAGCTGCGGGAGGTGATCCTGCTGCGATACTATCAGCAGCTGAACGTAAGCGAGATCGCCTGCGCCCTGCATCTTTCTCATTCCTCGGTATCCGGCAGACTGCGGCGCGGGCGGGAAAGACTGAAAAAGGCATTGGAAGGGAGGGAGTTGGATGAATGACAGAATCAGCGCCCAGGAATTCCGGCAGTCGCTGGACCGGGCTCTTTCCGGCCTGCAAGCCGATCCCGGATTGGCGGGCCGCATCCTGGCCCGGGAGAGAGGAGAAAAAAAGGTGAAAAAGAAGCTGACTTTTTTGGTTCTGGCAGCGGCGCTGCTGGTCCTGACCACGGCGGCCTTCGCCGTGAGCCAGATCTACCGCGTCATCAACTGGCGGGGGGAGATCACCCGAACGGCGGAGCTTCCGCAGAGCGCCGAAACGCTTATATCCTCCGCCGATCTGGATTCCCTGGCCGATTTCATCAGCGGGATACCGGACGCCGAAACCGCCTTTGCCTGGTACGAGGCCGAGGACGGCGGCATCCAACGCAGCGAACTGCATAAAACGCAGGTGCAATTTTCCTCTATGGAAGCGTTTGACCAGGCACTGTCCGGCGCTTCGCAGCTGACGGCCCCCGCCTGGCTGCCGGAGGGGGAGATCGCCGAATGCGCGGCGAAAATTTGCATGGAGTGCAAGGCCTTCGGTCAATACGCGCTGATCCAAAGCAGTCTGTCCGGACGCCTGCGGTATAACCGGTTTTTGATCGACGAAGCAAGCGCCGTGGCCACAAGCTATGAACTGACCCTTGCCCTGACGGACGGCAGCCTTTTCAGCATCCGGTCCGAATTGCGCGAAAGCGCCAGCCCCGAGCCGCTGATGCTCCGCGACGGCGAAACGGCAAAAAAAATTGCCGTCCCGGGCATGGACGACGCCTTGCTGATCATCGCGGCGGACCCCGCATACCCCGACGGTCTGATCCTCCAGCGCAGGCTCCCGGAGCCTGTCCGCCTGAAACAGCTCCCGCTGAACGACCATCTGCCGGAAGCGGACGACAGATGCTATGCCTATGAATACGTGACGGTTTGGGGGTACCATCTGGAGGAGCCGGAAGGGCTGCTGAGGTTATTTGGCGGGGAATGAGAGCGGGGAAAACAGAAATTTGACGGGGAAGGGGTACGCTTCTCTTTTGCGTCAAAAGAGAAGCAGAAAACCTGCGTTTGTCGCCGTAAAAGCTGCAAACGCAACGAGAAACTATGTTGCAGCCCACCGCTTCCGGGCAGCCAGCTTCGCTGGCGCGCTGTGCGCCAAGCGCACAGCGAAAACCGGCGTCAGGCCGGAGAGATTGTTTGTTATTGTTGTCAAGCCGGTTCGCCCGCTGGGATGCAAGGGATGAAATCCCTTGCCGCAGGATCATAAGGGCCGCGGAGGCCCTTATCGTAACCCTTGCCAATTTCTGTTTTTCAACGTCTCGCTTTAATCAGGGAATAGTATGATTTGTATATTGCGATCAAGCGCTCGCTCCCCTGCTCCTGATCCTTTCCACCAGCCGCCGCAGGCCTTTGGCTTCCGGGACCTCCGGCACGTCCACCTCCAGGATTTGCCAGCCCACGGCGTTTATCACCGTGGTATCGCCGCATTGGAAGGTGCGGGGGTGCCCATGGCCGTAGCTTTGGTGCACGTGGCCGTGGATCAGATAGCGGGGATGGTATTCCTCCATCAGGGTCACGAAGCTCTGAAAGCCCTTGTGGGCGTTGTCCGGGGCGTCGCCGTAGCCCTTGGGCGGGGCGTGGGCGATGACGATATCCACCCCCGTGCGGCGCAGCTTGCCCCGCAGGCGGCGGATACGCCCGGCCATTTCCTTTTCGGTGTATTGATAGGGGCCGGGGTTATAGCGCATGCAGCCCCCCAGGCCCAGCAATCGCAGGCCCTTGAAAGTGATCAGCTGGTCGTCCAGGCAAATGCAGCCCTCCGGCGGGAAGTTTTCATAGCCCTTATCGTGGTTGCCGCAGACGTAATACAGGGGTCTGTTGGTCATGGTGACCAGAAACTCCAGATACTCCTGCTTGAGATCCCCGCAGGACAGGATCAGGTCGATGCCCTCCAGCCTGCCGGGCTGATAATAATCCCACAAATAGGGGCTCTCCTCGTCGGCGACCAGCAAGATTTTCATAGCTCCAACTCCTCTGTAACGGGCGGGATGGATTCACGGTGCACGCCCAGCAGCCGCACCAGGTTCTGGGACCGGGGCAGCAGATCGTCAAACTCGGGGATGCTGCCGTCCACAGCGTCGCACAGCCAATCCATGCGGATCAGCTGCTCGGGGGTCAGGGTGCTGCCATCCTCGCAGCGCAGGTCGCCCTTCTGATCCCAAATGGGGCCTTGGAAGGGGTCGATGGCCTCATCGATGATGCCGAACTTGAGCATATTGGCCAGGTGCTTCATGCCGATGGGCAGGTTTTCGTCCACGTCCACGTCCACCACGCCGGCGCTGAGGCCCCACCAGTCGTTGACGGCCTGGTCGCTTGAGCGCAGGGATTCGATGCCGCCGCTCATGAGGTTGCGCACGATGCGCTCGTAGAATTTGCCCCAGTTCCAGCTGGGGGTGGCCAGGGGCGTCAGCAGGCCGTTCTCGCCCACCTGATAGGTGCCCAAATCCTTGGTCAAGGGGGCCTTGTCGCCGCCCTCGTCCCGGTTGCTGATGACGGTGACGCCCGCGTCCAGCAGATCCCGCACGGGATTGCCCGCCATGCAGCTCCAGCGGAGGGACACCCGGGCCTTGGGATTGGTCAGCCGCGCGCCCAGGGCAAAGGCGTTGATGGCCGCAGGCACGCCCATGATGGGATAATCGGCCACGTAGCCGATGCGCTTGCCCTCGGTCATGGCTCCCGCGATGGCTCCGGCGATGAACTTGCTCTCATAGATGCGGCAATAGTAGCTGCGCACCTCGGCGTAGGGCAGGGTCAGGGAGCAATTGAACACCGCGGCGCTTTTGTTGCGGGCGGCCAGGCGGCGGCAGGCGTCCATCAGCGTGGGGCTGGTGGCAAAGAACACGTTGGCCCCGTCCTTTTCGGCCTGGGCGAAGGCCTCGTCGGGGTTTTCGCCGGTGAGGTAGGACGTGACGGTGATGCTGTCGCCCAGCTTCTCCTCCAGATACTTCTGGCCCCGCTCGTGGGCGGCAGACCAGGGAGAAATCTTGGGATCAAAGGCGTAGATAAAGGCCACCCGCACCTTGGGCCCGCCCAGGATGCGGCCCAGCAGGCTCTTTTCCTTGGTTTCGGGCTCGGTGGTGACGGACAGGGGCGCGCCCTGGGCCATGATGCGGATATCGGGCCACAGGGCCGTCAAGGCCGCCTTGGTTTCGCTTTCGGTCTGGCCGCGCCATTCCGGACGCCCGTGCACCTGCAAGTACACCAGCAGGGCGTCCCCGGCGGTAATGGGCAGCTTTTCGGTGTTCAGCTGATTGAACAGGTTTTCAAAACGCCGATAGTCCGTCAAAAAGCTGCGGCGGGCGGCTTCGGGCCATTCCTCGTCCGGTTCAAAGCCCAGGGCGGCCTGCAATTTGGCGTAGCTGCCGGGCCGGGTGAAATCCACCCCGTACAGCTTGCTGCACTTGTAAAAACGCATGAATTCATAATAAAGCTGGATCTCCGGGTCGTCGGAGGGCGCGGGGATCACCCGGGTCACATAGCCGGGGACGCTGGGGCTGCCGTAGCCCTTCAGCACGCTGACCCGCTTGTGGCCCTCCTGCACATAAAATTTGCCCAGGTACTCCATACAGGTGATGGGATCGGTGATGCCCTCCTCCAGATGGGCGGCGCACAGGCTGATCCACTTTTCGGCAAACTCCGTGCCGTCATCCAGCAGCGGGGCAAAATTGCCCGCAAAGGCGGTTTTGCGCCCATCGGCCCAGGTGCCCACGATGCGATCCATGGGGATATCCACCAGGCCCACCTTGACGGTGCCTGCGGTGGCCTTGCCCTCCAGGATCTCGTTGAGCACCGGCGGATAGGGATTCTGGCCCTTGGACACGGCGTTGGCGTAAAACTTCTTGCCCGCCTTCAAAGACGCATAAAATTGTTCAACCGCTTCTGATCTGCTCATAATACCTCCATTGGCCGACAGGGTCCTTGGTTGTCGGCGGGGACATTATAGAGGATAACCGCGGGAAATGCAAGAGGAAGAATATACGAATAATACCCAAAACCCCTTGCAGAATGCACAATTATTGCAGGGTGATTTTGCTTTTTACGGATTCTGGAACAATCACTGACACCATATCCAGTCCCTTTGCGGCATAGCAAAGCTGGTCATAGAGTTTGTTTCGGATCGGTTTGCGGAAAATCATCAGCACACGCTTTTGCGGATGCTTTGCGATATCGCGGATATCTTCTTTCAGCGCCGTATTGGGCAGATAATACTGACCATCCCGGACAAAACCCATGCAGGCCGTCACATTCCCCGCCAGTTTTTCCGTATAAAGCAAGGATTTGGCAAAGCCATAATCACCGATCATCTTTGCGTTTTTATGCAGGCTCATCAGCTGCGGCAGCACCGCCAGTTTCATTTCCGCTGTGCCATCCTTGGGTATACTGAAATCGGACGCCTTCAAATAACCTTTCAGGCACCGATCATAAAAATCCGTGCTGCTGATGCCGGCATTTTGCCGGACGCCTGTCAAATGCAGAAAATGACGGGGAAGAAACGTCGTTTCGATCCATTCAGGCTCCCGCGGCGCGCCGAAAAGAAACAGCAGGTTTTGGTTTTCCAAATTGATATGATACTGCTTGGCGCACGATACGATGATCCTGATGGCATCTTCCTTCTTCATCCGTACCTCCGCATATTTCAAAGGGGAGCAGAAACGCCGCAGCGCCACATACTCCCCTTTGACGACTGATTTTTCTGCTGTCCGCCAGCCATCGGCACATACGTCCGATCAGAACACAGGTTTTTCCGTTGCCTGCCAACCACCGGCACATGCGTCCGGCGTGTCTTTCGGATTTTAGGTGTCAGTCCACCGGATAGCCTTTGCTACCTCTATCAGCATTATACGATGGCGCTTGGATTATGTCAATCTTTTTTCAAAAAACCTGCAATCCCGACGGTGATCGGAATTGCAGGTTTCTGATTTTTTATTTTCCGCTTCCGCCCAGATAGACCACCACGGCCTCAAACTCGGCGGCGCTGCTCTCCTCGCGCATCACGGTCTGGCCGGGGCGCAGAATGCCGTCCAGGTCGGAGAAATAGCCCCAGGTGGAATCCACCACATTGCCGGTGGCGTCCAGGAAGAGGCAGGTGAACTCCACCTTTTCCAGCCCGATGCCGGCGCGGTTGAGGGCGGTGAGGATCACCTTGGTTCCGCTGCGCTCGGCGCTGACGGACACCACGCGCTGGGGGCCGATGCCCAGGGGATCCACCACGCGGATCTCATAATCCACACTGGCGAAGGGGCGGCTGGTGTCGCACAGCAGCAGGGCGTCGCCGCCGGGGGAGCAGGAAAGCACCTGCGCGTCCTGGGCGTCGATCAGGCTGCCGTTTTCATCCATAAAGGTCACATGGGCCAGGAAACCGGCCATGTTATCGGTCCTGTTGGTGACCACCAGGGCCCAATGCCATTCGCCGTCGTGGCCCCAGCGATATTCGCGGCCCACGGTATAGGGCTCCTGGTCCTGCCGGGGCGCTTCGGTGCGGATGATCACCTGTCCCTGCTGGGGAACGGGCGTGGGCTCCACCACGGTGACCACAGGCGCGTGGGTGGGCTCCACCACGACCACCACGGGGGTCTGGACGGGCTCCACCACGGTGATTTCGGGGGTCTGGGTGGGTTCGTTCTCCACCACCTCGATCACCTGGATCTCGGGGATTTCGGGGGTCGGCGTGGGCGCATCCTCCACCTCAATGGTGATGGGGAGCTCCGCCGCCGGCTCCTGGGTGGGCTCGGGCGTGGGCGTGGCGGCCAGCGGGGTGGGCACAGCCAGCAGCTGGGCTTCCCGATCCGCCAGCTCGGCGCGCAGGGTGTTGACCTCCTGCTGCAGCTGGCTGACGCGGGCGTTGGCCTCGTCCAGGGCCTGGGCCTGGGACTGCTGCAATACATTGCTGCGCTCGCTGGCCTCGTTCATGGCCTGGGCCTGCTGTTCCAGCTGGGCCGTCTGCTGCTCCAATTGCTGGATGCGGGTGTTGGCGGCGTCCAGGGCCTGGGTCTGCTGCGCCAGCTGGGCGGTTTGCTGCTCAAGCTGGGCGGTTTGCTGCTCCATTTGAGCGGTCTGCTGCTCCAGCTCCCGGATGCGGGTATTGGCGGCGTCCAGATCCTGGGTCTTCTGCTCCAGCTGAGCCGCCTGCTGCTGGGCGGCGGCCACGGCCTGGGCCTGGGCTTCCTTCTCCTGGCGCAGGGTGTCCGCCTCCTGGCGGGCGGTGGCCAGGGCGGTTTCGGTCTCGCCCTGCAGGGCGGTCAAGCCCTTCAGGGTAGCCTTGGCGTTCTCCAGCTCCTCCTGCACCACGGCCAGGGTTTCGCTGGCCACGGTATAGGCGGATTCGGTTTCGCCCTGCAAGTTGGTCAAGCCGCGCAGGGACGCCCGGGCGGCGTTCAATTCCTCCTGCATGGCGGCCTGGGCCTCCTGGGAGGCGGCCAGGGCGGCGTCGGATTTATCCTTCTGGGCGGCGATGTCCTCCAGCTCGACGATGCGTTCCTTGGCCTCAGCCAGGGCGGCGTCGGTCTCCGCCTGCAGGGCGATGACGTTCTTCAGCGACATCCGCGCCTCTTCCAGCTCGTTCCTGGTGGCCTGCTCCGCGTCTTTCACGGCGGACTGGGCTTCCTTTTCGGCGGCCAGATCGGCGGCGTGGGCTTCCTTCTCGGCAGCCAGGGCCTTTTCGGTCTCCTCCTGCTTGGCGGTCATGGCCTCCAGGGCCTTTTCCGCCTGGGCCTGCAGGGCGATGACGTTGCGCAGGGAGTTGCGGGCTTCCTCCAGCTCGGCCTTCACGTCGGCGTCGGCCTGCTGCTGGTCCGCCAGGGTGGTCTGGATCTCGGTCAGCTCCGCCTGGGCGGCGGCCAGTCCCTTTTCGGCCTTCTCCTTCTGGGCGGTCACGGTTTTCAGGTTCTTGTCCAGCTCCTTGCGGGCCTGGGCCTCGTCGGCCTGCTGGGCGGTGATCTCATCCAATTGGGTCTGCACGCCTTCCAGCTCCTGCTGCTTGGCGGCCAGGGCGTTTTCCGCCTGGGCCTGCAGGGCGATGACGTTGCGCAGGGAGCTGCGCGCCTCCTCCAGTTCGCTTTGTACGGCGGCGGCCTGCTCCTCGTTGGCCTTGGCGCTCTCGGCCTGGGCGGCGGAAAGGTCCTTCATCTCGGCGCGGGCAGCCTCCAGCTGCTTTTCGGCGTCGGTCAGGGCGGCGGCTTTCTCATCCCGCTCCTTGGCGGTGGCCTGCAATTCCTCGTTCATGGCGTCCCGGGCCTTCTCGGCGGTGGCCAGGGCGGTCTTGGTATCGCCCAGCTCCTGGTTCACCTTTTCCAGGGCGGTTTGGGTATCGGTCAGGGCTTGCTGGGTATCCGCCAGGGCCTTTTCGGCCTCGGCCTGGATGCTGATGACGCTGCGCAGGGATTCCTTGGAATTGGCGGCCTCATCCTGGGCGGCGGCGGTGGCTTCGCGCTGGCTGATCAGGGCCTCTTTGGTCTCGGCCAGCTGCTTCTGGGCGGCGGTCAGGGCCGCGGCAGCGTCGTCCCGCTGGGCGGTGACGGTCTCCAGGGTGGCGCGGATGGTCTCCAGCTCGTCCCCCGTGGCGGACAGGTTGGCGTTGGTTTCTTCGTTCAGGCTGGACAGGCCCATCAGGCTGGCCTTGGTGAGGCCCAGTTCCTCCTGGCTGGCGGTCAGGGCGGTGCTGGCCTCGTTATACTGGGCGGTCATCTTTTCCAGGGCGGCGCGGGTCTCGGTCAGCTCGGTCTCGGTGGCCTCCAGCTGCGCCTGGGTGGATTCCAGGGCCGCGGCGGCCTCCTTATGCTGGGCGGTAATGGCCTCCAGGGAGGCCTTGGCCAGCTGCACTTCCCTGTTGGCGTTTTCCAGGGTGGCGGTGGTTTCGTCGTTCAGGTTGGTCATGCCCCGCAGGGAGGTCTTGGTGACGTTCAGCTCCTCCTGGGTGCTGGCCAGCTGCTCGCGGGTGCTGTTCAGGGCGCTGTCGGCGGCCGTATAGAGGGCCGTGGTTTCCTCCAGGGAGGTTTTGGTGGCGCTCAGGGCCTTCTGGGTGCTATCCAGGCTTTCCGCGGTGCGGGCCTGCAATTCGGTGGTTTCCTTGAGGGCCTTGGAGGTTTCATCCAGTTTGGCGGTCAGGGCGGCGCTGTTCTGCTGCTCCTTTTCCAGGGCGGCGCGGGTGGTCTCCAGTTCGTCCCGCACGCTGGTCAGGTCCGCGGCGGTCTGATCGTGCACGGTTTGCAGCTGCTCCAGGGCGCCCTGAGTGCGGCTCAGGTCGCTGCTGGCGGTCTCCAGGGAAGCGCGGGTATCGTTCAGGGCGGCGCTGGTCTCCGCCAGGGTGGCGGTGGTGGTGATCAGGGAAGCGCGCTTCTCCTCCAGTTCCGCGGTGGCGTCGTTCAGGGCCTGCACCAGGTTGATCTTGTTTTCCTGGGCGTTGATATAGGCGTTCAGGTCATCCTGCACGGCGGCCAGCTCCGCCTGGGTTTCCGCGTGGCTGTCCTTTTCGGCCTGCAGGTTTTCCTCCATCAGGCTCAGGTTGTTTTGCAGATCCTTGATCTCGCCCCGCAGGTCCTCCTGCACGGCGCGCTCGCTGAGGATGCGGGAAGCAGGGTCGGAAGCCGACACGGCCTCCAGGTCCTCCTGGGCCTTTTTCAGCGCGGCCTGGTTATCGGACAGGGTCGCCTGGGTCTTGGCCAGGGCGGCGCGGGTCTCCTCCAGTTCCGCCTGGGACGCGGCATAGCTTTCCTCGGTTTCCGCCAGGGTCTCCGCGGTCTGCTTCTGCGTATCGGACAGCGCGTCAAAGTCGGCCCGCGTCTTCACCAGACTGTCGGACCGCTCCGTCAACGCAGCGTTTATCGTATCCATTTCGCCCTTCATGCTGTTCAGTTTCCATCCCAGCAGGCCGCAGCCCACCAGGGCGGCGATCAGCGCGATACACAATAGGACGATTGCCTTGCTTCCTTTTGTAGACATCGTTGTCCGCTCCTAAAATCAAAAATAGCGGTATTATCCAGCTATCATTATAATTGAAATAGTACTTTTAGTCAATATCTACCTGCGGGGATCGTCACTTTCACCGCCGTTCCGCCGCCTTTGCGGGGGAGGATATCCAATTTTCCCCTGCACATCATTTTGAGCCGCTCCCGGATATTGGCCAGGGCGATATGGGAGCCGTCGTTTTCCCGGGGATCGAAGCCACCGCCGTTGTCCTCCACCGTGATCTGGCTGCCCTCCTCCGTCTCCCGGGTGCGGATGGCGATGCGCAGCGGCTCGCCGTCCGGGTCCATGCCGTGCTTCACGGCGTTTTCCACAATGGGCTGCAGGGTCAGCGGGGGCAGGCGGAAATGGGTGTGGGGCGTGTCGTACTCCACAAAAAGCCGGTCCTCAAACTGCGCCTGCTCCACGGCCAGGTAGGCCCGGGTGTGCTCCAGCTCCTCGGAAAAGGGGATGGGATCCTCCCGGGCGATGGCGGTAAAGTTCTTGCGCAGGTAGGAGGTGAAATCCAGCGTCACCTGCTGGGCCTTTTTGGGGTCCTGGTCGCACAGGTAATAGATGCTGGTCATGGTGTTGTAGATAAAGTGGGGCCGCATCTGCAATACCGTGATGCTGGCCCGCTGCCGGGCGATCTCCCGCTGCTGGCGCAGGTTTTCCTCGGTCTCGTCCAGCAGGATGATGCCAAGCATGGAAAAGGCGCACAGGGCGATGCCGATATAGATGAGCAGGTAAACGGAATAAAACATGTGGACGATGAGGGCGATGGTCAGCGGCAAAAGATAAAGCAGCAGGGCGTAATAAAGCTTTTTGGGCAGCCTGCTCCTCTTGTGGATCATGGCCCGCAGGTTCAGGATCATGATCGCCGCCAGGGGCGCTATGGTCACCGGATACCAGTCGCCCCGCTCGAACTCGTTTTCCGAGGTATAATAGTAAAAAATGGGGGTGAACGGGCTGACGGCCAGCATGATAAAATAGATGCACCACAGGGCCATCACCCAGCGGAAAAGCCGGCTTTCCCGCCAGCTTTCTCCCCAGCAATGCAGCAGATACACCGTCAGCATGGGCATCAGCGCCGAGGGCATCAGCGATTCCACAAAGGCGGCGATCTGAATGACCGGATGAAGGACCGGGTTTTTATAGAGGATCAGCTCCGGCACATAGGCAAGTATGTCCACCAGCAGCAAGATAAAAAGGATGGTGAAAAAGCGCTTGCTCCACCGGTCAATGCCCGGCATGGCCACGGCCACCATCAGCCCCAGGGCCATCAGCAGCGTCATGGCCCCGCACATGAAAAAAGCAAGCTGTAGCATCCAGTCGTTCATTCGCTGGCACCTCCCGTCATAAAGGGATACCGCAGGTTTCTGAGCTGCGCGCGCACGCCCTCCGGGGTGATGGGCTTGAGCATGAAGCCGCTGGCCCCCGTGCTCCAGGCGTCCAGGGAATATTCGCTGTACGCCGTCAGAAACACCACGTTGGTGCGGGGATAGATGCTCAGCAGCGTGGCGCACAGCTCCAGCCCGCTGATCTTTCCCATTTCGATGTCCACAAAGGCCAGCGCCACCCGGTTCCCCCGGGCGTATTCAATGGCCTCCGAGGGCCGGGTGAACCCCGTCACCGTGGCCTGGGGCATCACCTCTTCCAATACCGGCAGGCCGCCGGTCAGGATGATCTTTCTGTCGTCCACCAGGATCACGTTGGGGTTTTCGTCGCTTTCCGCCGCCGAGCGCAGCAGCGTGTTTACATCCACCTCCAGACACTCGGAAAGCCGGGCCACCATCATCGCGTCCGGCATCCGGCTGCCGTTTTCCCACCGGGCCACCGTGGAGCGGGTCACGTACATCCGCTCCGCCAGCTCCCGCTGGGAAAGCCCCTTCTCCGTCCGCAGCCTCCGCAGGATCTCCGAAAATAGCATGCTCATTTTTTCCAACGCTCCATCCTTCGTCGCTGTTTATAGTTTACCTGTTTAAAGCGATAAAAGCAAGCGGGAAATGGATCTGCCTGTAAATTCCAATTATAATGGAAGAAAGGTTTCAATCGGCCAACAATATTGCGGCGAGCTGAAGGCTTTTACAGGGAGGACAGAATATGGTATACTGCATATATCATCATTGGAAAATGCGATGGGGTGAGGAAGGCATGGAGGATATCAATCAAGGGATTTTGCTGTATAAGAGCACGCCAAACGCTGTGCTCATCGATCTTCGGGACGCGGAGGACTATGCGGAGGGCCATATCCCGGGGGCGGTGAACCTGCTGCCGGAAACCATCCGGGAGCGGATCGGCATGATCGCTCAAAAGGATACGCCCATCTTTCTTTACTGCTACGGCGGCATGCGCAGCTATCAGGCCGAAGCCCTGCTCCAGGCCCGGGGATACGCCAACGTCAGCAGCATCGGCGGGATGGACCGATACGATGGAGAGTTGGAGGAATGACAGGAGGAGCGAGAATGAAGGTGCCGAAAACAGCCTTTTCCTGCCTGCGGGGGAATCTTACCATCCGCGGCTTTGCGTTTGGCGAGCCCGCGCCCGGCAAGCCTGCGGTGATTGTGAGCCACGGTTTTCTGGCCAACCAGAGCACCACGCGGGACTATGCCGTGGCGCTGGCGGAGGAGGGCTTCCTGACTTTTACCTTTGACTTTAACGGCGGGGGCCTGGGCAGCCAGAGCGACGGGAAATCCGTCGATATGACGGTGCTGACGGAGAAAGCGGATTTGCTGGCCGTGATGGAAGCCGTGCGGGAACAGTATCATCCCGCCTCGGTTTCCCTGATGGGATGCAGCCAGGGCGGCTTTGTTTCCGCGCTGGCCGCGAAAGCCCTCGGCGCGGAAGCCATCGCGAGGCTGGTCCTCTTTTATCCCGCCCTGTGCATCCCGGACGACGCCCGCAAGGGCCATATGATGGTCTATCGGTTTGATCCGAAGCGCGTGCCGGACGTGCTGGGCCGCCTCCCCATGAAGCTGGGAGGAGATTATGCCCGCGCCGTCATGGACATGGACCCCTTTGAGGAAATCAAGGGATATGGCGGCCCGGTGCTGCTCGTTCACGGGACGGAGGACAGCATCGTGAATATCAGCTACGCCCGGCGGGCGAAGGACTGCTTTGCCGACTGCGAATATCATGAGATCGCGGGCGGCGGGCACGGCTTCTCCGGAAAGCACGGCGAGGAAGTAACGCAGATCCTGCGCGCCTTTATGAAAGGGACAAAGTGACGCTGAGAAAGTCAAGAGGAAAGGACGATCCGCATGAACAATATTTACACCCGCGTCAGCATCAGAAAATAGCTGGAAAACCCGCCGAAAGGGAGAAACGGGAGCGTATCAGAGGCGCGTTGGAACGGCTGACAAGGGGACTGAAAAGGCGGTGAAGAAATTGGCTTCCCTCAAGGAAGCGGTTTTCGCTTATGTGAAAGAAAAATACGGCGCATCCCCGGAAAACCTGTGGATGCGCTATCCAAACTACGCCATTTTCCGCCATGAGGACAACAATAAATGGTTCGCGCTGATCATGGACGTGGAAAAGAGCAAGCTGGGCCTGCCGGGACATGAGGCTGCGGACATCCTGAACGTCAAGCTGTCCGATCCCTTTCTGGCGGACCTGCTGGTGCAGCAGCCGGGATATCTGCGGGGCTATCACATTGCCCGGGGCAACTGGATCTCCATCCTGATGGACGGCGCCGTGCCCTTGGAGGAACTGTGCCGCTGGGTGGATGAAAGCTATCTGACCACGGCCTCCGCCCGGCAGAAAAAGAAGATGCGCCCGCCCAAGGAATGGATCATCCCGGCCAATCCCAAGTATTATGACATCCAGAGCGCCTTTGCGCAGGCCGATGAAATCGTCTGGAAACAGGGCGCGGGGATCAAAACGGGCGATACGGTCTATATGTACGTGGCGGTCCCGGTGTCCGCGGTGCTGTACAAATGCGCGGTGACGGAAACCGATATTCCGTATCATCTGAAGGAAGGCCCGGTACGCATCCCGCGGCTGATGAAGATCAGGCTGCTGAAAACCTATCCGCCGGACCAATTCACCTTTGATATCCTGGGCAAGGAATACGGCATCTTTGCGGTGCGCGGCCCCCGGGGCATCCCGGCCAGGCTGAGCGAAGCGCTGAACGCGCAATGATGCGGGGCGCTGAATAAGGGCAGGCAGCGGGAAACGGAAATTGACGGGGGAAAAACCGATTGCATAATGCAGCTTCAAAGCGTATCTGCGCTTTTGAGGATGGGCGCACGAGAGCGGGCGGCTTTTTGCCCCTTTGGGCCCGGTTGCAGGAAATTGGACAAAAAAAGACGAATTAATAGATGAAATCTGGACCCATTACGGAGGAACTATGGAGCAAAGGTTATTTTCAGAGCTGCGCCCGCTCTATGTGACCAGCAAGGAAAGCCCCAACGAGATCCGGATCAGGATCCGCATGCGGGATCTGATCGACCCGGCTGTCCTTCGCCGCGCGGTGGATACCACCATGGAAAGATACCCGTATTTCTGCGTGGAATTGCGGAAAAAGGACGGCCAGTACATCTTTGCGGAAAACCATCGGCCCGTGGTGATCACGCCTTCGCTGCACGGCGTGGCGCTGAATTCGGCGGATTCCAATTACCATATGATCGCGTTTTGCTGGCAGGATAACTGGATCATATTGGACGTGTTCCACGGCATGACGGACGGAACGGGCGCCTATGAAGTGGTGCGGACGCTGCTTTATTATTATTGTTCCGAGCGGTACGGCGTGCGGCTGAAAGCCGAGGGCATCGGCCTGGTCGGGGATGAAATCCCGGCGGAAGAATGGGATGACCCTGTGGCGAACAGGACCGATCTGCCGCTGCCCAGGCGAAACGAGCAAATGTCCGACGCGCTGAATCTCATCGCTTCGGCAGGGCTGGAGGAGGATCGCCGGCACACCGTATACAGCATCGCCATTTCCGAATCCGAGTTCATGAAATTCAACCTGGATAACGACGGCAGCCCGGGCACCATGGTTTCCCTGCTGCTCAGCCGGGCGATTGCAAAGCTGTTTCCCGACGCAAAGGACATCATCCGGATCACGCTGTGCGTCAATCAGCGAAACGCCCTGCGCGCGCCCCTGGCCCATCAGAGCCTGGTGGGCGGACAAGGAGAAGATGCGCGATTGGCCCCTGGATATGCAGGCCACGGCCTACCGGGGGATGGTGTTTGCCCAGACCCAGGAGGAAAACGTGCTGATGGGCGTGGCCTCCATCAAGGGAATCAACGGCCTGATCCTCTCCAAAGAGAGCGACCGGGAGCGCCTGGGGGTGGCGGGCTATATCAACGCGCTGGCGGGCCGGGTCGTGACGGCCACGGTGAGCTATGTGGGCAAGGCCAATTATAAGGAAGCCGAGCAGTATATCCGCGATTTCCGGCTGTGGACGTCCTCCGCGGCGGATGGCCTGACCGTGGAAATATCGGCGGTGAACGGACGCTTCACCCTGGATTTCCTTCAGACGTTCTCCAGCCCTGTTTTCGTGAACGCCTTCCTGCGGGAGCTGGAGGAAAACGGGATCGTGTACGATCTGCAGGATGTGAACGCGCTGGAGCTGCCCAATATCCAACTCCCCTGGACGGAATAGAAAGGGATGGCTGCAAATGACCGAAAAGAAAAAAAGAGTCAGGATCGAACTGATCGATATCGCGAAGGCGATCACGGCAATCATTCACGGAGTGAGGAGTGAGCTTATGAAAAACAGGATGTTCCGCGCGATCACAATGATCGTGATGCTTATGATGGTGTTCACCTGTTCGTGTTCTGCGGAGGCGGGCGCGAATCAATCGATCAAAACCGGGATCATCGGCGCGATGGAGGAGGAAGTGGCCTCGCTCATCGAAGCGCTGACGGACGAGCGCGTCAGCACCCTTGCGGGCATGGCGTTTCACGAAGGAAAGCTGGACGGCGCGGATGCTGTGGTGGTGAAGTGCAGCGTGGGCAAGGTGAACGCCGCTGCCTGCGCGCAGATCCTGATCAGCGTATTCGGCGTTGACCGGATCATCAATACCGGCGTCGCCGGTTCTTTGGATGCCGATATCGATATAGGCGATATCGTCGTTTCCACGGAAGCTGTGCAGCACGATATGGACGTGACGGCGCTGGGCTTCGCCCCGGGGGAGATTCCATACAGCGAAATATCTGTTTTCCCTGCGGATGAAGCCATGCGGAAGAGCGCGGTGCAGGCTGTCCGGGCTGTGGCCCCGGAAATCCATGTTTTTGAGGGCCGCGTTTGCAGCGGAGATCAATTCATTGCGTCCCGTGCGCAAAAGGAAGCCATCATTTCCGCGTTCGGCGGCCTGTGCTGCGAAATGGAAGGGGCCGCCATCGCGCAGGTCTGCTGCCTGAACGGAACCCCTTATGTGATCATCCGGGCCATTTCCGATAAGGCTGACGATTCCGAAGAAGTATCCTATATGGAATTTGAAAAGGCCGCCGCGGAGCGCTGCGCCGCCATGACCCGGTATATGATCACGCATTGAAACATGCAAGGAAAAAAAGCAGAAAGGGCTGCGTTTAGAGTGTTTGTCGGTTTGTTCCGTGTTAGTTAAACGACTGCGTTTGCGAAGGCTGTCCTGTGCGCGCTCCCGGGCCTATCGGCCTATGCCTGCTGCGCAGACGCACACTGCCGTGTGCCGGGAGCGGTTGAGTTCTCCTGATTTTCGCTCTGGCCCTCACGCTTTGCGCTCGGGATGCTACGCAGATGACCCAACTTGCGAACGAAAAAGCTGCGTCCTGAGCGCGAAGCGTGAAGGAGCAAACGAAACAAAAGAAAAGTCGCGCAGCGCCGACGCGCGAAGCGCAAGATGCGAAGCATCGGCGCGTCTGACAAGTTCGTTCCTTCTTCCGCAGACATGAATGACAATAGACATCGCCAAGCCAAGAAATATAAAGACTGCCCTTTCTGCTTCTCTTTCAGGCTCTGAAAGAGAAGGCCCTCGTCGTTCCCCTTCCCCGTCAAATTTCTGTTTTTCGGTGTATGGTTTTAATTAGGTGTTAGTATGAATAGAAAGTTTGAACGCCGAAAACCTTTTCTGCCCGAACCGCCCCGCGTGGTTTGGGCTTTTCTTTTGCCGGGAAGCATGGTATACTGTATTTGGTTGCATATCGCCATTTGAAAGGAAAGATATCATGTACGAAGAAGAAATGGAAGAGATCGTGGACAAGGCGCTGTTCCGAATCTTTGGATTGGAAGTGACGCCCTATGCCCTGTTTATCGTTTTGGGCGCTGTGCTGGCGCTGATCCTGGCCCTGCGGCGGGCCAAGCGCATCGGCGTCACCCAGGACGCAGTGCTGCTGTTCGCCATGCTGGCCATTCCCCTGGGGCTGATCTTGGGCCGGGCGGTTTTCTGCGTGTGCCGCATCGTGGACGTGTTTGATTTTGGCTTTTCCTACGTATTTAAACTGATTTATGGCGGCTATTCCATCATGGGCGTGTTTGGGGGTGTGCTGCTGGCGGCGTTTTTGACCAAAAAGATCGGGTACACCGCCTTTACCGACGTGCTGGACGCCGTGATGCCGGGCCTGCTGATCATGCTGGCCCTGGCGCGCTTTGGCGAGGGCAGCACCATGAACGGCACAGGCCCGGAGGTCACGGTGCCCGCCCTGCAATTCATGCCCCTGGCCCGGCGCGGCATGTACGGCGAGTACACCTATGCCGTGTATATGGGCGAGGCGCTGACGGCGCTGATCGCCGGCGTGTACACCCAATGCATGGACCGCCGCCCCCGGGGCGAGGTGGCCGGCACGGGATTGATCATCGTATGCGCCGGTCAGGCGCTGTGGGAGGCCCTGCGGCGGGATCAGGTGCTCAAGTTCGATTTTATGCGCTGGGTCATGGTGGTGTCCGGGCTGGTGCTGCTGGGCATCCTGCTTTTGTCCCTGCGGCGGCTGGATTGGCCCATGGGCGGCAAGATCCTCACCGTGGCGGGCCTGTTCCTGATGGCGGGCGTGGTGATGGCGATGGAGTTTTTCGCGGATGGCAAGCTGATCCAGACCATCCCGGTTTGGGTGTGCTATCTGTGCGAAGCCATCGGCGTGTGCGGCATGGGCGCGCTGTGCCTCAAAACCCTGCGGGCGGCATGCGAGGTCTGAGCATGAAAAAAACCGCGCTGATCCTGTTTCTACTATTGATATGCTGTGCTTCCGCCCTGGCCGAACCGGCGGAGGATATCACCAAACAGGCCAAGTTCACCGTCCCCGGCCTGGTGAGCGGCACCCTGCGCCGCCTGACGGACCGGGACCGGCAGACTGCCCTGCAAACCGAAAAGCAAAAGCAGCCCACCCTGACCGTAACGATGAAGGAGGGCGTCTGCGCCGCACTGTATATCGAATACGGCAACAACATCATGCCCTTCACCGTGCAGGCACAGCGGGACGGCGGCTGGGTGGATCTGGCCCGCTGGGAGGAGAGCTATGCCCAGGCCTATGTGACCTTTGAGCCCCAGACCGACTTCCGCCTGGTCTTTGATACTGATAACACCAAGAAGGCCCTGTATATCCGGGAACTGTATCTCTTTTCCGAGGGCGAGATGAACGATACGCCGCAGATCTGGCAGCCTGCCTGCGAAAAGGCCGATCTGCTGGTGCTGGCGGCCCACCCCGACGACGAGCTGTTGTGGTTCGGCGGTCTGATCCCCTATTACGCGGGGGAACGGGGCATGGCGGTGCAGGTGTGCTATCTCACCTGCGCCAACAGCTGCCGCCGGGTGGAGCTGCTCAACGGATTGTGGCATTGCGGTGTGCGCAATTATCCCGACATCGGCAATTATAAGGATATCAAGCTCTACAACGCTGCCAAGCTCTATCCCCAATGGGGCGGCGTGGACGCGGTGGACCGCTACGTGGTGCGGCTGCTGCGGCGCTATCAGCCCGAGGTGGCCGTTACCCAGGCCCTGGACGGCGAATACGGCCACGCGGCCCACGTGGTGTGCGGGCGCAGCATGCAGCGCGCCGCCGAGCTGGCCGCCGATCCGGAATACGATCCGGAGAGCGTGGCCCTCTACGGCGTGTGGCAGGGAAAGAAGGTCTATCTCCATAAGGGCGACGTGACCCTGACCATGGATTGGCGGCAGCCCTGCGGGGCCTTCGACGGCAAAACCAGCTTTGAGGTGGCGGAGGAAGCCTATCGCCTGCACGAAAGCCAGCCCCAGCCCCGGCGGGGCAAGCCGTCCCTCTATTATGTGACCCCGGAGACCGACAAGAACAGCAGCTTCGTCTATTCCCTGGTCTATTCCACCGTGGGAGAAGACGTGATCGGCGGGGATATGTTCGAGAATATTTCTGCGGAATTTCTGACGCGATGACTGCGAAAACGCCCTTCGGGGCGTTTTTTCTTGAAAAAAGTTTGGAGAAGGCCGTTCGGATTCCGGGACCCGGGATGAACGAATTGTGGTTAAAATTGGAAAGAGCCACCAGATATAGAGAAAAATACGAACATTCGCAAAAACCCCTCAAAAAGTGTTCGTAAACGTCAAAAAGTCTGAAAAAAAGTGAAAAAAACTTCAAAAAAGGGGTTGACAAAAGGGGGAGGGCTGTGGTATATTAATTGAGCGCTCAGGAGAGCAGGCGGAAATGGGAACGAAAGCGACCAGAAGCGCCAACTCAAGAGAGCCGCGAGGGGACCTTGAAAACGATACAGGAAAATGGAAGCGAAAAACGACAGTTAATTCTGAAATGAGTTTTGACTTGGATCGCGGTATCATCCGAAAGGGTGAGACACCAGATAAACCAAGTTAAGGATTAAACACAAGAGTTTGATCC
>CACZLE010000051.1 GCA_902781945.1 uncultured Eubacteriales bacterium | reverse complement strand
CTGATATTGTTTCATTAACAGCTACATTATACAGCAAAAAACGGAGAAGTTCGAGAGAACAACTCCGTTTTTTTTGTTGGGGCTTAGTGCAACAGCCCCCAGGGAATGGCCCGTCAGCCGTTTCCGGCCAGAGCGGCGTCGTAGAAGATATCCTCCACCACGCCGGTATCGGTGTTGATCAGCACGCCGTATTCGCCGTCCATGGGGGTATAATCGGGATAGACGTTGGGGTCGGCACTGGGCTGCTGGATTAGCCCGAAGCAGGCTTCGTAATACAGTTGGTTATCCTGTTCCAGATACCAGGACATGCCGGGATTGTGGGTCAATTTGCCCATCTGATCGGCATTCAGCCCATAGGCGGCTTCGATGGCCTGGCGGGCGATCAGAATCAGTTCGTTTTCAGACAGCTTGCTCTTTTCTTTCAGGGCGCTCTGCCGCGCCTTCCATTCCTCCTCTGATGTGCCGGAGGCCACGGGCGGCGTGACCAGAGGTTCCACAGTGGAACGGTATTTCTTCCCGATGGCCGCGCCCTTCTCATAATAGGCGCTCATGTCGTGGGTTTCCTTGTACAGCCGCATCATCTCGTTCAGCTGCTCCACGCCCCAGGCCTTGGCGTCCAGGCCGCCGCTGGTGTCCTCGCCGTCATGGCTCCAGGCGGCGGTGGCCTCCTGACCGTTCAGCGTCACGGTGTATTCGCCCAGCACATATTCCAAATCCCAGTTGCCGGTGTAGATCGCCACGGCGCTGCCGTCCGGGTTCTCGTTGACGGAGCGATGGAAAAATACCTGCATTTCGTCGGTGATACCATATTTCTCTTCCAGTACCTTGTCCGCCCGCAGGCCTGCGTCCGCTTTGGGGCTGAACACCAGGCTGGCTGCGAAGGCCGACACGCTCAGCAGTACCAATACCACCGCAAAAACCAAAGCCGCGCTCATTTTCCGCTTCATAATGGGTTTTTCCTCCTTTTGCGTGAGGGACAGCAGCAGCTTGTCCTGCCGCTCCTCAAATCCCGCAGGAGGCGCGGGCCGCTCGTCGCGCAGCCGCCTGATCAGTTCCTGTTCGGTCATATCCTTTCTTCCTCCTGCAATTCCGTTCTCAGCATTTTAAGTCCTCGGGAAAGCCGGGCGCTGACGGTGCCCTTGGGGAGTTTCAGCATCCTGGCGATGTCCTGCAGGGGCCAGTCCTCGCCGTAGCGCAGCAGCAGGGGCAGACGGTATTTTTCCGGCAGGTGGTGCACGTAGCTCCACACGCTGTCGGGATTTTCCTGGGTTCCGCCGTAGATTTCCATATCCTCGGCGCTCGTCTCTCTTTTTCGCCGCCGCAGCGCGGCGTGGCAGGCGTTGACGGTGCATTTCATCAGATAGCCCGGCAGGGCTCCGGGCTCCCGCAGCCGGTGCAGATGGGTGTACGCCGCGATCACGGCGCAGGACACCGCATCCTCCGCGTCCGCGGGAGACCGCAGCATGCCCAGCGCCACCCGATACATGGCCGCCCGGCAGCCCTCCGCCGCCTGCGCAAACGCCGCGTTTTGCTCCTGTGTGCTCATGCTTGCTCCTCACTTTCCCCGTATCGCGATACACCTATAAGAGGCGCGGGAGGGGGAAAAGTCTGCATGGAAAAGAAAAAAATATGGCATTTCATCCCATCGGCGGGAGAAATGCCGTTCTGTCAGCAATAATAACGGATCTCGTCAAAGTATTCCAGCCACTTATCGCGGATCTCATCGACGTTGGCCTCGATGATGCGCAGCAGCTTGCGCAGGTCGGCGGCGGGTATGTCGGACCGCCTGGTGGCAAGGATGGCTTTCCCGGATTGGGTCAGCCAGACCTTGGTGGCGTTGGCGCGGGGAACCCCCTCGGCCACGTGCACGTGAATAGGCTCCAGCGGCTTGCCCTCATCCATCCAAAAGTAGATCACATAGGGGCCGATCTTAATAACCTGCGGCATTTGTAAATCCCCCTTCCTGGGAGAACTCCAGGATCAGGTGGGCGTTGTCGTGCAGGATCTTGTCCAGCCTTTTCTGATCTTCCCCGGAAAAGCCTTCTATTTTTTCCCAGCGGTAATCAGGCAGATAGCAGGTGGCATGCTGGAAGCCGCCCTCCACGGGTTTTTCAAAATAAACCTTTACCGATCCGTCCGGCTTCATTTCGGAATGGGCGATGCCCGTCCCGTCGGACAGGGTCAGATAGCCATACATCATGGAAAGGCCTCCTTTCGGGATGCTGTGTTTATTATATCGAAAAACAGCTGTTTTATCAACAGAATATGCTGCTTTTTCTTTTTCTTGCGCGTCCATTATATCAAAAACAGAAAAATGTTGCAAATATGGACTTTTGTTGATATTCAGTTGAAGGTTTGGTGTCATAATGCACGCGGTGAAAGCGGATTTTCACCGGAAGGAGATATTTTTTATGCGTGTCAAGATCACCTCGGACAGCACCTGCGACCTGACGCCGGAGCTGCTCCGGCGGTTCGATATATCGGTCTGCCCCCTGTACATCATCAAGGACGGCGTTTCCTACCGGGATGGCGTGGATATCACCCCGGCGGATATCTTCGCCCACGTGGAGGCAGGCGGGAGCCTGTGCTCCACCGCCGCGGTGAGCGAGGCGGACTACGAGGAGTTTTTCACCCGGGAAATGGCGGGCTACGACGGGCTGGTGCACGTGACCATCAGCAGCGAGATGAGCGCCTGCTATCAGAACGCCTGCAACGTGGCCCGGCGCATGAAAAACGTGCACGTGGTAGACAGCCGCAATCTGTCCAGCGCCCAGGGACTGATCGTCATGGAGGGCGCGGAGATGGCGGCGAAGGGCGAAATGACCGCCGCGGAGATCGCCCAGGCCATGCGGGCGCTGACCCCCAAGGTGGACGCCAGCTTTTGCGTGGACCGGCTGGAATACCTGCGCAAGGGCGGACGCTGCTCCACTGCCGCCGCGCTGGGGGCCAACCTCTTGTCCATCAAGCCCTGCATCGAGGTGCGGGAGGGCAACATGCTGGTGGCCAAAAAGTATCGCGGCCACTATGACCGGGTGCTCAAGGAATATGTCCACGAGCGCCTGACGGGCAACGACACCCTGCGGCTCCACCGCATCATGATCACCCATACTCCCGTGCCGGACGGTATCGTGGATATGGTCAAGCAGGAGATCCTCAGTTGCCAGCCCTTTGCCGAGATCCTGGAGACCCAGGCCCTGGGCACCATTTCCTGCCATTGCGGCCCGCATACGCTGGGGATCCTGTATATCCACAAATAAGCAGGTTTGGAGCCGCGTTTGCGACATTTGAGCGCTTGGCAGTTCACAACGGCGGAAAAACCGTGTATAATAAGCCCGTAATCGAAAAGATTGCGGACTTTTTTGATTTGGAGGTACATGCTATGTTCTGGTGGATCGTGAAAATCGCCCTGTGGGCGCTGGCGGGCCTGGCGGCCTCCCGGCTGATGAAGAGCGAGGGCAGCATGCTGTGGAATATCGTGCTGGGTCTGGCGGGCGGCGCCGTGGGCTCCCTGGTGGCGGGCTGGGTGGGCATCCGCAGCACCAATACCCTGGGCAGCCTGATCATCTCCGTGGGCGGCGCCTGCCTGGTCATCGCCCTGGCGCGGTTCCTGCTGCCGAAATTCAAGCATTGATGAAGGCGTATTTTGAGCGCCAGGCGGCCCTGCACCCGGCCATGACGCCGCAGGATGCCCTCAAGATGGCCTATCAGGCCGCCTTCGGGGCGGAGCATCTGGCCGGGGACGAGGCCGCCGTCCGGCGGTATCTGCACGACGAACTGACCGCCTGCCAAGCGGCTGCCGAGGAACCCCTGACGGAAGCCATCAGCCCGGACCTGTGCCGGGTCAATCTGCGCGCCTGGAAGGCGGCGAAGCTGCCGGAGGAATGGCTCGCCCGCATGTTCCTGGACACCTGTCAGCCGCGGCCGGATGGGGAAAGCCGCTTTTGGAAGATCCTGACGGCGCTGGATGATCTGGCGGAAAACGGCGGCCTGCCCTTTGGCTTTGAGGCATGGCGGCAGGCCCGGGAAGCCTACCTGGCCTCCGGCCTCCATGCCGTGCACCATTCCGACGCCTATCGGGAGCGGGAAAACCCCGCCTATCGGCTGATCCTGAGCCGCTATGGCCGCATGCTGCCGCTGCTCGCCGCCCTGGATCTGTCAGAGCGGCAGATCATCGCCTTGGATGGCCGCTGCGCCAGCGGAAAAACCACCCTGGCTGCCGATCTGGGCCGTATCACCGGGGCCGCCGTGGTGCATATGGACGATTTCTTCCTGCCGCCCGCGCTGCGCACCCCGGAGCGCCTGGCCCAGCCCGGCGGCAACGTGCATTACGAGCGGTTCATCGCGGATGTGCTGCCCGGTCTGCTTGGCGGCCAGGCCTTCTCATATCCCGTTTTCGATTGCTCCGTCATGGCCCTGAACGGCGCGCGCTCCGTGCCCGCCGCCTCCCTGGTGATCGTGGAGGGGGCGTACAGCTGCCATCCGGCCCTGGGGGAGTATATGACCCTGCGGGCCTTCAGCGACGTGGACCCCGATACCCAGCGCCGACGCATCCTGGCCCGCAACGGCGAAGCGGGGCTGCAAAATTTCGTGGATCGCTGGATTCCCCTGGAGGAACGCTATTTTGAAGCCTGCCGCGTCCGGGAGCGGGCGCAGGTGGTTTTGGTGTGAGGGAAAGGGGTTACGCGCTTTCTGAAGAAAGCTGTGCAAAGACTTTTAGCGGGCGAACAATGTTGAGTTCACTATCAAGCAAATTCCGCCAGTTTGGCCAATGGAATCGCAAAGAGCCGTCCGGGGCTGTGAAAAAGCCGTCAGATGTCTGGTTAGAGCAAGCTCAACCAGACATCTGCCATCTTTTTCGGAATCGCTGCGCGATTCTCGGCCTGCTGCGCATGCCGACCCCGGACTTATGCATGTTGTTTACCAAACTCGGAGAAATCCAACCGCTCCAGAAATGACGGCGGCTTGCCGACGTCAATAACGCGAAGCGTTATAGCCAAATAAGAAAATTGCCCGGATGAGCTTGCTCAAATCCGGGCGGTTTTCCTTTTTGGCGTATTTCTGGAGCGCAATATAAGTCAAGCCCTATTCAATCAACTGGCGGAAACAACAGGGATCGACAAGTCAAGAAATATCGCCAGCCAAAAGTCTTTGCTCAGCTTTCTTCAGAAAGCGCGTTTCCCCTTCTTTCCCTGCCTGTGCACCTGATGCAGCTTCCGCTGCTCCTCCGTGTCCCCGTCCCAGGGGATGGCGGGCACCGCGCCGGTGCATTCGGTGGCGGACGCGACGGCGTTCAGTTCGTCTTTTTGTTTTTCGCTCATTTTCATCCCTCCTCGGCCTTAGCATGCGGCGAAACCGTGACGAAAATGCAACACTTTCTTTGCTTGTTTTTGGGTGTCCGCCGTGATACACTACAAGTCTGAAGGAGGCGTGCCCATGGAAGAGTGTCCCTTGAACGGTTTTTATTCTCCCGCTCAGCGGGAGCGCTATCGCCAGGCCCTTCCCCGGCGGTACAGCTGCCGCGCCTATCGGGGCGGGCCGGACGCCGATCAATTGGCCGCCCTGCATTACGCCGCGGCCCGCGTGTGCCTCCCGGGAACGCGCATCGAGATCGTGCCCTGCCCGGAAAAGCTGTTTTTGCACGTACCGCTGGTGGAGCCCATCCGCGGGGCCACCCACGCGGCCTATTTTATCGCGGATAAAAACGCATATCTGCCGCATACCCTGGCGGGCATCGGCGGGGAAGCCTTCGTGCTGGAGGCCGCCGCCCTGGGCATCGACACCTGCTGGGTGTCGGGCACCTATCGCCGGAGCGTGGTGGACGCGGACCTGACCGAGAACGAGCGCGTGGTGGCGGTGACGCCCCTGGGCGTGGCCGAAAAAGAGCCGCCCACCGTCCGCAAGCGCAAAAAGCTGGCGGAGATCTGCACCACGCCGCCGGAAAACTGGCCCCTGTGGGCCTATCAGGCCGCGGAGGCCGTGCGCCAGGCGCCCTCCGCCGTCAATATGCAGCCCTGGCGTCTCAGCTATGCCCAGCGCACCCTGCGGCTGCTGGGCAAGCGGGCGGACAGCCTGGATATGGGCATCGCCATGCTGCATATGGAGGCCGCCGCCGGGGATGCCCCGCACCTGTGGCAATGGGGCGAGGATAAATGCGTGGCGCATTTGATCGTGGAGGAAAATCCATGAGCCTGCTGGACGCGCTGGAAGAACAGAACACCCGCAAAAACGCGCCCCTGGCCGAGCGCATGCGGGCGCGGACCCTGGATGAGTTTTACGGCCAGGAGCATTTATTGGGCAAGGGCCGCCTGCTGCGCCGGGCTGTGGAGGCGGACCGCCTCACAAGCAGCATTTTCTATGGCCCGCCGGGCTGCGGCAAAACCACCCTGGCCCACGTCATCGCCAGCACCACCAGGAGCGCCTTCGCCCGGCTCAACGCCGTCACCAGCGGCGTGGGGGACGTGCGGGAGGTGCTGCAGGATGCCCGGGAGCGCCGCAGGCTCACTGGACAAAGCACCTATCTGCTCTTGGACGAATGCCACCGCTGGAACAAGGCCCAAAGCGATTCCATATTGCCCGCCATCGAGGAAGGGCTCATCCGCTTCATCGGCTCCACCACGGAGAATCCCATGATCTCCATGACCCCCGCCATCGTCAGCCGGTGCCGGGTCTTCGCCTTTGAGCCCCTGAAACCCAAGGACGTGCGGGATATCCTGCTGCGGGCCATCGCCGACAAAGAGCGCGGTTTGGGCGAACTGAACGTCCATATCGATGAGGACGCCTTGAACCACATCGTCACCGTGGCGGGCGGCGACGTGCGCAGCGCCCTGAACGCCGTCGAACTGGCCGCCCTCACCACGCCCACCACCAGGGAGGGCATCCGCATCACCCTGGAAGTGGCGGAGGAGAGCATCCAGAAGCCCGTCGTCCGCTGCGACGACACCCTGTATTACGACATGCTGTCCGCCTTCTGCAAGAGCCTGCGGGGCTCGGACAGCGACGCGGCCCTGTTCTGGTTCGGGCGGCTGATCTACGCCGGGGCCGATCCCAAGCTGCTGGTGCGCCGCCTCATCGTCCACGCCAGCGAGGACGTGGGCCAGGCCCACCCCATCGCCATGCTGCAGGCCGCCGCGGCCATGCAGGCCCTGGAGCATCTGGGCATGCCCGAGGCCCGCATCCCCATCGCCCAGGCCATCATCGCCGTGTGCGAAAGCCCCAAGAGCAACAGCGTCTCCGCCGCCATCGACGCCGCCATGGCGGACGCGGAGACCGCCGTGGGCGCGGTGCCTCCCGCCCTGCGGGACACCCATTACGCCGGGCACACCCGCCTGGACAACGGCAAGGGCTATCTCTATCCCCACGATTTCTCCGGCCATTGGGTGGCCCAGCAATACCTGCCGGACGAATACAAAGACCGTGTCTATTATGTGCCCAGCGATCAGGGCCACGAGGCCAAAGTAAAAAAGCGCAAGGATCAGACTTGATCCCTGCGCAGGAAACGCGAAATTTATTTCCGCTTCATCACCTTGACCAGCTGCTTGCCCACCAGGAAGGCCAGCACCAGGCAGATCAGGGTGTCGGGCACCAGGTAAGTGCCGTTGTACACGATGGAGTACAGCAGCGGGGAGGAGAACTGGGTACTGCCGATCACCAGATCCTCGGGGGCGGAACCGGCCACCCACATCAGGCCCGCCAGGATGGCGCTCACCGCCCGGCCCAGGGCCGCCACGGGAATGCCGATGTACATCCATTTGTCGCTCTTGTTATGGGCGATGCCCGCCAGGCCCAGGGCCGCGAAGGCCAGCAGGTAATCCAGGATGAACTGCCACACGTTCAGCCACCAGCCGCCCTGCAGATATTGCAGCAGGCCGTAGGCCAGGCCCGCCAGCAGGCCGGGGCCCACGCCATAGGACACGCTGAACAGCATCAGGGGCAGCATGCTGGCCAGGGTGACGCTGCCGCCCGTGGGCATGCGATACAGGCGGATGCAGCTGAGCACGAAGCTCAGGGCGATGGCCAGGGCGCCGTTGGCGATCATTTTGGCCGTCCACTTCTGCTGCTTCCGGGAGACCGCCAGCAGGATCGCGGCCAGCGCCGCCAGGGCCGCAATGGCGATCCAGGTGGTCAGGGATACTTCCGCGAGCTTTTTGAACATTTGTACCTCCTTTTTCCCGCAAAACAAAACCCGCATGTCGATGCATGCGGGAAACGGCACGGAAAAATCCGTCGCTCCGCTTCCCTACGGTAGGATGATCTACACAGGTTCAAGGGGACCGGCGTTTTCCGCCATCTCAGCCGCTTTGCGACGCCCCCAGCGGGTATGCAAGCATTATAGCACAATCTGATCATATGTCAAGGAGAGAGAACCATGGCCTATCACTTTTTCGCCTACATGAACCGCATGAAGCACATCCGCCGCTGGGGCCTGATGCGCAACACCAAGATCGAAAACGACATGGAGCACGTGTTCCAGACCGCCATGATCGCCCACGCCATCGCGCTGCTGGGCAACAGCCGCTATGAGCGGGATTACGACGCCGAGCACATCGCCGTGCTGGGCATGTACCACGACGCCAGCGAGGTCATCACCGGCGATCTGCCCACCCCCATCAAGCACAATAACCCCGCCATTATCAAGGAATACCACAAGCTGGAATCCATCGCCCAAAAGCGCCTCCTGACCATGCTGCCCGCGGACATCATGCCCGATTACGAGCCCCTGATCGAGCCTGACGAAACCACCGCCGAGTGGCGGATCGTCAAGGCCGCGGACAAGATCAGCGCCTACATCAAGTGCGTGGAGGAGCGCAGCGCGGGCAACCGGGAATTTTTGCAGGCCGAGGAAACCACCCTGGCCGCCATCCGCAAGATCGATCTGCCCGAGGTGCAGGATTTCATGGACGAATTCATCCCGGGCTTCAGCATGTCTTTGGACGAGATCAGCAGGGGGTAACGCATGAAAAACGCTTATTTTGCCGGCGGCTGCTTCTGGTGTATCACGCCCTTCTTCACCCGCCTGCCCGGCGTGGGGGCCGTAACCAGCGGATACAGCGGCGGGGACGAGGAAAACCCTGCCTATGAGGACGTAAAGCATCAAAAGACCGGCCATCGGGAGACCATCAGCATCGAATACGACCCGGAAAAGGTGGATTTTGACACCCTGCTCCGGGTGTTCCTGGCCAACGTGGACCCCACGGACGGCGGCGGTCAGTTCATTGACCGGGGCCGCAGCTACACCCTGGCGGTCTATTATCAGGATGCCGCCGAGAAAGCCGCCGCAGAGCGCCAAATC
Organism: uncultured Eubacteriales bacterium; assembly: GCA_902781945.1. Lineage (GTDB taxonomy): Bacteria > Bacillota > Clostridia > Christensenellales > Aristaeellaceae > SFMI01. Next base: position 5,520 of record CACZLE010000051.1, on the reverse strand, counting down.
GCCGCCATCGAGGGGGCGCAAATCGCCCTGGAGCCCTTCAAGTCCTTCTGGCCCGCGGGGGAGGAGCACCAGTATTTTTATCTCCGCCATCCCGAGGAATTTGAAAAAGAAATGGAATCGTCCGGCAGGAGGGAAAAGCATGCCGAATTATGATCTGCTGGCCCGGCAAATCCGGGAATTGGCCCAGGAGGAACCCTGGTACGTGCCCTTCCTGTCCAATGTCTCCGCCCTTTTGTGGGACGCCCTGTCCGATCTCAACTGGGCGGGCTTCTATCTGATGCGCGATGGCCGCCTGGTGCTGGGCCCCTTCCAGGGCAAGGTAGCCTGCATCCATATCGCCGTGGGCAAGGGCGTCTGCGGCACGGCGGTGGCGGAAGACCGCGTCCAGCGCGTGCCGGACGTGCACCGGTTCCCCGGCCATATTGCCTGCGACAGCGCCTCAAACAGCGAAATCGTGCTGCCCCTCCACCGGAACGGCCAGGTGGTGGGCGTGCTGGATATCGACAGCCCGCTGCCGGATCGCTTCTCCCCGGAGGACGAAGCGGGGCTGCGCAAAGCGGTGGGGGAAATCGAAGAAAACCTTCTGCTGGGATAAAAAACTGCAAATTTTTTCAAAGGTGGGCAGCCTGCCCACCTTTTCTTATGCACGCCCGGATATAATCAAGAATGGCATAGTTTACTCTGCGCATGCATAAAGGAGGGCCGCCCATGAAAAAGCCCATTATCCTGCTGGTTGTTCTGATATTGTCCCTGCTCTGCTGTGCCGCGGCGGCGGATACCCTGACCCTGCCCGCGGGCCTTTCGGAGATCGGGGAGGAAGCCTTTCTGGGGGATACGTCCATCACCGAGGTCGTGCTGCCGGAGAGGCTGGAGGTCATCGGGGATCGGGCGTTTATGGATTGCGATAATTTGCAGGCGATCCATATTCCCGCCAGCGTTTGGAGCATCGGGCAGGACGCCCTGCCGCCTCAGGCGCTGGTGATTTGCGAGCCATACAGCACGGCGGAGAATTACGCCATCGAGCACGGCCTGCAATACGAATATGAAAAGCATTACGCCATCGGGGATATCTGGGTGTCCGAGGAAGGCGAGGCGTTCATCCAGGTGACCACCGGGGACGCCTGCGCCCTGCGGGTGGAGATATTGGACAGCGACCGGCAAACGGTGCTATTCACCGGCACAGCTCCCTGCGGGGAACAGCTGGACGACGGCAGCGTCAGCGTGCTCTTTGAGGGATTGCCGGAGTATTTCGCCCTGCGGGCGGTGCTGGTGGACGGGGCGGGCAGCACCCTGTGCGCGCCGGTGCTGTGGCTGGAGCGCCTGGATCCCTACCAGGAGTTTGAAAACAAGCAGCCCGGCGATTTCAGCGGCGGCCGGGTGCTGGATTACGGAGAGAACGGCTTCGCCGTGTTCCGGGACGACGTGCGGGAGGTTGCCGGTACGGAGAGCGGCGGCCTGTACACCGTGCAGTCGGAGGAGGCGATTTACGACTGGGATCGGCTGTATATCCCCGACCTGAATGCCGTGCTCATCGCCCGGAATGTGACGGACAACGGGGGCGGCACCTACACCCTGTCGGCCTACGGCGGCGACGAAATCGGCCTGGAGAGCTTCTTCCAGTACGTCAATTATCATGCCACCCTGGACGGAACCAGCGGGGCCGCGGGCACGGAATACGCCGACAGCGTCCAGTCTCCCCGGGGCACGGGAGAGGTGAAGCGCTTCAACAAGAAACTGACCTTGGGCAGCGTCACGGCCCAGGCCAACATGGGCCTGACCATCACCTGCAACCTGCGCTATGACGCGGCGCTGTTTGGGGATTGGCACATGGAATGCGACCTGTACACCGACGCGGACGCCAGCCTGAGCCTGACGGCCACCCAGGAATACAGCTTCGAGCGGGAGATCCCGCTCTTTATGGGCACCGTGCCCACGGATATCCCGGGGCTGCTCGTCACCATGGATCTGAGCCTGCCCATGGAGCTGTACGCCCGGGCGGAGGCCTCGGCCTCGGCCCAGATCAATTCCCGCGTGGGCTTCCGGTATAACAGCGACAGCGGCTACGAAACCCTCCGGGAAGGCGACGCCGGATGGGATCTGAGCGCCAAAGCGGAAGTGGGGGCCAAGGTCGGGCCCAAGGTGTCCCTGGGGCTCTCCTTCCTGCGGCTGGTGACGGCCAGCGTATCGGGGTCGGTGGGGTGCGAATTCCAGGCGGTGGCCGAAAAATCGCTCAGCAGCCACGACGAGGTGAACCCCGACAGAAAGCACGCCTGCGACCTGTGCCTGGATGTGACGGTGAACCGGTTCCTGCGCGTGAACGCGGGCCTGTACGCCTTGGGGGAGGACATCACGGAAGCGAATCTGTACGAGGACGTTGCGCCCATCTTCGAGGGCTATCTGTCGGTGCTCAACGATGAAGAAAGCCCCTTGGGCGGGCGCATGACCCTGGCGGCGGGGGAATGCCCCAATTACAAATACCGCGCCACCCTGCGGGTGGAGGACCCGGACGATCCGGAGGCCGTCAAGCAGGCGGCCATCTACCGCCGGGTGAACCAGGTGGAGCGGGCCCGGGTGGCCCAGGGCGACGCCCCGCTGACCGCCTATTTGTATCCCGGCTCCTACCAGGCGGAGAGCGAGCACCTGGGCGCGACCGAGACCCTGGACTTTGAGATCGCGGAGGAGCCCCTGGACTTGCTGATGGATTTCACACTGATCCCCATCGACGAGGCGCATTTCCCGGACGCGGGCTTCCGGCAGTTTGTGGCGGACAACTACGATACGAACGGCGATCTGCTGCTCAACGGCTGGGAGCGCAGCCGGGTCAGGACGATGCGCTTGCAGAGCCGCGAAGGCGACCTGGACTGGCAAATCCATTTTCCCGCTTATTGCACCTCGCTGGAAGGCATTCAGTATTTTACGGAACTGAATGAAATTAGTTTTGGTCACATATATGGGGTGATGGCTCGGATCGATCTGAGCCAGAATACAAAGCTGACGCGGGCCGAGCTGTGGTTTGTGGGGCCAGACGGGGTGGATGTATCCGGCTGCGCGGGCCTGCGGGATCTGAGGATACTGGGGGGCGGCTTTATCACGGAACTGGATGTCAGCGGCTGCCCCGCCCTGGAAAACCTGGAGCTGGGCCACTGGGCGGGTGCTCTTGCGGGAGAACGTCTTCATGGCCATTACTATTTTGACGGCGGCAACAAGTTTCTAACGGCGCTGGATCTGAGCCATAATCCGGCCCTGAAAAGTCTAACGGTGGATACGTGCTATAACATGACCAGCCTGGATCTGAGCAATCATCCCGCGTTGGAAGAAGCATTTCTTCGGGGGTGCGGCCTCACCAGCCTGAACGTGAACGGCTGCCCGGCGCTGGCCACGCTGAACGTCTCCTACAACCTTTTCGACGAGCTGGATGTGACCATGTGTCCCAGGATCCGTGGAGTAAATGTTGAAGGGATGCCCGGCATCGTGCTGAATGTATCCCACAAGTATGCCAACTACCTTAAACCGGAAAGTACCAGAGTAGAGGTGTGGACATATTTAAGCCATCCGGCGACGGTTTACTACGCCGACACAACATATTTTGAATACATCAGCAGCATCAGTGGGGAATGGGTCTCTGAATGGACAGGGTATTGAATATGGACCCTCCGCTTTCCAATTTCATACAACCTTTTTGACTTTCCGCCCGCTTCATAGTATCATGTAAGCAAAAGGCGGAAAGGGGGCGCAAGGGATGAAGCAGATGCTGTGCTGGCTGCTCAGTCTCCTGTGCCTTTTTTGCGCGTCCGCGGAAAAGGCGGAAAGCCCCGCGGTCTGCCGCGCCCTGCTGGTGGGGTGCGACGTCTTTTTGACCCATGAGGATACCAGCCCCAGCGCGGCCCTCAACGTGGAGCGCATGGATCGCATGCTGCGCACAGACGCCCGGGGCTATGAAAAAATCACCCGGCGGGATGCGGGGCTGGCCGACGGGGCGGCGCTGCAGGCCGCCCTGGAGGAAGCCTTCGCGGGGGCGGACGAAAACGACGTTTCCTTTATCTACCTTTGCACCCACGGCCTGTACGACCGCGTCTCCCTGGAGCCCCTGCTGGTGCTCTCCGACGGCCAGAGCGAAAACAGCCTCAGCGCCGGGGCCCTGCGGGAGCTGCTGGACAGGGTGCCGGGGCAAAAAATATTGGTGATCGACGCCTGCAACAGCGGGGCCTTCATTGGCCGGGGCGTGCGGGACGGGCAAAACGCCTTTTCCGGGGGCGATTACAGGGTGCTCACCAGCGCGGGGGGCTATGAAAACAGCTTCCTCTGGCGGGACAGGCAGCAGAGCGGCGGCAGCTATTTTGCCCAGGAGCTCTGCGAGGGCCTGCGGGGCCGGGATTTCGATTTCGACCAGGACGGCGCGGTGACCTTGGCCGAGGCCCACGCGGGCCTGCTGGAGTGCTGCGGCGCGTCCACCGCCCAGGCGTATCCCCTGGGGGACGGTACGCCGATCTATGTCTATGATCCCACCGCCGCCGATACGGGCGAGCGGCCCTTGACGGATATTCTGCTGGATACCAACGTGCTCACAGGCCGGGAGGATACCCTCTATTTCAGCTTCACCGTGCGCCGCCCCGTGCGGGTGCAGTATCAGATCATCTATTACCGCGGCGGCCAATGGCGCTTTGACGCACCGCAGATCGTGGAGGACGCCGAAAACGCCCAGGGCGCGCTGACCCCGGGCCGCAAGCAGCGGGCCGTCACCCTGGTCAGCGAGGACGAGGCCCCCTACGGCTACGCCCTGCTGCAAATCGTGGCCCAGGAGGGCCGCAGCGCCATGCTGGCGGGCAGCCGCCTCATCGCCGTGCAGCCCGAAAGCGGCGATCCCGGCCTGCGGGTGCGGGTGTCCCAGGACGAGCGGGAGATCAGCGTTTACGTGCGCCACGATTTCCCCTGCAGCCTGACGGTGAAGGCGCTGGATTCGGCGGGCCAGCCCGTGCGCATCCTGGCCTACAAAACCCCTTCCCGCCCCACCGGCGAGCGCCAGGACGGCAGCTTTTTCCATTGGAACGCCGCCGACGCGCCGGCGGGCGAATATACCGTCGAGGTCACCTGCCGGGTGGGGGGAGAGACATATACGCAGAAAAGCGCGGCGTTCCGGGTGGAATGAGACTTTGACAAACAGTAATTTGACGAGGAGAACGAACGGGGGCGTTCCTTTTCGACGCCCGAAAAGGAACCGAAAAGGGCCGCGTTACAATGATTATCGTTTTGTCCTTTGCTTCGCTGACGGCAGCGATTGCGAAGGCTGTCCTGTGCGCGCTCCCGGGCCTATCGGCCTATGTCTGCTGCGCAGACGCACACTGCCGTGTGCCGGGAGCGGTTGGATTTTCCTTATTTTCGCTCTGCCCCTCACGCTTCGCGCTCGGGATGTAGCGCAGATGGCCCAACTTGCGAACGTAAAAGCTGCGTCCTGAGCGCGAAGCGTGAAGGAGCAAACGAAACAAAAGAAAAGTCCAGCAGCGCCGACGCGCGAAGCGCAAG
>CACZLE010000050.1 GCA_902781945.1 uncultured Eubacteriales bacterium | reverse complement strand
TTTATCTTTTGCGGCGCATGCCGCATAAACTGACATCATAGTATAGCATATTTCCGGTGCGCTTGCAAATAAAAAACCGGAAAGCGCGCTTTCCGATTTAAAATGTCATTGCTCCATCTGCCGCCCTACGATGCCCGCGGCGGTCTCCGCCACCTTGATCTCGGTATCGCCCATCTTGGCGCCCTGCTCTCGGGACAACAGCAGCACCGCGCCGATGGCCTCGCCGTCCGCGTTGGTCACGCTCATGGCCTTGCCGCCCAGCTGCCGGTTGAAGGTCTGGGTCTGGCGGCTGGCGATGGCCTGCTCCAGGTCGCGGCTGATGGGCTTGTCCCACAATTCCTTTTTGTTCACCCCGCTGGCCGCGATCACCTGATCCCGATCCACGATGCAGGCGATGTGCCCCAGCGAGCGGAAAATGGATTCGGTATAATCCTTGGCGAAGGACGACATCTCCCCAATGGGCGAATATTTTTTCAGGATCACCTCGCCATCCCGATCCGTATAAATCTCAAGGGGATCGCCTTCCCTGATCCGCAGGGTGCGGCGGATCTCCTTGGGGATCAATGCCTGTCGCTTTCAAATGCAGCGCCTCCTTTTTTCTGTCAGCAATCTTCATTTTTTCCATGGAAACGGCTTTTATGCGCAGGCGGAGGCGGCAAGAAATGGCAGAGAAAAGGATAGTTGCGCGGCTGTTTTTATTTTATGCGTTTGAAAACCGGGATGCTGTCGATGGGTGCGTCGGCCTCCACGGCGCGGCCACCCTCCAATTGTTCGCCGGTGCGGATATCCTTCCATTGACCCGCGGGCAGATAAACCTTGCGCTGGAGGGTATGGGGCGTCAGGATGGGGGCCACCAGATAATCCGGGCCGAACATGTATTGGTCGCTGAGTTCCCAGCAGATGGGGTCCTGAGGAAACTCGTAGAACATGGCCCGCAGCAGGGGAGAGCCGTTTTCGTGGGCCTCCCGGAAGATCCGCTCCAGATAGGGCCGCAGGGATCTGCGCAGCTCGTAATGCTTGCGGAAGATGGGATAATTTTCCTCGCCGTAGGACCACATTTCATTGGGCTGGCCGGTGTGCAGATAGCCGCCGCCCCAGTCGCGGTCATCCAGCGGGGGAATGGTGAAGGGCTCCCGGTCTCCGTGCAGGCGCATGACGGGCTGGAACACCGCCCATTCGTACCAGCGGATCAGCAGCTCCCGGAAATCGGGATCGAACACGTTGCCCTCCATGAAGCCGCCGATGTCCGTATTCCACCAGGGGATGCCCGCCAGGCCGATGTTCAGGCCCGCCTGCAATTGATCCCGCAGGCTTTCCCAGGTGCTGGGCACGTCGCCGCTCCACAGCACGTTGCCGTATTTCTGGCTGCCCGCCCAGCCCGAGCGCAGCAGATTCACCGGCTCCGCGCCCAGCCGCCGCATGGGCTCGTCGTAGGCGCGGCTGTAATACTGGGGATAGATGTTGGAGCAGCTCATGGCCGGGCCCAGGTAATATCGGAAGTTGTCAAAATCATATTTGGTCAGATCGGGCTCGGAGTTGTCCAGCCAGAAATAATCGATACCCAGATCATAGTAATGTTCCTTGCATTTCTTCCATACATATTCCCGGGTCTCCGGAATCATGGGGTCGATCTGTACGCAGTCGCCCTGGTAGTCGTAGGTCTGCATGGCCCCGCGCTCGGTGCGCATCAGCAGACCCATTTCTGCCATCTCGTTGAAGTTCTCGCTCCGCCGGTCCACGCTGGGCCACACGGATACCATCACTTTGATGCCCATGCTGTGCAATTCGTCGATCATGGCCTTGGGATCGGGCCAGTATTTCTCGTCAAATTTCCAATCGCCCTGCACCGTCCAGTGGAAAAAGTCAATGACGATCACGTCCAGCTTTACGCCCAATTCCCGATATTTGCGGGCGACGGACAGCACTTCCTCCTGGGTGCGGTAGCGCAGCTTGCATTGCCAGAAGCCCATGGCGTCCTGCGGCATCATGGGGGCCCGGCCTGTGACGGCGGTGTAATTGTACAAAAGGCCCTTGGGATCATCCGCCACCGTGATCCAGTAATCCATGTCCTTGCAGCAGTCTGCCCGCCATTCGGTCACGTTCTTGCCAAAGGACGCCTGGCCCGTGGCGGGATTGTTCCACAGCAGGCCGTAGCCCAGGCTGGACACCAGGAAGGGCACGGTGGTCTGGCTGTTCTTCTGGGCCAATTCCAGCACGCAGCCCTTCATATCCATATAGGGCTGCTGATACTGACCCATGCCGAAGAGCTTTTCCCCATCATTGGGCTCAAAGCGAACGATGAGCTTGTAGTCGCCGCCGATATAGGGCGTCCATTCCCGGTTGACCACCTTCAGGCAATGGCTTTCCCGGGTGATGTTGACCCCGTAATTGCGATAGTGTTCCCGCAGGATCTTCTGCCCGTCCCGATAGAAGGTGAGCACGCCGCCATGATTCACCGTCACGCTGACGCGTCCGTTGGTCACTGTTGCCATGGGCAGTTTGGCATATGTGCCGTCGCCCTGGCGCTTCTCCTCCTCGCCAAAGGTGATTTCAGCGTTTTGATCCTGTATCGCTTCCGTCAGCGCCCAGTCTCGCCCGGAAAAGGCGGGATACATGGTGGCGCGCACCCGCAGGGCGTCCCGGCCCCAGGGCTCTATGCGCAATGTCTCGCCCTGGCGGCGGCAGATCAGGGCGTTTCTTTCCTGGATGAACTGCATGATGTTATCACCCTCCGTTCTTTTTATCCATTATACAGGAAACGGCGGAGAAAAGCCACAGAAAATTGATCATGTCATATAAACAGAGCTTGACATTCCAGGGGACTTTTTGTAAAATTAATATATATTTTTTACCGGAAATGGTGTTATATGTTTTTTTCATTCCTTTCAAAGGAGCGGTTCTATGCTGAAAAAATATCGTGGACCTCTTATAGGGCTTGTATGTCTGGCGGCGGCGATCACGCTGATCGTGCTGCTGGGCGGCGGCACGCAGAACTTTGCCGACAAATACGCGGACACCGATCTGACCGCGGACGTTTCCGGCATTGGCCGCAGCGATACCTATAACGGCTATTTGCTGGCCCATGCGGACGCCGGGATCGGGGCAGAGCCCGTGACGGTGGACGTGCTGGCCTTTGAAGGGGACGCGGAGCACTCCCAGGACGACGCGGGCGCGCCCTGCGTGTATACGCCGGACGGGTCCTACGTCACCTGGAAGGTCACTGTGCCCCAGGCCGGCATGTACAACATCCTGCTGGACTACCTGACGGTGCCCTCCCGGGGCGTGGATATGGAGCGCGAGCTCTACATCAACGGGGACCTGCCCTTTGCCGGGGCGGGAGCCCTCACTTTCTCGCGCCTGTGGACGGACGCGGGCCCCGTGCGCCAGGATAACCAGGGCAACGATATCCGGCCTTCCCAGGCGGAGCGCTATGATTGGCAGCAGGCCTATTGCAAGGACGCCATGGGCTATGTGGCCGAGCCCTATCAGTTCTATTTTGAGGCGGGGGAAAACACCCTGTCCCTGAAGGCCGTCAACGAGCCCATGAAGCTGCGGGCCATCACCCTGGTGCCCGCCCGGGCCGCCATCGACTATCAGGCCTATGCGGCGGCCCAGCCCGCGGATAGCATGTCGGCGGAGACGAAAAAATGGCAGGTCACCGTGCAGGGCGAGGACGCCTCGCTGCGCTCCTCTCCTTCGCTCTATGCCCGCTATGACCGTTCTTCCCCCGCCACGGAGCCGGGCAGCGTCACCAACACCATCCTCAATTACATAGGCGGCGATCCCTGGAACAACGCGGGCCAGTGGATCCAATGGGAGTTTGAGGTGCCCGAGGACGGCTATTACACCATCAGCATCAAGGGCCGCCAGGCTTATCAGCGCGGCGCCCTGTCCTGCCGCAGCCTGTATATCGACGGCCAGATCCCCTTCGCCGAGATGACGGCGGTATCCTTTGAATACGATACCGCCTGGAAGCTGCGCACCCTTTCGGACGAAACGGGCACGCCTTATCGCTTCTATCTGACGGCGGGCAAACACGAGGTGCGGCTGGAGGCCACCCTGGGGGAGATGGGTCCCATCCTGCAGGAATTGGAGGACAGCATCTACCGCCTGAACCTCATCTACCGCAAGATCCTGATCCTCACCGGCGTCAATCCGGACCGCTTCCGCGATTACAACCTGGACAAAGTGTATCCCGAGGTCATCCAGGCCATGGAGCTGGAGAGCAAGCGCCTGTATAAGCTGGTGGACGACACCGTGGCCATCACGGGGCAGAAGAGCGACCGCGTGGCCGTGGCCCAGACCTTGGCCGTGCAGCTGGAAAACTTTGTGAAGCACAACGAGCGCATCACCCAGTCCTTCAGCAACTTCAAGGACAATATCACCAGCCTGGGCACCGCCATGCAGAACATGAGCGAGACCAAACTGGACATCGACCTGCTGATCATCGCGGGGGAGGACGCCAAGCTGCCCCAGGTCAAGGACGGCACATTGCAAAAGCTCCTCCACGAGCTCAAATCCTGCGTGGCCTCCTACACGGTGGATTACAACTCCCTGGGCGACAAATATGAAGAGGGAACGCCCGGGGCCGAGGACCTGATCGACGTGTGGATCGTCACGGGCCGCGACCAGAGCACGGTGCTCAAAACCATGGTGGACGATACCTTCACGCCCCTCACCGGCATCCGCGCCAACGTGAAGCTGGTGGTGGCCGATACCCTGCTCACCGCCGTGGTGGCGGGCAACGGCCCGGACGTGGTGCTGAGCGTGGGCAGCTGGTTCCCCGTGAACTACGCCATGCGCAACGCCGTGGAGGATCTGACCCAGTTCCCGGACTTCGACCAGGTGGCTTCCGCCTTCTACGACAGCGCCCTGGCGCCCATGCGGTACAACGGCGGCGTGTACGCCCTGCCCGAAACCCAGGAATACCCGGTGCTGTTCTACCGCACCGACGTGCTGGAGGAGCTGGGCCTCACCCCGCCGGAAACCTGGCAGGACCTCATCGCCATGCTGCCCACCATCCAGGGCAACAATCTGTCCGTGGGCGTGCCCTATCCCGATATCACCACGGTGGATATGTCCATCTTCAATTCCCTGATCTACCAGCAGGGCGGCAGCATCTACAACGACGCGGCCACCCGCACCACCATCGACGATGAGCGTGGCGTGGCCGCCTTCAAGCTCTACACCTCCCTGTATAACGACTACGGCCTGCCCACGGTGTATGACTTTGTCAGCCGCTTCCGTTCCGGCGAAATGCCGGTGGGCGTGGCCATGTACAGCACCTACAACACCCTGGTGGTGTCCGCGCCGGAGATCCGCAACCTGTGGAAATTCACCCTGTTCCCGGGCACGGAAAAGGCGGACGGCAGCATTGACCGCTCCGTCCACAGCCAGGGCGTGTGCTGCATGATGATCGCCACCGACGATCAACGGGTGAAGCAGAACGCCTGGGAGTTCCTCAAATGGTGGGTCAGCGCCGACGCCCAGGTGCGCTTTGGCCGGGAGATCGAAAGCGTGCTGGGCTCCTCCGCCCGCTATGCCACCGCCAACCGGGAGGCCCTCAATCAATTGGCCTGGTCCTCCGAGCAGATGGCCGTGCTCAAGGAGCAGCAGTCCCACGCCGTGGGCTTCCGGGAGATCGCGGGCGGCTATTCCACCACCCGCCATATGACCAACGCCATCCGCCGCGTCATCAACAACAAGGAGGACGCCCGCGAGACGCTGCTCACGTATTCCAAGACGATCAACGAAGAGATCAAGGTCAAGCGCAACGAGTTTGGCCTGCCCACAGAATAAGGAAAGGAGGGAGACCGGATGCAACAATCGTTTTTGACCAGATACAGCGCGATGAAGCGGGAAAAGCTGCGCTATGGCTGGGCCAAGGCCAAGCGGATGAAGGTGTGCTACCTGTTCCTGCTGCCCTACGCCCTCCTGTTCCTCACCTTCTTCATCCTGCCCATCGCCACGTCCATCTATTACAGCTTCACCTATTACAACATCCTGGAGCCCCCGCGGTTCATCGGTTTCCAGAATTATATCAACCTGATCCTGCAGGACGAGGTGTTCCTCACCGCCGTGCGCAACACCTTCGTCATCGCCGTGATCACCGGCCCCATCGGCTATATCCTCTCCTTCCTGTTCGCCTGGTTCATCAATGAACTGCCCCGCTGGCTGCGCACCGTCGCCGTGGTGGTGTTCTACGCCCCCTCCATCGCCAGCAACGCCTTCTTCATTTTCAGCATCATCTTCCGGGGCGACGCCTACGGCTACCTCAACTCCTTCCTGCTGCAATTCGGCCTCATCGACGCGCCCATCCTGTGGCTGCTGGACCCCAAGTACATCCTGCCGGTGATCATCGTGGTCAGCCTGTGGATGAGCATGGGCGCGGGCTTCCTGTCCTTTGTGGCCGGTCTCAAGGGCGTGGATCACGCTCTCTACGAGGCGGGCTATGTGGACGGCATCCGCAACCGCTGGCAGGAGTTGTATTTCATCACCCTGCCCCAGATGAAGCCCATGCTGCTCTTCGGCGCGGTGATGGCCATCACCTCCGCTTTCAACGTCTGCGACGTGCCCCGCGCCCTGGCGGGCTACCCCAGCACGGACTACGCCGCCCGCACCATCGTTACCCATCTGTTCGACTACGGCTTCTCCCGCTTTGAAATGGGTTATGCCTCGGCCATCGCCACGGTGCTGTTCCTGGTCATGATCCTGTGCAACAAAGCGATCCAGTCGATGCTGAGGAGGGTGGGCACATGAGCAAGAAACAAGTGCGGCACATCGAGCAGGTCAAGTCTGCCAATCGGGCGGATCAGCTCCGGTTCCTGGCGGAGCTGCGCGGCGAAGTCCAGGAGGAAGCGCCTCAGCTCAACGTCAAAAAATTCCTGATCATCTCGTTGATCGTCGTGGCCATCCTGGTGGCCGGCATCCTGGTGGCGGGGCACCAGATCACCGCCATCGAGGACCGCAATTACCAGATCGAGCAGGGCCTGCTCTCCGGCGATATCGACGGCTCGGTGTCCTATTGGCTGCTGGGCCGGGTGATCGCCATCGCCCTGCTGGCGGTGTACGGCTTCTTTATGCTGGTCAAGCTGGCCAGGCCCAAGCGCCGCAAGCCTAACCGCAGCTTCTGGGGCGATCTGGGCATCTACATCATGCTGGCCATCATCGCCGTGGCCATGGCCTTCCCGCTGGTGTTCTCCATCGCCTCGTCCCTAAAGCCCCTGGACGAGCTGTTCCGCTTCCCGCCCAAGGTGTTCCCTTCCCATGTGACCTTTGATAACTTCAGCGACCTGGTGGTCACCATGGGACAGAGCTGGGTGCCCTTCTCCCGCTATCTCACCAACACCGTGTTCATCACCCTGGCGGGCACCCTGGGCCACGTGATCATCGCCTCCATGGCGGCCTTCGTGCTGGCCAAGTATGATTTCCCCGGCGGCAAGCTCTTTTTCAGCATCGTGGTCACGGCCCTGATGTTCTCCGGCTATGTGACGGGCATCCCCAACTACGTGATCATGAGCAAGATCGGCATCATCGATACCTATTGGGCCATCATCCTGCCCGCCTTCGCCGCGCCCATCGGCCTGTTCCTGATGAAGCAGACCATGGAAAGCCTGCCCACGGCGCTGATCGAGGCGGCGCACATCGACGGCGCCAGCGAGTTCCGCATCTTCTGGAGCATCGTCATGCCCAACGTCAAGCCCGCCTGGCTGACCATCATGATCTTCTCCGTGCAGAGCCTGTGGAACACCAACGCGGCCACGGTCATCTATTCCGAGGCCAAAAAGACGCTGGTGTACGCCCTGCAGCAGATCCAGGCCGGCGGCATCGCCCGCGCCGGTCAGGCGGCGGCGGTCACCGTCATCGTCATGCTGGTGCCCATCACCATTTTCATCCTCAACCAGAGCCAGATCCTGGATACCATGGCCAGCTCCGGCCTCAAGGATTGATGGGGGAGGGGGAATGAACATGAAAACAGCTATCCGGATCCTCTCGCTGGCATTGGCCGCCGCGCTGCTCCTGCCCATGACCCTGGTTCTGGCGGACGGCGACGGCTTCTCCAGCGCCTATACCTATAATTACGATTACTGGGGAGAGCTGCGCGAATCCCCGGACGCCTACCGCGTGGATCAGGTGCTATACAGCGGCACCCTGGGCCTGGACACCCCCATGCGCCGTCCTCAAAGCCTGTTTGTCATCGGCGATGACCTGTATATCTGCGATACCGGCAACAACCGCATCCTGCAGGCGCGCCGGGAAGGGCAGAAATTCAGCTTCGTGCGGACCATCGATCATGTGGAGGGCGCACAGCCTGCCACCTTCAACGCGCCCAGCGACATGGCCGTGGACGAGGACGGCAACATCTACGTGTCCGACACCAACAACAACCGCGTGGTGATGATGGACAAGGACCTCCGTTTCGTCCGCGATTACACCAAGCCCCAGGACACCACCTTCGATCAAAAACTGAGCTTCCTGCCCAATAAGATCGTGGTGGACAGCAGCGGCCGCGTGTTCGTGCTGGCCACCAACGTCAACAAGGGCCTGGTCAAATACGAGGCCGACGGCGCCTTCACCGGCTTCATCGGGGCCAACAAGGCCACCTACAATCTGTGGGACTACATGTGGAAATCCTTCTTCACCACCAAGGAGCAGCGGGCCCAGCAGGCCTCCTTCGTGCCCACGGAGTATGAAAACGTCTACATCGACCACGACGGCTTCATCTACGCCACCAACACCGTGTTCAGCGAATACGACCTCAAGTTCGACGTGGCCAAGCCCATCCGCCGCCTGAATTCCATCGGTGACGATATCCTGATCAAGAATGACCGCTATCCGCCCATCGGCGACCTGCAATGGACGGAGGGCAGCCTGGATTACGGTCCCTCCAAATTCCGGGATATCACCGTGCTGGACAACGATATCTATATCGCTCTGGACGGCATCCGCGGGCGTCTGTTCGGCTATGATCCCCAGGGCATCATGCTGTGGGCCTTTGGTACCAAGGGCAACAGCGCCGGGGCCTTCCTGTCCGCCCGCTCTGTGGAGCATATGGGACGGGATCTGCTGGTGCTGGATGAAAACGAAAACAGCATCACGGTGTTCACGCCCACGGATTACGGCAACCTGATCTATCTGGCCAGCGACCAATACCTGAAGGGCGATTACGAGGGCTCCGCCGATACCTGGCGGCAGGTGCTCCGGCTCAACGCCAACTACAATCTGGCCTTCATCGGCATTGGCCGCAGCCTCATGCGCCAGGAGCAGTATTCCGAGGCCATGGAGTATTTCAAAATGGCCCATGACCGCGAAAACTATGGCCGCGCTTACCGGTATTACCGCAAGGAGGTCGTGGAAAAGAACATCGTCTGGATCGTGGTGATCCTCGGCTGCCTGCTGATCATCCCGCCCGTCCTGCGGCAAGTGAAAAAATCCAAAATGGAGGTGGAAGCGTATGAGCACAGACAAATTGCCCATTGAGAGCGCCGTGACACCGCGCAAAGCGGCCTGGCAGCGCTATAAGGCCACGCTGCGCTACGGCCTGTACGTCATCCTCCATCCCTTCGACGGCTTCTGGGACCTGGTGCACGAAAAGCGCGGGTCCCTGGCGGCGGCCCACACCTTCCTGGCGCTGTTCCTCATTACCTATGTGCTCAAGCTGATGCTCACCAATTTCCAGTTCATCAGCGCCCCCATCCAGTACATCAACATCTATGAGCGCTGCGCCTCCCTGGTGTTCCCGTTCCTGGTATTGTGCCTGGCCAACTGGAGCCTGTCCACGCTGTTTGACGGCAAGGGCCATTTCAAGGATATCTACATGGCCATGTGCTACGCTCTGGTGCCTTATATCCTCATTCAATTGCCCCTGATCCTCATCAGCAACGTGATCTCCTACGACGAGGCCTCCTACTACAACGTTCTCATGAGCGTCTCCATCATCTGGTGCCTGTTCCTGGCCTTCGTGGGATTGATGCAGGTGCACGATTATACCCCCGGCAAAACGCTGATCTTCATCGTCGCCACGATCTTTGGCGCCTTGGTGATCCTGTTCCTGATCCTGGTATTCTTCAGCCTCCTCAGCGACGCGGTGGGCTACTTCGTGTCCCTCTACCGCGAGATCGTGTTCCGGCTGTATTAAGGAGGTGATCGGCATATGAAAAAGAAATCCATCCTTCTGCGGCTGATCCCCTGGCTGATCACCCTGGCGGCCCTGGCGGCGCTGGTCGTCTTTGTGGGCATCCCGCTGTATTCCGACACGGAAGAGGAGGTCGTGAACCCGCCGGTCATCTCCTACTATGAAGGGGACAAAAAGCCCCTGACCATGGAGAACGACGACCTGCTCTTTGAGCTGGACCCCACCAATACCCATTTCACCCTGACGGAAAAGGCCACCGGGCGGCAATGGCTGTCCAATCCGGCCAACGCGGCCCAGGATCCCGTGGCGGTGGCGGCCAACAAAGCCCTGCTGCAATCCACCCTGGTGGTCACCTATTCCTCCTCCAGCGGCACCATCGATTTCAACAACTACCAGTATTCCATCGAGAACGGCACCTATTCCGTCGACCAGGCGGAGGACGGCACCGTCAGCGTCACCTATTCCGTGGGCAAGATCGAAAAGATCTATATCCTGCCCAGCGCCATCACCGTGGAGCGCTACAAGGCCTTCACCGACGCCATGAGCAAGAAGGACGCCAAGAAGGTGGCGGGCGTGTACACCCTGTATAAGCCCGACAAGGTGGCGGCCATGGAGGACAAGGACACGCTGCTTTCCATGTATCCGTCCCTGGCGGAGCAGGAGCTCTACGTCCTCAAGAGCGGCACCAGCGAAAACAATAAAAAGAGCATCGCGTCCATCCTGGAGGCCAGCGGCTATACCATGGAGGACTACGAGCTGGACATGCAGCTGGTGGCCGGCGCGGCGGAAAATACCGACGCCGTGTTCAACGTCACCGTGGAATACAGCCTGGAGGGCAAGGATCTGCTGGTGCGCGTCCCCTATGAAAAGATCCGCTACCGGGCGGCCTTCCCCATCACCTATGTCACCTTGCTGCCCATGTTCGGCGCGGCGGGCACGGATGAAAAGGGCTATATGTTCATTCCAGAAGGCGGCGGCGCGCTGATCGCCTTCAACAACGGCAAATTGTCCCAGAACAGCTATTACGCCAACATGTACGGCTGGGATTACGGCTCCGAGCGCACCGAGGTGGTCAGCGAGACCAAGAACACCTTCCCGGTCTTCGGCATGATCAAGGACGGCGCTTCCTTCCTGTGCATGATGGAGGGCGCGCCCTCCTACGGCGGCGTGCAGGCGGATATCAGCCTGCGCTACAACAGCTACAACTGGATCTGCGCCAAGTACAACGTATTGCACAGCGACCGCTATAACGTCTCCGCCAAGACCGCCCGTTTGGTGTACATGTTCGAGAAGGAGCTGCCCCAGGATACCATCGTGCAGCGCTATCGCTTCCTGGATACCGACAGCTATGTGGAGCTGGCCCAGGCCTACGGCGATTATCTGCGGCAGCGTTATCCCGAGCTGACCGCCCGCACCGCGGGGGAGGAGCTGCCCGTATCCGTGGAGCTGGTGGGCGCCATCGATAAAAAGGTGGTCAAATTCGGCTTGCCCGTCAACGCCGTCATTCCCACCACCACCTTCCAGCAGGCCAAGGATATCATCGGCGATCTGCAATCCTCCGGCGTGCAGAACATGAGCGTCCGCATGACCGGCTGGAGCAACGGCGGCGTGGATCAGAAGGTGCTCACCCGGGTGAAGCCCATCGGCTCCCTGGGCGGCGCCAAGGGCATGCAAAGCCTGATCCAAAGCGCCAAATCCGGCGGTGTGCCGCTCTACTTTGACGGCGTCACCTGCTTCGCCTACAACAGCGGCCTGCTTAACGGCTTCATTCCCTTCCGGGACGCCGCCCGCTTTACCACCCGCGAACAGATCAGGATTTATCCCTATTCGCCCATCTTCTATCAGCAGGATGAATTCTTCGAGCCCTTCTATCTGGTGCGTCCCGCCTTTGCCCAGCGCATGGCCAACAACCTGATGGAAGCCCTGGACAAGGCCGACGCCCACGGCGTGGCCTTCCGGGATATCGGCTATCTGCTCAGCGGCGATTACGACCAGAAGGATACCACCACCCGCGAGCAGGTGAAGCAGATGCACGTTGACACCCTGCGCGCCGCCCATGAAAAGGGCCAGGCGGTGATGATCAAGGAGGGCTACGATTACGCCATGCCCTATGCCGATCTGATCACGGATATGGATCTGAACGGCATCGAGTATTCCATCATCGACCAGATGGTGCCCTTCTACCAGATCGCCATCCACGGTGCGGTGGAGTACACCGGCATGTCCATCAACCTCAGCGACGACTGGCAGACCGAGCTGCTTCGCTGCGCGGAATACGGCGCGGGCCTCAACTTCACCTTCATGGCGGAGGACGGCAAGATCCTGCAGGATACCCTGCACAGCGACCTGTACGGCGCGGGCTACGAGGCCTGGCGCGGGAACGCCGCTGCTCTGATCAACGAATACCAGCAGGCCATGAGGGGCCTGGGCAATCAGAGAATCACCGGCCACGAGGCCCTGAGCGAGGACGTGCGCGTGACGGAATATGAAAACGGAGCGCGGGTCTACGTCAATTACGGCGCCCAGGATTGTCAGGCCGAGGACGTCACCGTGCCCGCCCGCAGCTACCAGGTGACAAGGGGGGATCAGTAATGGCAAAGAAAAAGAACGCCCGCGAGAGCTGGAGCCTGCGGGAATCCATCCTCACCTTCATCCCCGGCAATTCCGTCTACGGCACCATGCGCTCCCGGCAGGCCCGGCACGGCGTCATGTTCATCCTGCCTTTCATCATCGGCTTCCTGGTGTTCATGGCCAAGCCCCTGATCGAGTCCTTCATCATGTCCTTCAACGACGTCAGCCTGGTGGCGGGCGGCGGCTATTCCAGCCGCTTCATCGGCTTGGAAAATTACAAATATGCCTTTGGTGTGGACCCCTACTTCAACCAGCGCCTGGTGGAGGAGATCCCGCGCATGGTGATCAACTCCCTGGCCACCCTGGTGCTGTCCTTCGTCATCGCCGTCATTCTCAATCAGGATTTCAAGGGACGCACCCTGGCCCGCGCCATCTTTTTCCTGCCGGTCATCCTGTCCAGCGGCGTGCTGCCCGGCATCGAAAGCCAGAATGAGTTCTACAACATGATGGCGGGCATCAGCGAAGAGGTGGCCAACGCCTCGGGCGTCAACCTCAGCGCCGCGCTGGAGGATCTTCTGTCCGTGTCCGGCGTGGGCGGCGGCGTGTTTCACGTCCTGTTCCAGATGATCGACGCCATCTACGATATCGTCATGGCCAGCGGCATCCAGATCATCGTGTTCCTCTCCGGCCTGCAGGCCATATCGCCCTCCCTCTATGAGGCGGCGGACGTGGAGGGCTGCACGGCCTGGGAGGCCTTCTGGAAGATCACCTTCCCCATGGTCAGCCCCCTGCTGCTGGTCAACGCCATCTATACCATCATCGACTTCTTCATGAAGAACGACAACCGCGTCATGGAGCGCATCAACGAATTGTTCCAGCGCCTGGAGTTCGGCCACGTCTCCGCCATGTACTGGATCTACTTCGCCGTAGCCCTGGCCTTCATCGGTCTGGCCAGCGTCATCATCTCGAGGGGAGTGCATTACTATGAAGACTAAAACCGCCGCATCGCCCCGGGAAAACCGCAACACCGCCTATGTGGCCAAGGCAAAGGCCAAGCGGGCCATTATCTCCATCGTCCGCGGCCTGCTGCTGTTCGGCCTGTGCTTCATGATCATCGAGCCCATGCTCACCCGCCTGGGCGTCAGCCTGATGGAAGAGAGAGATTTGTACGATTCCACCATCGTGCTGCTGCCCCGGCATGTGACGCTGGATAACTTCAAGATCGTGTTCACCCTGACCACCTTCCCCAAATCCATGATCAATACCCTGTGGACGTCGCTGCTGGTGTCGGTATTGCAGGTCATCGCCTGCACGCTGGTGGGGTACGGCTTCGCCCGCTATGATTTCCCGCTGAAGAAATTCTGGTTCGGCTGCGTGGTGGCCCTGATCATCATCCCGCCCCAGACCATCTCCACGTCCCTCTATACCTACTTCGCCCGGTTCGATTTCCTGGGGATCGTGAAGCTCTTCAACCACGGCGAGCCCATCAACCTGCGCGGCTCGGTGCTGCCCTACACCCTCATGAGCGCCACCTGCATGGGCCTCAAAAACGGCCTGTACATCTACATGCTGCGCCAGTATTTCCGGGGCATCCCCAAATCCCTGGAGGAGGCGGCCTATGTGGACGGCTGCGGCACCATGCACACCTTTGTGCGCATCATGCTGCCCGACGCCATGCCCACGGTGCTCAGCTGCTTCCTGTTCTCCTTCGTGTGGCAGTGGACGGACCTGTTCTATACCCGCAACTTCCTGGCCACCTCCGCCCGGCCCATCTTCTCCACGGAGCTGTCCACCATCGTCTCCCGCATGAGCCGCTATTTCTCCGGCAACGGCACCCCCGTCATCGTGCCCGTGGGCCGTCAGCAGCAATTGATTTCCATCGGCGTGCTCATCTGCTGCATCCCCCTGGTGATCCTGTACATCTTCACCCAGCGCACCTTCGTGCAGTCCATCGCCATGTCGGGCAGCAAAGAGTAATATCACCCTTGCTTTTTTGCAGAAATGTGATATAATGCTCTATGAAAACGATTAAGATGTCTGTTTGATCCCAATTTATCCATCGAATCTGTATGCGCAGCCTGTGCGTTGGGCCGCGTATGTGGAAATAAAAAAACAGGAGGAACCAATATGAAAAAACTGTTTGCTCTGCTTCTGGCCGTCATGATGCTGTGCGTCAGCGTCGCCGCTCTGGCCGATGCGCCCGAGGGCTATCCCGAGGTCAAGGATATTGATTTCGGCGGCGCCACCCTGTATCTGGACTATTACTGGAATCCCGATGCCCGCAAGGCTGAACCCACCCAGGAAGAACAGGATCGCTATGACTTCCAGGATTGGATCCAGGCCACCTACAATGTGAACGTCGTGGAAGAGCAGTGGAGTGACTGGGGCGGCATCTCTACCGAGCTGGTCAACTTCGTCGGCGCTCCCGACGGCTCCCTGCGCGCGGTCGTGCTGCCTCCGGACTTCGTGGGCGGCCCCATGGCCAATGACGCCCTGGCTGCCTGGAACGGCGAAGGCGCTCTGATCAATCTGGAAGACGATTTCTGGAATGACTCCACCGTGAGCTTCATGACCAAGGGCGACAAGGTGTACGGCGTGACCACCGGCAACAGCGAGCCCCGCGGCTGCCTGTACTTCAACAAGCCCATCCTGGAGGCTGCCGGCATCGATTGGAACACCATCTATGATATGCAGGCGGACGGCACCTGGACCTGGGAAGCCTTTGAGGATATGCTCAAGCAGATCCAGAAGGATACCGATAACGACGGCGTCATCGATATCTGGGGCATGACCGGCAGCAACGTGGACCTGTATCGTTGCGCTGTGTTCTGCAATGGCGGCTCCTTCTTCGATTATGACGATGAGGGCAAGCTGGCCATCACCGCCGGCAGCGACAACACGCTGGAAGCCCTGGCCTGGGCCAAGGATATCTGGAACACCTATGGCTATCAGCAGCCCGCTGACGGCTCCTGGGACTACTACAAGGATGCCTGGAAGCAGAACTTCTGCGGCTTCTATATGTATCAGACCTACGGCGGCTTCAACGATCAGCATGAATTCGGCACCGAAGACGGCGTCGATTGGGGCTGCGTCGCGGTTCCCGTTGGCCCCAAGGGCGAGACCTATATGAACGTGGTCAGCGACAACGTGTGGGTGATCCCCAATGTGTATGACGCTGAAACCACCGCCAAGATCGCTTACATCTACTCTCTGTGGCATGGCCCCGTGCCCGGCTACGAAGATGATGACGACGCCTGGATCGGCAACAAGTACAACTTTACCGATGATCGCGCCGTGGATGAGACTTACGCTTCTCTGCGTCAGCCTGAACATTGCGCTACTGACAAGTGCCTGTATCTGGGCTCCATCAACGACGTGGAAGGCTCTGACTTCCTGTGGAACCTGGGCGGCAGCACTCCCGCGGAGCTGCTGGAATCCAAGACCCCTGTTTGGCAGGGCCTGCTGGATGCCTTCAACGCCAAATAAT
>CACZLE010000049.1 GCA_902781945.1 uncultured Eubacteriales bacterium | reverse complement strand
AGGAAAGTATAGCAAATATCTATCTAACGCGAAACGCTCCCCCGGTTTCATAACCGCATGGGTGCCTTTCGCAGAAAGGCGGAACATACGCATGAAAAAATGGTTATTGCTGCTGATCGCGGCGCTGTCGCTGCTCTGCGCCTCCTGCGCGGCGGAGGTGGAATACACTGTCACCAGCGTCACGGACTGCGCGCAGACGGAAAGCCGCTACGACAGGTTTTACCAGAGCGGAAAAATTGACCTGCTGATCCCCGGCCTGGCGGAAGGGCTGGTGCCCCAGGGCATCTGTTATCTGCCCCGGGAGGACTGGCTGCTGTTTACGGGCTATCCTTCCGTCAAGGGCAGCAGCGCCCTGATCGCCGTGGATCGGCAGACCGGAGAAATCGCCCGGCAGGCCATGCTGCAATACGCCAACGGCCAGGTGTACAGCGGCCACGCGGGCGGCGTATGCGCCACGGAGACCGATATCTACATTTCCAACGCCCACATGCTGTACCGCGTACCGCTGGAGGACTTCCTCGCCCTGCCCGGAAAGGGCGTGTGCAAGTTTGCGGAGGAGATCCCCGTGCCGGTGAATTCCTCCTACTGCTGCTATGCCGGGGGCGTGCTTTGGGTGGGAGAATTTCAGTACGGCGGCGATTACAAAACCGATGCCAGCCATTATATCAAAACCGCCGACGGCCTGCAGCGCGCGTGGACCTGCGGCTATCGGATGGACGCCGGGCAGGATTTCTCCAAGCCCGATTATATCCTGTCCGTCACAGAGCGCATACAGGGCATCACCACCCTGGACGGCAAAATCTACCTGAGCCAGTCCTACGGACGCCGGGCGGATTCGCTGATCTTCAAATATGAAAGCCCGCTGGAGCGCGAACCGGACGGCGCGGCGGAGATCGCGGGCGAAAGCGTGCCGGTCTGGTTCCTGGACAGCAGTTGCCGGGAGGACGCGCTGCTCTGCCCGCCCATGACCGAGTGCCTGTGCGTCGTCGACGGCGACATCTACGTATTGTTCGAGTCCGCCGCCCAGCCCTACATGGACCCCAGCAGCCATTCCGCCAATCCCATGGACCGGGTGTTCCGGCTTACCGATTATTGACCGAACATGAGAAGAATGCTATTTTGCTATTGACACTGGGTTGTGGGATTTGGTATAATACGGGCAAAGAAACGCATGGTAAAAGAGAGGCATGGAGTTGCTTTTTTTACATGCGAAAATATGAAAGGGAGAAAAGACAATGAAAAGACTGTTTGCCCTGCTGATGAGCGCCGTCATGCTGCTGTGCGCGGTGCCCGCGCTGGCCGCCACTGAGTACGACGTCACCGAGCCCATCACCATCGAGTGGTGGCATGCCCACGAGAGCCAGTTTGACGACCAGATCAAGTACATGGTGGATAAGTTCAATGCCGAAAACGGCATGGGCATCACCGTGGAGCCCAAGTACATGGGCAGCTACACCGAGATCGACACCGCCTTCCGCGCCGCGGACGCCGCCGGCGCCGTGCCCGCCCTGGTGTGCTGCAACACTTCCTACCCCGCCTCCTACGGCGCGGCTGGCCTGTGCGAGATCCTGGACCCCTACATCGACGCCTTCGAGTATGACGTAGAGGACTTCGGCGAGGGCCTGCTGGCTTCCACCAGCTATGACGAAGAGCAGATCGCCCTGCCCTATCTGATCTCCACCCAGTGCATGTACTACAACAAGACCGCCGCCGAGGCCGAAGGCATCGAGATGCCCAAGACCATCGACGAGATGGAAGCCTTCCTGGAAAAGGCCACCCTGTTCAACGAGGACGGCACCACCAAGCGCTACGGCACCGTATTTGGCGGCTGGGACTACTGGTATCATGAAATGCTGTTCAAGAACAATGGCGTGCAGATCGTGACCGAGGACGGCAAAACCGACGTCAACAGCCCCAAGAGCGTGGAGATCAACACCAAGATCAAGGAATGGATCGATAAGGGCTACGCCTACTATGCCATTGGCAGCGGCGCTTCCTCCAACATGCGCGATCTGTTCATCGCCGGCGGCGCGTTCAGCGTGTTCCATACCTCCTCCCTGTACACCACCTACGTCAACCGCGTGAACGCCCTGGAAGACGAGAGCGCCCGGTTTGAGGTGGGCATGGCCTGGCTGCCCGGCGGCGAGGACGGCGAGTCCTTCAAGAGCGAAGTGGGCGGCGCCGCCATCTTCATCCCCGCCAAGGCCTCTCAGGCCCAGAAGAATGCCGCCTGGCAGTTCATGATGTTCATGGCCAGCCCCGAAATCAACCTGTACTGGTCTGACAACACCGGCTATCTGCCCACCCGCGGCAGCGTGGTGGACCTGCCTGAATATCAGGAATACCTGGCCAAGAAGCCCGCGATGGACCCCATCATCAAGATGGCTTCCTGGATCAACCCCCGCAACCAGAACCCCGCTTACAACAACTGCGGCAACCTGTGGCGTGAAGCCCTGGGCGAGATCTACAACAACGGCGCGCCCATCCAGGAGACCCTGGATCAGCTGGCCGTCGAAATCCAGGCCGAGCTGGACGCTGTGAAATAAGCGACAGACGCAAATCAAAATATCAGGGGAGGGGAGTTTTCCCCCTCCCCTGAAATCGTAAAGAGGGTTTTACCGTGAAAAACGCAGCTCTAACCATCCATCATCCCGGCGGGGAGCGGAGGCTGATTTCGCCCCTCCAGCGGGGCGTGGGCCTGGCGCTGATCATCCTGGGCCTGCTGATCATGCTGGTGGGCCTGTTTGGCTATCTGGCGGGCGACTGGCAGATCGGCCCCTTTGCCGACCTGACCGACCAGGTGTTCATCGCCCGGGAGGTGGCCATCAGCGCGGGCACCAAGGTGACGGGCGCCTTCGATATGGAAGGCGAGGAAAGCGGCATGCACGTGTTCTACGCCGCCCTGTCCGGCGCCGACGAATCGGTGATCAACGTGGAGGAATTCGACCTGGGCGAAACCAAAAAAGCGCTCAAGGGCGGATCGCTGCAATTCCCGGCCACCAAGGACCGCACCACGCAGGTCATCGCGGAGGAAAATCCCGTTACGCTGGACAGCGGCCTGACCGTCACCAAGTCGGTCAAGTTCCCCGGCGCGGGCAGCAGCAAGTACCGGAGCCTGAAAATGACGGTGGAGGGCCCCTGCGAGCTCAGGCTCTACGCCCTGTCCTCCACGGAGCATGAGCGCCGGGCCGTGCTGTACAACAGCCTGAACGGCCAGGAGGTGGACACCGTGATGGTGCCCGCATCCGGCACAGCGGGCGCGCTTGCGCCGGTGACGCTGCATATTCCGGCATCGGGCACCTATTATGTGTCCGTCAAGGGCGATATCCCCATCGCTCCGGTAAGCGCCATCATGAACTACGCGGTCATGATTCTACTGCTGGGCCTGGTGCTGGTGCTCAACGGCATCATGATGCGCATCCAGCAGTGGGAGCGCATGAAGGATCTGTTCTTCGTGGAGCCCGCGCTGCTTTTGTTCCTGCTGTTCGTGTATTATCCCGTCATCGACCTGATCCGCATTTCCTTCACCAACATGTCCGTGCTGACCACGGGCAAGCAGGAGTTTGTGGGCTGGGCCAATTTTGACTGGATGTTCAACGGCGCGGGCAAGCGCTATTTCTGGGAAAGCCTGAAAATCACCGCGGTGTACATGTTCTGGGAGGTGCTCATCACCCTGGTGGGCGGCATGCTGCTGGCGCTGCTGTTCAACCGCATGACCCGCGCCTTCAACGCCATGCGCGCCATCGTGTTCATGCCCAAATACATCGCCGTGTCCACCAGCGCCGTGGTGTTCCAATGGATATTGTACAGCACCATCGCCACGGGCATCGGCCAGAGCGAGGGCATACTGAACTATGCCCTGTCCCTCTTTGGCATCCAGGGCCCCCACTGGCTCATTGACGCCAGCACCGCGCTGACAGGCGTACTGATTCTCACCGCCTGGCGCGTGGTGGGCTACGCCATGATGATCTATCTGTCCGCCATGAAGGGCATCAGCCAGGATTATTACGAGGCCGCGGCCATCGACGGCGCGGACGGCGTGCAGCGCTTCCGCTTTATCACGGTGCCGCTGCTGGCCCCCACCACCCTGTTCCTGTTCGTCACCACGTTCATCGCCAGCATGAAGGTGTTCCAGTCCGTGGACGTCATGACGGGCGGCGGCCCCGGCACCTCCACCAACGTGATGGTGCAATGGATCTACAACCTGACCTTCAAGGATTTCCATACAGCCCGCGGCGCGGCGGTTTCCCTGGTGTTCTTTGTGATCCTGCTGGTATGCACCGCGGCCACCATGCGCTTCTCCAACCGCAACGTGAACTACGACGCGTAAGAAAGGAGGCGACACCGTATGTTCAACAGACTGGATACCCGTAAAAAAATCGGCACTGTCAGCGAGCTTGTGGGGTTCGCGCTCCTGATTTTCGCCCTGGTGCTGCTGCCGCTGCGCCCCGCCGGCAGCTGGAAATACGCCCTGCTGCCCGTGGCGGCGGCGCTGATCCTGCTGCCCATCCCCGTGATGTGGCGGGACGGCATCCGCCAGATGAAGCAAAAGCCCAGCCGCTACACCCACTGGCACCGTATGCGGCAGAGCGGCTTCTTTGACCTGCTGGTGCTCTTCACCGTCATCGCCCTCATCCTCCTGGCCTGCTGGTGCTTTGGCAACATCACCTATCATGCCACCCTGCGCCATTACGCGCCGGGCGCGGCCACCCTGGAGGAAGCCCGGCTGCAGCCGGATTTCATTGAGTACAATTTCAAACAGGACCTGAACCTGATCGCCTCCAGCTATCCCTCCTTCGGCATGATCGGCCTGATCATCCTTGCGGCGGTGCTGCTGTGCGGCCTGTACATGCGCTTCGTATCCCCCATCGTGCAGGCGGACGAGCATTTGCAGATCGCCCACAGCGTCTACCGCACGGTGGCCCAGTATGCCGCCGCCATCCTGGTGGTGGTCATCTCCCTGTTTCCCATCTACTGGATGGTGATCTCCTCCCTCAAAACCTCGGACGAGCTGCTGCGGGCCGTGCCCACCCTGTGGCCCAACAGGTTCATCTGGGACAACTATCCCAACGTGCTGCAAAAGGCGCCCTTTGACCGGTATCTGCTCAACACATTGGTCACCACGGTGATCATGATGCTGGGCGAACTGACCATCGGCGTCATGGCGGCCTACGGCTTCTCCAAGGGCGAATTCAAGGGCAAAAACCTGCTGTTCATGCTGGTGCTGGGGGCGCTGATGGTGCCCATCCAGGTGACCTTCGTACCCATCTACGTCACCATTTCCCGCCTGAACGCCATCGACACCTGGCGCGGCGTGGTGCTGCCCAATATGGTCAGCGCGTACTTCATCTTCATGCTGCGGCAGAACTTCATGGCGGTGGACAACAGCTACATCGAGGCCGGAAAGATCGACGGCATGGGGCGCTTTGGCACCATCATCCACGTGCTGTGCCCCATGTGCAAGCCCACGCTGATCACCGTGAGCATCATCAGCTTCATCAACGGCTGGAACAGCTATTTCTGGCCCAAGATGGTCACCCAATCCGAGGCCAGCCGCACCATCGCCGTAGGCGTGCAGCGGCTGAAGGAGACCTACGCCGGGCAGTATGTATCCAACTTCAATGAGATCATGGCGGGCGCGGTGATGGCCATCATCCCCATCGTGCTGCTGTTCCTGATCCTGCAAAAGTACATCATGACCGGCATGAGCAAGGCGGCCATGAAATAAGAGAGGCAACCATATGAAAGACACCATCCGTTTGACCCAGGAAAACAAGCCCCTGATGATCGCCCACCGCGGCATGAGCGGGCTGGAAATGGAAAACAGCGCCTCGGCCTTCGTGGCCGCCGGGCAGCGCAGCCATTTCGGCATCGAAACCGACGTGCACCGCACGGCGGACGGGCAGTTCATCATCATCCACGACGACAACACCAAGCGCGTGGCCGGGGATGAAATGATCGTGGAGCAGACCAGCTTCCGCACCCTGCGCTCCCTGCGGCTGCTGGACACCGACGGCCAGCAGGGCCGGGGCGACCTGATCCTGCCCAGCCTGCGGGAATACATCGGCATCTGCAAAAAATACGGCAAAGTGGCCGTGCTGGAGCTCAAAAATCACTTTGCCCCGGAGGACATCGACAAGATCATCGATATCATCCGCCAGGCGGAATACCTGGACCAGGTCATCTTCATCTCCTTCGACCTGCCCAACATGATCTGCATCCGCGAGCGGCTGCCCCAGCAGCAGGCGCAGTTCCTGATCTCCTCCGTTCCCGACTGGCTGCTGGATACCCTGCAAAAGTATCACCTGGACCTGGATATCAAGCATACCGTCCTGACCCGCGAATACGTGGAGGCCCTGCACGCCGCCGGGATCAAGGTGAATACCTGGACGGTGAACACCCCGGAGGACGCCCAGCGGGTGATCGATATGGGCGTGGACTTCATCACGACAAACATTTTGGAGTGATACTTGCAAAGAAGCTCCCGATGGTCTATTTGGGCCATCGGGAGCTTTTTGCATTTACTTGCTTTACGCCTTGATCTGCATGGTCAGCCGGTTGCCCCGTTCCTCGCCCGCCTGCCAGGAATAGGCCATATCGGTCACGCTGCCGCGCAGCACGGCCAGGGAGAGGTCGTCCCCCTGGGTGGTGACGTCGAAGGGCTTGCCGCCATAGCGGACGGTAAAGACGACGTTTTCCTCGGCCTCGGAATACTCCAGCACGGCCTGGATGTCGGGGGCCTCCAGGGCGGGGACCAGCTGCTGCTGCACCAGTTCCTCAAAGGCCAATTGCGCGCGGTGGGCCATGCGGGGCGGCACCTGGTTTTTGTTGCAGTACTGGGCGATCTCGCTCTCCATACCCAGGAAGTCGTAATCCCGGCTCTGGATGCGCAGCTCCAGCACCTTGAGGCGGCGGATGAAGCGGCGGGTGTTTTCCCGCTGGGGATGCTCGAAGATCTGCTCCGGGCTGCCGTCCTCATAGATGCCGCCCTCGTCCATATAGAACACGCGGTTGCTGATGGCTCGGGCAAAGTTCATCTCGTGGGTGACGATCATCAGCGTTTTGCCGGTCTTGGACAGATCGCGGATGACGGCCTGCACCTCGCCCACCATGGTGGGGTCCAGGGCGCTGGTGGGCTCGTCAAACAGGATGATATCAGGGTCCATGGCCAGGGTGCGGGCGATGGCGATACGCTGCTTCTGGCCGCCGGACAGTTCATCCGGGTAGTTCAGCGCCTTTTCCGCCAGGCCCACGGTACGCAGCAGCTTCATGCCGGTGTCGTAGGCCTCCTGCTTGCTCACGCCCTTCAGATCCATGGGCGAGAGCATGATGTTTTCGATCACCGTCAGGTGGCCGAACAGGTTGAAGCTCTGGAACACCATACCCATTCTCTGGCGGATCTTTTGCAGGTTCGCCTTGCGGGCGGTGATCTCGTCCCCGTCGATCCAGATATGGCCGCTGGTGGGCGTCTCCAGCAGGTTGATGCACCGCAGCAGCGTGCTTTTGCCGGTGCCGGAGGGCCCGATGACGGAGATCACGTCGCCGTCGCGGATCTCCACGGATACGTCCTTCAAGGGCGTCACATTGGGATATTCCTTTTTCAGATGCTCGATCTTAATCATGGAGGTTCACCCCCTTCAGGATGTTTTCACGCTTGCGTTTCTTGGGATCGATGTGGATGCGGATGCGGCTGACGGCAAAGCTGAACAGCCCCTCCAGCACAAAGTAGATGACGGTGATGGCGATGAGGGGGAAGAAGGCCTCGTAGGTGCGGCTGCGCACGATGTCGCCCATCTTGGTCAGATCCTGCACGGCGATGTAGCCCACGATGGCCGTGGCCTTGATGAGGCCCACGATCTCGCCCTGGAAGGCGGGCAGCACGTGGGGAATGGCCTGGGGCAGGATGATCTTGAAGAAGGTGTGGCGGTTGCTGTGGCCCAGGGCGTAGGCGGCCTCGTACTGGCCGCGGTCGATCATGCCCACGCCCATTCTCAGCATGCCAAGCACCGCCGCGCCGAAGGTCAGGGTGAAGCCGATGACGGCCACCACGATGCCGCTGATGGCCACGCGGCCAAAGATGATGTAGTACAGGATCATGAGCAGCACCACCATGGGTGTGCCCTGCACCAGCCACATGCTGAACCGGGTGGTGCCGTTGGCCACGGGGTTCCCGTTGCGGCAAAGCATGAAGAGCACAAAGCCCAACGCCGTGCCAAACAGGATGGCCAGGGCGGTGATCAGCATGGTGTTGCCAATGCCCTCCAGGAACAGCTGCCAGCGGTTTTCACGCAGGAAGGTCTTGTTGAAGCTGGATTTGATGCCCTCCCAGAACACGCTGAACCCGGAGGGCGCAGCGGCTGCGGGCGTGGCGGACTGGGTGCTTTCAGCAGCGGCAGGCTGCGCCTGGGCGGCGGGCTGGGACTCAGCCTTTAGCACGGCCATCACGGTGCCGCCGGAGAAGTTGGGGGCGGAGAACAGCACGCTTTCCTTGCGCTCCTCGGTGATGGTGATGCCCGCGCCGCCGAAATCGCACTTGCCGCTCTGCACCGCGGGCAGCACGGCGTCAAAGCTCATGTCGGTGATGGTGAGGCCATAGCCGTAGGCCTGGCAGAAGCGCACCACGATGTCGATGTCATAGCCCACGATTTCGTTGCCCTTAACGTAGCTGAAGGGCTCGTACATGGCCTCGGTGGCCATGTTCAGGGTGCCGTTGGTGGCGGGGAAGGCTTTATAATCCGCCAGGGTCTTGACGCTCTCGTCCTCGCTGAACCACTTGGCCTCGATCTCAGCCATGGTGCCGTCCGCCCGGATGGTATCCAGGTATTCGCTGAACTGATCGCACAGCGCCTGGCCCGCTTCGTTCTTGGCGAACACATAGGCGAAGTCGAAGCTCTCCATGTATTCGGGCACGTAGGTCAGCTTGTCGTTCTGCTGCATCTGGGCCTTGGCCACGGGCTCATCCACCGCGTAGGCGTCGATCTTGTAGGTCTGCAGCGCGTTGATCATATCGGGCTTGGAATTGTAGTATTCGACCTGCGCGTCGGGGAGCAGGGCGATGACGGATTTGTCAAAGCTGGTGCCAGTCTGCACGCCGATCTTTTTGCCGGCAAGCTCGCTGAGGGAGGTATAGACGCCCGCGGGGATGTTGGCCTTGTCGGGCTGGGCATTGAGCTCGACCATCGCGGTGCCGTCTGCGTTCTTTTCTTTCCAGACCGCCACGGCGATGCCGCCGTAATAGTCCGGGGTGCTGAACAGCATGCTTTCCGCCCGCTCCTCGGTAACGGTGATGCAGGTGCAGGCAAAATCGCACTTGCTGGTCTGCACGGCGGCCAGAACGCCGTCGAAGCTCATGGACTGGATTTCCAGCCCATACCCGTATTCCTGACAGAACCGGGCGGCCACGTCGATATCGTAGCCCACGGCGCGGCCTTCTTTCATATAGGAGAAGGGCGGCTGGATAAGGTCCGCTGCCATGTGCAGGGTACCGTTGGTGGCGGGCAGGCTTTCATAGTCCAGCACGGTGCGCTTTGCTTCGTCCGCGCCAAACCAGATGGCGTCGATCTCCGCCATGGTGCCGTCGGCCCACTTTTTGTCCAGGAATTCGCTGAACTGATCCCGCAGGGCCTGACCGGCCTCCGTCTTGGGGAATACCGCCGCCAGGTTGCTTTCGGCCAAACGCTCGTCCAGGATCTCCAGCTGAGGATATTCGATCTGCATGTACCGCAGAATGGGCTCGTCCGTGCTCCAGGCGTCTGTCTTTCCAGCCTGCAGCGCGGCCAGGCAATCGGTCTGGGCGTTGAAGTAATTCACTTGCGCGTCCGGGAGCCGCTTTTCCGCCAGCCGTCCGCTGATGGTGCCCGTCACCACGCCGATGCGCTTGCCGTTCAGGTCGTCCAGGGTGATCTTTTTCGCCTGGGTTTTTGCCTCAGTGGCCATTTTCTCTGCGGATTTCAGCACAGCCAGCACTGCTCCGGTCTTGTAATTGGCGGAGCTGAACAGCACGCTTTCCTTGCGCTCCTCGGTGATGGTGATGCCGCAGGCGGCAAAATCCACCTTGCCGCTTTGCACGCTGGGCAGCACGCCGCCAAAATCCATGGGCTCCACCACCAGCCGGTAGCCGTTTTGCTGGCAGAAGCGGGCGGCGATGTCCACGTCGTATCCCACCACGCGGTTGTCCTTCACATAAGCAAAGGGGACGATGGAGGTGTCCACCGCCATGCGCAGGGTGCCGTTGGTTGCGGGCAGGGCTTCATAATCCAGCACCTACCGCTTTGCGTCATCCTGGCCAAACCAGATGTCATCCAGAGCGGCCATGGTGCCGTCCGCCCACAGAGAATCCACAAAGGCGCTGTACTGGGCGCACAGGGCCTGCCCCTTTTCGTTTTTGGCAAACATGGCGGCCAGCTCGAAGGTGTCCAGATATCCGTCCAGAATCTGGAGGTCGTCGTTTTCCATCATCAGGAATTTGGGCACAGTCTCATCGGTGCCCCAGGCGTCGATTTTGCCGGCGCGCAGCGCAGCCAGCAGATCGGTCTGGGTGTTGTAATAGGCCAGCTTGGCAGTGGGAATCTTGGCTTCCACCTGCGCCCCGCTGGTGGTGCCCACCTGCACGCCGATGGTCTTGCCGGCGAACTGAGCGAAGGAAGGAGCGCTGCCGTCGGCTGCGGGGGCAGCCGCGTCGCCCACGTCAGCCTTGCGTACAGCAAGCACAATGCCGCCCTTATAGTAGGGATCGGAAAAATTGATGCTCTCCTTGCGTTCTTCCGTAATCGTCAGGGGAGAAGCGCACATATCGTATTTGCCAGTCACCAGGCCGGGGATGCGGGCTGACACAGCCACATCTTCAATCTTGGGGGTATAGCCATACCTGCGGCAAAACATTTCCACCATCTCAATGGCGATGCCGGCCATATTCCCGTTCTTGACATAGGAAAAGGGAATGCTCGCGCAAGTGGTGACCACGTTCAGCGTGCCGTTTTCGCCGCTGAAGCCTGTCAGATCAACAGCCTTCGCGCTTTCGTCGTCGCCAAACCACTTATCATACAGGGCGTCCATGGTTCCGTCTGCCATGATCTGCGCCAGCATTTCGTTGAACTGGCCGCGGATCAGGTCCGCCCGCTCGCTGTTTTTGCCAAAACCGAAGGCGTAATCGTCCTGCGTGATCTTTTCAGTCAGATAGGTGATCTCCGGCACTTCCTTGCAAATGACGCGGATCACCGGCTCATCGGCCAGAAATCCGTCGATCTTTTTTTTGGTCAGCGCGGTGACCACGTCGCTGTTGGAGTCGAAATACAGATATTGACTGTCGGGGTAATATTGCAGCGTGACCGGTTCAAAGCTGGTGCCCGTCACGATGCCCATGCGCCTCCCGTTCCAGGCCAGGGGACTGAGGGTCTCGGCAGTCGCAGCCGGGTCGGCCTTCGCCTCCGCGCCATCCGTCAGGATGGCCAGCACCACGCCGCCTGTGCTGGTGGGATCGGAGAAGAGCACCTGCTCCTTGCGCTCCTCCGTCACGTTCATATCGGTGGTAAAATCATATTTGCCGGACTGGATGGCCGGGATGCGGGCGGCAAAATCCACGTCCCCCAGCTCCAGCCTGTAGCCGGCGTGGCGGCAGAAGCGCACCACCAGGTCGATATCATAGCCCACGTTTTTGCCGTCCTTGATATAGGACCAGGGCATATCCGTAGAGGTGGTGACCACGCGGATGGTGCCGTTCTCGCCGGTGAGGCCGTTCATGTCCACCACCTTGCGGTCTTCATCCACGCCAAACCAGATGTCGTCCAGCTCCTGCATGGTGCCGTCCGCATGGCTCTGGGCCAGGAAAGCGTTGAGCTCTTCACAGAGCTTGGCGCTTTCCGGGTCGTCCTTGCGGAAGGCGAAGCTGTATTCCTGGTTGGTGATCCGCTCGTGGATATAGTCGATCCGCGGCTGCTCCGCATGGACGGATTTGAGCCCGGGCTCATCGCCCAGATAGGCGTCGATCCTGCCCGACACCAGGGCGGTGATGCAGTCGGGATAGCTGTTGAACAGCATGTATTCGCTGTCAGGGAAATTAGCATGGGCGATGTCCTCCATCAGCGGGCCCACCAGCACGCCCAGGCGCTTGCCGTTGTAGGCAGCCCAGGCGGGAGCGGGTTCGGCTGGGGCGACGGCGGTCTCCGCCGGAGCCTCGCTCTGCACCATGATGCCGATAACATCCTCGTAAAGAACGTCCGAGAAGGTCAGGGCTTCCTGGCGCTCGGGGGTCAGGTTCAGGTTGGCCATCACGCAGTCCACGTCGCCGGAGAGGGCGGCGGGGATGATGGCGCCGTAATCATAGACCTTGAATTCCACGTCCGCGCCCAGCCAGGCGGCGAAGCGGTAGGCCAGTTCGATGTCGTAGCCGTTCAGCTTGCCATCCTGGTAGTAGCTGTACGGGGGCACGATGCCGCTGGTGCCCACGGTCAGGCGCAGGCTGGGGCTGCCGGGCAGGGTGATCTTGGGCATGGTTTCATTTTCGTCCGTCACCCAGCGCTGGTACATGTCGTCCAGGGTGCCGTCCGCCCGCAGTTCCCCGATGAAGCGGTTGATCTTGCCCTCCAGATCGGGGATCTGGGACACGGGGGACAGACCCACGGCGATCTGGATGGGCTCTCCCAGCGTCTCATCCAGCAGGCGAACGTCGGCCAGACCGCCTTCGATGGCCAGCTTCATCTGGTTGCGGTCATACGCAAAGGCGTCGATCTTGCCCTGGGCCACGGCGGTATAACCCATGAATTTGTCGGTAAAATAGGCCACGGAGGCCTGGGGCAGCAGCTCCCGCACGGTGAGCTCCGCCGCGCTGCCCTGGTCCACGCCCACGGTGACGCCCGGGGCGTTGAGGTCCGCCGCGGCAGAGATTTCGGCCTGAGCCGCCCCCGCGCACAGCAGCAGCGCGATCAGCAAAATGAACAATTTTTTCATAGCGATGCCATCCTTTACTTAGCAGGCGAAATTGTACAGGTTATTATAACATAGGTTAGACACATTTTCATACCCGCAAACAAAAGTTTTTTCCGGGGCGAAGCACTGTCCCTGGGGCTTGCTTTTGCGGCTGGATGGGCCTATAATAGGCAGGTATTTTTCTGCTGAATGGAGCATTTTTATGCTGACGAAGAACGATTTGCGGCAAAACCGCACCGCCGGGGCCATCCTGCTGAACATGCTGCTGGCGGCGGTCAGCCTGTTTGTCAATGGTTTTGGGGTCTATCTCACCATCCAGGCCAATATCGGCGCGGGTCCCTGGGACGTGCTGAACCTGGGCCTGTCCAAAACCCTGGGCATCCTCTACGGCACGGCCTCCATCGCCGTGTCCCTCACCATCCTTGTCATCGACATCCTGCTGCGGGAGCCCATCGGCATCGCTATGTTCATCGACGCTGTGGTGGTGGGCAAGGCGGTGGATTTCTTCAATTATATTCACGCCGTGCCGCCAGCCTCCTCCCTGCTCACCGGCATCCCCGTGCTGCTGGCGGGGCTGGTGATCGTGGGCTACACCCAGTATACCTATATGATCGCCGCCCTGGGCTGCGGCCCCCGGGATACCCTGCTGGTGGGCCTGGCCAAGCGCGCCCGGCGGGTGCCCATCGGCGCGGTGAGCATCGCCCTGCTGAGTCTGGTCACCCTGAGCGGCTGGCTGTTGGGCGGCCCCGTGGGCGTGGGCACGCTGCTCAACGCCTTCTGCGCCGGTCCCATCATGCAGTTCGCTTTCCATACAGTCAAATTCGACGCCGCAGGCATCCGCCACCAACGGCTGCGGGAATCGGTCAAGGTATTTCTGAGAAGATAAAGAATCGAGAAATCATACCCTATAAAATACCGAATCAAAAACTCCCCACAAGGGGGAGTCTTTGATTTGGTGGGCAGGGATGGATGCCACTTCGCCTGCGGGCGAAGCGCTTTCGCGGCTCTGGGGCTCCACTGGAGCCCCATTCACTACCGCTCTGTTCGAATCCTTCCCAATAAAATACCAAATCAAAAACTCCCCGCAAGGGGGGAGCCTTTGATTTGGTGGGCAGGGATGGATTTGACTTCGCCTGCGGGCGAAGCGCCTTCGCGGTTCTGCGGGCCCACAGGGCCCGCATTCATTACCGCTCTGTTCGAATCCTTCTTTATAAAATACCAAATCAAAAACTCCCCACAAGGGGGAGTCTTTGATTTGGTGGGCAGGGATGGATTCGAACCATCGAAGGCGGTGCCGGCAGATTTACAGTCTGCTCCCTTTGGCCACTCGGGAACCTACCCATGAAGTATGGAGCTGGCGATGGGACTTGAACCCGCAACCTGCTGATTACAAATCAGCTGCTCTGCCAATTGAGCTACACCAGCAAACGGCCCAACCGGCGGGGATAAAATGTGGCGACCCGAATGGGGCTCGAACCCATGACCTCCAGCGTGACAGGCTGGCGTTCTAACCAACTGAACTACCGGGCCACAATGGTGGGCCTTCAGGGACTTGAACCCCGGACCGATCGGTTATGAGCCGACTGCTCTGACCAACTGAGCTAAAGGCCCGTGCTCCCCGAAGGGAAAAATTGGTGACCCCGTCGGGATTCGAACCCGAGTTACCGCCGTGAAAGGGCGATGTCTTAGGCCTCTTGACCACGGGGCCACGTTGCGTGCAAAAGCTGTTGGTCGGGGTGAAGGGATTCGAACCCCCGGCCCCATGCTCCCAAAGCACGTGCGCTACCGGACTGCGCTACACCCCGTAAAAGCTTTCGCACAGCATTCGGTGACAACGAGAATATATTACACGAAAATGGTCAAATTGTCAATACCCAAATTACGAAAAATTTGCAAAGCCCCGGCTGTCGGGACCGGAGCTTTCTTCTGGTGCGGAAAATCGTTTCCCGCTCGCGTTATTTCTTTTCCGCGGTCATGTTTTCCATCAAATCCCGGACGATCCTTTTCTGTTCGCCACTTAATCTGTTCCAGACGGAAAGCGTTTCACGCTGCTCTGCCGTAAGCTCCATCAGGTTTCCCTCCGCGAAAAACTGAGAAAGAGAGATGCCAAAAGCCTTGCATATTGCCTGCAAGGTGGGAATGGTTGGCTCATAGTTGCGATGATACATGTTTTGAATGGTGGGAAGCTGCAAGCCTGCGCGTTTAGCCAGTTCATAGTTGCTCCAGCCTCTTTCCCGCGTCAATTCAGCAATCCGTTGCTTCGTATCCACAGCTGTCCTCCCCGATGTTTCTCCCTTTTTGATTGTAATATTCAAAAGAGGACTACAAAAGTGGATAAAAGTATAGTATTATAGTAATGAAAAGTTTATTAATCTGATTTACAAAAGAGAAAGGAAGCAAAAATGAGGAATACCGCCTATTTTGTCAAAAAGCCGCGTAGGCTAAAGGACCTTGTCAGGCCGCACAGAATAGAGGATGAAGCGCCTTACGAAATCGTAAAAACCGTTTCGCTGAGTCGGATCGATTATGAAAATATTGCGACAGACATGACGGTGGAGCGTGCGTACATCGCGCAATACGCCCATCTTTGCGACATCCGGGACGGCGTGTGGAGATGCCTGCTCATTCAACAGAAAAATACAAAAACCGGCATTCTGGTGATGCCGGAGGATCAAAGTCGAGTAGGGTATGCAGCTTATTATGGCTGGGCTATGCCAGATTTTCCCCAATAGGCATTTTTCCATACACAGCAGACGGTTATCTGAACAAACCCAGCTAATAGAGTAGAGGGAGGGCAATAGCCCTCGCCCCTCTCATTGCACCGTACGTACCGGTCAGGTATACGGCGCTACATCGCAACAAGAATTCAAGTATT
>CACZLE010000048.1:4506-21596 GCA_902781945.1 uncultured Eubacteriales bacterium | reverse complement strand
GGCTTCTACTGTATACTTCGCTTTCCTCGACATGAATACTCCCCCTGAAGTTCACTGGTTTGTGTTTTCCCAGTGTCTACTTCAGGGGGAGCATATCACTTCGGGCCCCGCTCCTTTTCTAAGGAGGTTCAAGCGTGTATACCCCAAATGAATCCAGATATCAGTCCATGCAGTACCGCCGGTGCGGCAGCAGCGGCGTGATGCTGCCCCTGCTGTCCCTGGGCCTGTGGCATAACTTTGGCGATATCACGCCCTTTGCCGTGCAGCAATCCCTGCTGCGCACAGCCTTTGACAACGGCATCACCCACTTTGACCTGGCCAACAATTACGGCCCGCCCGCTGGCGCGGCGGAAACCAACTTTGGCCGCCATATGGATACCGACTGGCGGCCCCATCGGGACGAACTGTTCATCTCCACCAAGGCGGGCTACGGCATGTGGGAGGGGCCCTACGGTGATTGGGGCAGCCGCAAATACCTGATCTCCAGCCTGGATCAGAGCCTGCGCCGCATGCACCTGGACTATGTGGACCTGTTCTATCATCACCGCCCCGACCCCAACACGCCCATTGAGGAGACCATGGGCGCGCTGGATCAGATCGTGCGCTCTGGCCGGGCCCTGTACGTGGGCATTTCCAATTACAAGCCCGAGCAGGCCCAGGCCGCCATCGCCGAGCTCCGCCGCCTGGGCACTCCCTGCCTGATCCACCAGCCCCGGTATTCCATGCTGGACCGCTGGATCGAAGGCGGCCTGACCGATGTGCTGCGGGAGGAAAAGGTGGGCTGCATCGTGTTCCAGCCCCTGGCGGGCGGCCTGCTCACCGGCAAGTACCTGAACGGCATCCCCGAGGATTCCCGCATGAAGACGGACAACCGCTTTCTCAAGCCCGACAGCCTCACCGAGGACAAGCTGGAAAAGATCCGCGCCCTCAAGGCCATCGCCGACGAGCGCGGCCAGAAGCTCCATCACCTGGCCCTGCAATGGGTGCTGCGGGACGAGGTGGTCACCTCCGCCCTCATCGGCGCCAGCCGCCCCGAGCAGATCCTCGACAACCTGGCCATCCTGAACGCCCCGCCCCTGACCGACGACGTGCTGCGCCGGATCGACGAGATTCTGCAGTAAACAGAAATTGGCGAGGGGAGACGTTCTGGACCTCAGCAGGCGAGCCGGCTTGAAAACAACAACAAACAATTTGCGCCTGTAGCTTGAGCGTCGCAAAGAGAGCTTCCGGGCATAAGAAAAACCGGTGGCCAGCCAGAAAATGAATGCATTCATTTTCTGGTCTGTCCAGCGGTTTTTTGCTGTGCGCCGTGCAGCACAGCACGCCAGCGAAGCTGGCTGCCCGGAAGCGGTGGGCTGCAACTTTGTTTCTCGTTGCGTTAGCTGCGCTTTTACGGCGACAAACGCAGGTTTTCTGCTTCTCTTTTGACGCAAAAGAGAAGCGTACCCTTTTCTCCGTCAAGTTTTTGTTTAACAATGTTTTGGTTAATCACCGAGCTCCCTGGGTACGGCCTCCGCCTCCGTCCAGCCGGTGAAGGTCAGCAGGGAAGGCCGGGGGCTGTCCCCGGCGGTCTTGCGCCAGATCATGGGCGTGCAGCCCATGGCCTGGGCGAAGTGGCGGTTATAGCTGCTCAGGGAATTGTAGCCCACCCGGCCCGCGATCTCCGTGACGGACAGGCCGGAGGAGCGCAGCAGGGAGCAGCTTTTGAGGATACGGGTCTGGTGCAGGAAGGCCAGGGGCGAGGTGCCGATCTGCTCCTTGAACAGCCGCCGGAAGTGGGTGGGGCTCAGGTGGCAAAGCTCCGACAGGCGCTGCTGGGGAAACTCCTGCATATAGTTTTCGTGGATATAATCCAGGGCCGGGGATAGCACGGACATGTAGGGATCCCGCGCGCTTTCGCTCTCCTCCTGGCTGTACACCCGCAGCATGCCGACGAGCAGCGCGGTGAACAGTCCGCGCACGACGGTCTGATAGCCCGGGGCGCAGCGCACCATCTCCTCCACGATGTCCTCCACGTAGCGTTTTGCCCAGGGATGCTTGTCCGCGTGGAGCAGCAGGTGGCAGTCCGACAGAAAATAGCCCGCGTCCTTGAGGCCCCCGCACCTTCTCAGCACGCCCGCGCCCAGCAGGGCGTCCGGGTCCAGAAAAAGATAGCTCCAGCGGCTGGCCTCCTCCGGATCGGACCAGGTGGTATGGGGCACATTGCGGGCGATGCACGTCACATCCCCCGCCGAAAAGTGGACCTGCTGATCATCCAGCACCAGGGTGCCGCCGGCGGAATGGCACAGGCCGATCTCCAGGCAATTGTGGATATGCAGATGCTTGCCGGGGATGGGGCTGATGTGCCACCGGTCCCCCGTGAGCACCAGGGCCGGAAAATCGGCGGGCAGCTCATAATTGCGGTACTCCAGCACCGTATGCTTGGGCCTTGCCATGCTGCTTCTCCTTCGCCCTTATTCCATCTTGAACATCATGCGCAGCTTGGGCTGGGCGCCGGTTTCGGGGTCCATCACCAGGTCCAGCACATCCTGCATGTAATCGTTCCATTTGTCCACGATGGGGCTCTGGGCCTGGGTCTTTTCGGCAAAGGCGATGCCCTTTTCGCACTCGTAATAGCCGAACACGTCCCGTCCGTCGCTCCAGATGGTATAGTTGCGGATGCCCGCTTCTCTCAGCAGCGCCAGCATTTCGGGCCAGATCTCGTCGTGGCGGCGCTTGTACTCCTCCTGCATGCCTTCCTTGATGCGTCCCTTCCAGGCAAAGCGTTCCATTTTTCATTCCTCCGTTTCTGTATTGACGGGCGCGCAGGACGCGCGCTCCATAAGATCCCAGGCTACGGTTTCCCGCCGCCGCTCCCCGCTGAGGAGCAGCTGCACGGCGCGGGCCCCGGTCTGCTGCTGATGGGTGTTGATGCTGGTCAGCGCCGGGCTCAGATAAGGAGCGCAGAACAGATCGTCGCAGCCGATGACGGACAGCTGCCGGGGCACGTCCAGCCCATGCTCCCGGGCGGCCTCCAGGCAGCCCATGGCCACCAGATCGTTCAGCGCGATGACGGCGGTGGGCCAGTATTCGCGTTTCAGTCCCTTCAGCATTTCGTCCAGCGCCGCCTTGCCCGCCTCGGCGGTGCCCTTTCCGTACACGCGGTAGGAGGCGATGTAGGGCAATTGCGCGTCCCGCAGGCCTTCCTCATAGCCCACGTCCCGGCGGCTGGGGTCCTTGTCCTCCTGCACGCCGCCGATGAAGGCGATCTTTTCATGGCCCATGCCGTTCAGATAGGCCACCACCTGGCGCATCATGGCGGCGTTGTCGTTGCTCACGGCGGGAAAATCATACCAGGGCGGCACGCAGCCGATGAGCACCACGGGCATATAGCGCCGCAGAGCCAGCAGCGAGGCGTGGACCAATTCGTCATGATCCGGCGGCAGGTATTCCACGCACACGATCAGCCCGTCCAGCCTGCGCTCGGCCAGCATGGCGGCGGGATTGTAGGCGTCGGTATCCAGGCTGGACCAGGGGAACAGGCTCATGGTGTAGCCCAGCTTCCGCGCCTCCTCCTGGGCCCCGGTGAAGATCATGGCGTAGTGAGGATTGAGGAGCTTGGGCAATATGATGCCCAGGGAATGGGTGATTTTGCTGGTCAGGCCCCGGGCGATGGAGCTGGGCCGGTAATTGCGGCGCTCGATGGCCTGCATCACCTTTTCCCGGGTGGCGGACGATACGTTGGGCTCGCTGCGCAGCACGCGGGACACCGTGGCAATGGAAACCCCGGCGTCCGCCGCGATATCATAAATCGTCGCGTTCTCGCTGTTCATGGGATACCTCCCTGACCATCCGGCAAAAAAATAATATAGGCACAAAGCATGATGTAAGCGCTATCATTATACCCTATCCTCCCCAAAACCGCAAGGGCGCAAAGCAAAAAAATATGGGAAATTTTTAAATATATATTGACAACACAGCGGGAACAAATATATAATGTAAGCGCTAACAATTACATGATAACAATCAGGCAGGTGATCATCCGATGCGTGAGAACTATCGTGATACCGCAAACCGTGTGCTGGGCATGCTGCAGCGGGCCGACGGCAACGACCCCTCCCGCGGCCATCTGACCATGAACAACTGGGAATGGCCCACGGGCGTGGCGCTGTACGGCATCTATAAGACTTACCAGCAGAGCGGGGACAAGTCCATCCTGGATTATCTGACCGGCTGGTACGACGACATGCTGTCCCGGGAGCAGCAGCCCCACCGCAACGTGAACACCGTGGCTCCCGTGCTGACGCTGACCTGCCTGTACCAGGAAACCAAGAACGAAAGCTATCTGCCCGTCATCGAGAGCTGGATCGACTGGGTGATGA
Source organism: uncultured Eubacteriales bacterium (assembly GCA_902781945.1). Taxonomy (GTDB): domain Bacteria; phylum Bacillota; class Clostridia; order Christensenellales; family Aristaeellaceae; genus SFMI01. The sequence continues at coordinate 17,235 of CACZLE010000048.1, read as the reverse complement.
AGGAAATGCCCCGCACGGAGTACGGCGGCTTGCAGCACTGCACGGTGTGGAACAAGCACTATCAGCAATTGTGGTGCGACACGCTGTTCATGGTGTGCCTGTTCCTGGCCAAGGCCGGCGTGGCGCTGGACCGCCCGGAGCTGATCGAGGAAGCGGAATTCCAGTTCCTCATGCACATCCGCTACCTGCAAAATAAGGTCAACGGCCTGTTCTATCACGGCTGGACCTTTGACCGTCGGCACAACTTCGCAAACGCCTTCTGGGCCCGGGGCAACGCCTGGTTCACCGCCGCGGCCATCGAGCTCTACGACATCACCAAGCGTGAAAACGCCGCCATGCGCATGATCAAGAGCGCCTGGCTTGACCAGGTGCTGGCCCTGTGGAAATACCAGCGGGTCAACGGCCTGTACACCACGCTGATCGACGTGGAGGAAACCTACTGCGAGACCAGCGCCACCGCCGCCATCGCCTACGGCGTTTTGAAGGGCGTAAGGCTTGGCTGGCTGCCCCAGGAGCCCTATCAGCAGATGGGCATGCTGTCCGCGGACGCCGTGCTGGATCAGATCGACGACACCGGCGCGGTGCAGGGCGTATCCGGCGGCACCGGCATGGGCCACGACCTGCAGCACTACAAGGATATCATCGTCACCCCCACGGCCTACGGCCAGGGCCTGACCTTCCTGATGCTCACCGAACTGATGATCCGCGCGTGACGGGTCCTCACATATCCGCACACATAGCAATAGAAAGGTGGAACGCGTATGAGCACAAAGGCCGCCGAGCGAAAGAAGATCCACGGCACCGGCAAACGTTACTGGCAAAAGCTGCGCGCCGACCTGGTGCGGGACAGATGGCTGTATCTGCTGCTGCTGCCGGGACTGGTCTACTTCATCATCTTCAAGTATCTGCCCATGTTCGGCATCGTCATCGCCTTTGAGAACTACGTTCCCTATTCCGGCGTGCTGCACAGCGAATGGGTAGGCTTCAAGTGGTTCAATTATTTCTTCCGGTTCCCGGCCTGGGTGACATACCTCAAAAACACCCTGATCCTGAGCCTGATGAACATCATCTTCTACTTCCCCGCGCCCATCATTCTGGCGCTGCTGCTCAACGAAATGCGCTCCCTGCGCTACAAGAAGGTGCTGCAGACCCTGCTGTACGTGCCCCACTTCATCTCCATCGTGATCGTGGTGTCCATCACCTTCGTCATGTTCGGACCCTCGGGCATCGTATACAAGGCCACGGAGATCCTGCTGGGCCATCCCATCAACTACATGGGCTCCCCCAACACCTTCCGCTGGATGATCATCGGCCAGACTGTGTGGAAGGAAACCGGCTGGGGCACCATCATCTTCCTGGCCGCCCTGACCAACGTGGATACCCAGCTGTACGAGGCCGCCATGGTGGACGGCGCCAACCGTCTGCAGCGGCTGTGGCACATCACCCTGCCCGCCATCCGCTCCACCATCGTGCTGATGCTGATCCTGCGCATGGGCTCCGTGCTGGATACGGGCTATGACCACCTGATCCTGATGGCCAACCCCCTGAACCGCAAGGCCAGCCAGACCCTGGACGTGTTCGTGTATCAGCAGGGCATCCAGTCCGGTCAGTTCAGCTACGCTTCGGCCATCGGCCTCATGAAGGCCATCGTCAGCGTGACGCTGGTGATCGGCTCCAACAAGATCGCGCACCTGCTGGGCGAGCAGGGCCTGTATTGAGGAAGGAGGGATCGCAATGTCTGACGTGGCAATCAAAGGCAAGAAAAAGGAGATCGCTTCCTCCGGCCCCGTGGGCACCTACAACACCGTGGGCAGCCGCGTATTCGACGGGCTCAACTATCTGATCGTAACGCTGGTGGCCATCACCACCATCATCCCCTTCATCTACATCATCGGCGCGTCCTTCGCCACCGAGTATGAGATCGCCACCCGTCCCATGTTCTTCATTCCCCGGGATGTGTCGATCAACGCGTATAAATACATCTTCTCCTCCAACAAGATCCTGATGGGCTTCAAGAACTCCGTGTTCATCACGGTCTTCGGCACGGCCATCAACCTCTTCTTCACCGTCACTATGGCCTACGCCCTGTCCAAGGCCCGCCTGCGCGGCCGCAACTTCTTCCTGAACATGGTCATCTTCTCCATGTTCTTCTCCGGCGGCATGATCCCGGGCTATATCGTGGTGGCCAACATCCTGAACCTCAAGAACACCTTCTGGTCGGTGCTGCTGCCCGGCGCCATCAGCGCCTATAACCTGATGATCGTCAAAAACTTCTTCCAGGGCATCCCCCAGGAACTGGAAGAAAGCGCCTCCATCGACGGCTGCAACGATATGGGCGTACTGTGGAAGATCGTGCTGCCCCTTTCCCTGCCGGTGCTGGCCACCTTTGGCCTGTTCTACGCCGTGGGCCACTGGAACGCCTACTTCAGCGCCATGATCTACATGACCGGCGCCAAGGAAAAATGGCCCCTGCAGGTGCTGCTGCGCGAGCTGATCATCATGTCCAACGGCACCGCGGGCGACATGGCCAACATGGACGCGGACTTTGTTCAGCCCCCTGAGCAGTCCATCAAAATGGCCGTCATCGTGGTATCCACCGTGCCCATCATGTGCGTGTATCCCTTCCTGCAAAAGTACTTCGTCAAGGGCGTCATGGTAGGTGCGCTCAAAGGTTAAAGGCAAATCGTATTTTCGGTTATCCGCGGCTTTGGCCGCCCATCGATAACAAAATAAAAAGGAGGAAAAAACGATGAAGAAACTCGTAGCTCTGTTCCTGGCGCTGATCATGACCTTCGGTCTGATGAGCTTCGCAGCCGCTGATGAACCCTTTGAGATCACCGTGCTGCTGCCCCAGTTCCCCTCTGACATCGACTTCGTCATGGAGAACAACCCCGTGCTGCAGGCCATTGAGGAAAAGTCCGGCGTGAAGCTGAACATCCAGTGGGGCCCCAACTCCACCTATGGTGACATCCTGAACACCACCCTGGCGGACAAAAACCCCCCCATGCTGATCGCCGCCACCGACGCCCGCGCTCCCATCATTGTCAACTCTGCCCGCGCCGGCGCTTTCTGGGATCTGACCGAAGCGATCAAGGATGCTGAAAACTATCCTTACCTGGCTGCCGGCAACGAGGGCATCTATGCCAACATCGCCGTGGACGGCCACATCTATGGCATCTACCGCAGCCGCGCGTTCCCCCGCGGCGGTATCTACTATCGCTGCGACATCGCCAAGGAAGTTGGCTTCGACCGCGAAGTCAAGACCATTGACGATCTGACCGAACTGGCTGAGAAGCTGGCTGGCTACAGCAAGGACACCTATGCCCTGAATATGTGCTCCTACACCGCCGGCACCATCAACGTGATCACCGTGGCCTTCGGCGCTCCCAACGTTTGGGGCGTGGACGAGAATGGCCAGATCTACCCCGCCCACAAGTCCGAGGGCTACAAGAAGGGCCTGGATTGGCTGCGTCATCTCTATGAGATCGGCGGCATCGATCCCAACTTCGCCCAGATTTCCACCTCCGACTGGGACAACATCGAGCGCACCGGCAAGGCCTTCATGCGCTTCGACTGTCTGGACAACGCCCATCGTCAGCAGGAATGGTTTGAGACCAACGCCGGCGTGACCGAGCAGATCTTCCAGAGCGTGGGCACCGTGGCCAAGGAAGACGGCTCCATCACCGTTTGGCCCCAGAACCCCGGCTTCAACGGCGAGATCCTGGTGAGCAAGTCCGTTTCCGAGGCTGACCTGCCCAAGGTCCTGAAGTTCCTGGATTGGTGCAACAGCGGCGAGGGCCAGACCATCCTGAACGCCGGTCTGGAAGGCCTCACCTTCGACGTGACCGAGGACAACCATCGCAAGGTTCCCGATGAGAAGAAGGACGAATACTCCAAGAATTCTCAGATGTACCACAACAACCTGAACCAGCTCGGCATGGGCGTCCCCGGCAACCTGGAGAACCCCAAGGCTGAGGTCAACCGCGGCTACACCGAGCTGCGTCAGCGCTACGAAGACCTGAACGCGCTGCTGGCTCCCTACGCTGTGACTAACCCCTGCTATCCCTTCGTGAGCGAGACCTACACCGCCTTCGGCGCTCAGCTGGATCAGATCATCTCTGACGCCGCCGTGCAGTACATCGCCGGTCAGATCGACGAAGCTGGCCTGCAGGCTGCCTGGGAAGACTGGGCCATGCAGGGCGGCGACCAGATCACTGCCGAATACAACGAGCAGTATCAGGCCGCGCACAACTAATCCTTGAAAAAACAAATCCCTGGGGCTGCCGCCTTTCGCGGCAGCCCCTCCCTATGGGGAGGAAACCATGAACAGAATCTACTGCTGCTTTCCCGGTGGAAAGCATAAAGCGCTGACCATGAGCTATGACGACGGCCGCACCCAGGATCGCCGTCTGGTGGACATTTTCAATCAAAACGGCATCAAGGGCACCTTTCATCTGAACAGCGGCCTCTTTGACCGGGGTGACCGGGTGCTGCCGGAGGAAATCAAGACCCTGTATCAGGGCCACGAGGTGGCATGCCACACCGTGACCCATCCCACCATCGCCCGCTGCCCCCTGCCCGAGGTGGCCCACGAGGTGCTGGAGGACCGCAAATTCCTGGAGGCCTGCACCGGCTATCCCGTGCGCGGCCTCAGCTATCCCAACGGCTCCTTGAGCCGGGACATCGAAGCCCTGCTGCCCGCCTGCGGCATCCGCTATTCCCGGGTGGTGGGCTCCAGTGACAGCTTCGCCCTGCCGGAAAACCCCTACCGCTGGCAGGCCACCTGCCACCACAACCACCGGCTGCTGGAACTGGGCGAGCAGTTTCTGGCCCTGTATAAAAAACAATATCTGTACCTGATGTACGTATGGGGCCACAGCTATGAATTTGACGATAAGGGCAACTGGGATCTGATGGAAACCTTCTGCCGCATGATGGGCGGAAAAGAAGACATCTGGTACTGCACCAACATTCAGTTCCTGGATTGCATGGATGATTACGCCCGCCTGCAATTTGCGGCGGACAACAGCTTTGTTTACAATCCCAACGCGCGGGATTGCTGGATCTCCGTCAACGATCAGGCCCCCGTCTGCATCCCCGCGGGACAGACCGTGCGGCTGTAAAAAAGGAGGAAAATTTTTATGGAAATCTATCGTGACGCCATCACCGGCTACGAGGTGCGCCGCTATGCCAACGGCCCCGAGCGCAACAGCAAGCTGTATTTCACCTGCGAAAACTTTTCCACCGACGACAAGTATTTCTTCTTCATGAAGCAGCAGCTGGAAGGCCGTGACGACGGCGGCTGTTACCGGGCCAACGTGGAAACCGGCGAAATCGAGCGCATCACCGATTACAGCTTCCGGGGCTTCGCCACGGACCGGGAAAAGAACATCGGCTACACCTGCAAAAACGAGACCGAGGTGTACGCGGTGGATCTGAACACCAAGGAAATGACCAAGATCGGCGACCTTCCCAAGGGCGGCCAGATCACCGGCCACCTGACCGCCGCCAACACCGGGCGCATCGCGTGCAGCTATCACCTGGCCAACAAATATTACGGCCTGGTGATCCTGGACCCCGGCAAGGAGGCCGAGGTGGTGTACCAGAGCGACTACCGCCTGGGCCACGCCCAGATCTGCCCCAGCGACGAAAACCTGATCTTCTACATCCATGAGACCGAGGGCGACGCCTTCCAGCGCACCTGGATGTTCGACGTGAAGGAGCGCTACGTGCGGCCCTATTACGTGGAGCATCCCAGCGAGTGGATCACCCACGAGGTGTGGGCCTCCGACGGCACCGAAATGGCCCTGATGAAGCTGGACCCCGCGGGCTTCGTGGACGGAGAAAAGGGCGAATTCCACACCGGCAACATCATCATCGGCGACAAGGACGGACGGCATTTTGATATCGCCGCCACCAGCCAGCAGCTGCTGCACCCCTGCATCAGCCGGGATCACAAGTGGCTGTGCGCAGACCGGATCAGCTATCTGGGCACCACCGTGCAGGAGGGCGTGGTGCTGATTGAGCGGGCCACCAAGAAGGCCAAGCTCATCGCCACCACCGGCCATTGCAAGACCGGCGCGGACCACCAGCATCCCTCCTTCAACCGCAAGGGCGACCAGATCCTGTTCTCCAACCCCGACGAGAGCGGCGTGGGCCAGGTGTGCGTGATCGACCTCAATCAAGTCTGGAAGGATTGGTGAGCTATGGCGACCATTTGGATCATTGGCGATTCCACCGTGGAAAACAACAAGCCCCCCTTCCGCGGCTGGGGCTGGGCCCTGCCGCAGTATGTGCGGGAGGGCGTCGCCGTGCGGAATATCGCCCTCAGCGGGCGCAGCAGCCGCAGCTTCCGGGCGGAAGGGCTGTTTGAACCGGCGGAAAAGGAGATGGCGGCGGGAGACCTGCTGCTGATCCAGTTCGGCCACAACGACGAAAAGGACGACGAGCGGCATACCGACCCGGACACCACCTTTAAGGAAGAACTGTGGCGGTATTGCCAGTTCGCCCTGGATCGCGGCGCGCAGCCCGTGCTGCTCACCCCCGTTTCCCGCCGGTTCTTCGTGGGCGGCGGCAGCATGCTCTACACCCACGGCGAGTATCCCCGGGCCATCCGGGAGCTGGCGGAGGAAAAGCACGTGCCCCTGTGCGACCTGAAAAAGGACAGCCGGGCGCTGTATCTGTCCCTGGGCGAGGAAAAGACGGCGGAGCTCTTCGTGCGCCTGGCCCCGGGCGAAAATCCCGATTTTCCCGACGGCCACGACGACAAGACCCACTTCAACGCCTACGGCGCCAACGAGATCTGCAAGCTGGTGGTGGGCGAAATGCGCCAGCACCCCGTGTGCGCCAAATACCTGAAGGATGAAGATGCGTAACAGCTTTTATTTCCATCACGGCTGGCGGTTCCGTCTGGCCAACGCCTTTCCCATGGAACAGGCGTTGGCCGCCTGCCGGGACGCCCAGGGCCATCTGCCCACGGACCGGATCTATGACGACGGCGACTGGGAGCAGGTGACGCTGCCCCATACCTTCAACGGCGCCGATCTGTTTGCCGTGCCCATCGAGGACGGCGGCAGCGGCCAGCGGCGCACCTGCGCCTTCTATCGCAATACGCTGCGGGTGCCGCCGGAGCAGGCGGGCAAGCGGGTGATCCTGACCTTCGAGGGCGTGCGGCAGACCTGTTACCTGTACGTCAACGGCCAGCTGGCGGGCTATTATGAAATGGGCGTGGGGCCCTTTGGATTTGACCTCACGCCTTTTTTGGATGCCGCCGGGGAGAACGTCATCGCCGTGGCCACGGACAATACCAGCACCCGCAATATCCCCTGCTGCATCGCCGAGACCCCCAACAAGCCGGGTGTTCAGCCGGGCAGCTACCTGCAAAGCCAGGATCAGCGCGTGCCGGAAAACCGGGAGGGCGTGGGCTTTTTCTGGAACTGCAACGATTTCAATCCCGTGCTGGGCGGCCTCAGCCAGCCGGTGAAGGTCCACTACAAGAACGATCTGCACCTGACCCTGCCCCTCTATGCCAACCTGCAAAGCCACGGGACCTATATCTACGCGGACGGCTTCGATTTTGAGAAGCATACGGCCAAAATCCACGTGGAGGCCGAGGTGCGCAACCTGTCTCCGCGCATGGAAAATTGCCGGGTCACGGCCCGCATCCGCACCCTCGGAGGCGAGGAAATCGCCGCCTTTTCCTCGGAAATGGCGGAGGTTGCCCCCGTCTCCTGGCAGCCGCCCCGCACCCTGGTGCCGGAGGACGCCTATCGCTGGGACGAAGCCACCGCCCACTATGTGCCGGAGGACGAAGATCGGGTGCAGCCCACCCGCCATGCGGCGGCGGCAGCGCAAACCATCCTCCTTTCCGCCGCGGTGTCCGGCCTCACCTTCTGGGAGCCTGCCCATCCCGTCCTGTACCGGGTGGAAATCATCCTGGAAGCGGACGGCAGCGTCCTGGATACGGAAGAGATCGAAACCGGCTTCCGGCAGGCGGCCTATGACAGGGACCGGGGCATCCTGCTCAACGGCCACCCGGTGTGGCTGCGGGGCTATGCCCAGCGGGCCGCCAACGAGTGGGCCCAGGCGGGCATCGTGCCCGAATGGCTGCACGACATGGACGCCCGCTGGGTCCGGGAAAGCGGGGCCAACCACATCCGCTGGATGCACGTGGCCGCCAGCCCCATGGATATCCGGGCCTGTGACCGGCAGGGCGTGGTGTGCACCCAGCCCGCCGGAGACAAGGAGCGGGAAAACTTTGGCCGCCAGTGGGATCAGCGGGTGGAGCTGATGCGAAACGTGATCCTCGCCTACCGCAACCACCCCGCCATCCTGTTCTGGGAGGCCGGGAACAACGTGATCTCCACCGCCCACATGCGGGAAATGCGGCTGCTCAAGCAAGCCCTGGACCCCAGCGGCGGGCGTTTCATGGGCTGCCGCACCATCAATACCGAGGATACCCTCAACGAGAGCGAATACGTGGGCACCATGCTCAACCGCCACGCCGCCCGGTTCCTGGCGGAGCACGGCCCCATCACCGAGACGGAATACAGCCGGGAGGAAGCCCCCCGCCGGGTGTGGGACGATTTTACGCCCCCGGATTTCGACTACCGCTGCCGCTACCTGGGCAAGGGCGGCAAAAAGCAGAAGGGCCTGGATTTTTACGACCTGACCAGCGAGGACCTGGCCCTGGCCAACGCCCGGGGATACAGCGAATTCTTCTTTGACCGCATCGGCGGCGCGTCGGGCAAGAACCTGTACAGCGCCTGCGCGGCCCTGTGCTGGACCGATTCCGCCCAGCACGGACGGCAGAGCTTCAGCGAAAACGGGCGCATGAGCGGGCGGGTGGACGCCATCCGGGTCAAAAAGCAGAGCTTCGACGTGTTCCGGGTGATGCACAGCGCGGCCCCCGCCGTCAAGCTCCTGGGCCATTGGAATTATCCCCAGCCGGAGGCTGGCAATTACCGCGCCTGGAAAAAGCGGTTCAACGGCTCCTTCTGGGAGGAAACGGCAGAGCCCGAGCTTCGCGATCCCCGGCACAAAACGGTGTACTGCGTGGGCAGCTACGCGGTGCAAAAGATCCTGCTGTCCATCAACGGCAGGCAGGCGGGACAGTGCGAAACGCCCCGGGACGGCTTCATCTTCGCCTTCCCGGATATCGACATCACCCAAAGCGGCGTCATCGAGGCCGTGGGCTATGGCTATGACGGGCAAATCGCCTGCCGGGACCGCATCGAGACGGCGGGCGCGCCCGCGGCCCTGCGCCTGAACGCCCACACCGCCCCCGGCGGCTGGCGGGCGGACGGCAGCGACCTGTGCTATGTGGATATGGAGGTGACGGACGCTCAGGGCCGCGTTTGCCCCCTGGCGGATCTGCGCGTCGATTTCGCCCTCGCCGGCCCCGCCCTTTTCCTGGGCGGCTACAACAGCGGACGCTTCAACGGCAACGGACGGCAGGACAGCGTCGTCGGCCAGCCCTTCGTATTCGCCGAGTGCGGCACCAACCGCGTACTGCTGCGCGCGGGCGATACGGCGGGCGATATCCGCCTGACCGCCTCCGCGGCGGGCCTTCCCCCAGTCGAAATCACGCTGCGCACCGTTCCCTGCGGGGAGGAAAAGCCCGCCGTGCTCTATGCCGACCCCGCCTGGCTGCCCCCCGCCTCGGAGGATCATATCACGGCCATCCCGGCGGCGGACGCGGCGAAATACGTGCCCGAAACCGAGAATTACTGCAAGGTCATGGTCAACGGCCAGGAGCCGGATTTCCGGGGCGTGCGGGCCGTCAACCGCAACGGGGCCATCTGGGGCAACGCGCTGTGCATCCTGGAGCGCATGAAGTCCCTGGCTCCGGACCGCGTGGATTTCACCTGGGATCGGCCTTCGGGCGTCCTGACCCTGCGCTCCGGCCCCCATACCGCCGTCGCCCGGGTGGGCAGCACCCACCTGCTGGTGGACGGCCAGGAAAGCCTGATGGACGGCCAGCCCTACGTCACCGAGGAAGGCATCCTGGTGATGGAGATCAACGCCATCGCGCCCCAGGTGGTGGGCGCGTCGGCCCAATTTGACGATAAGATCGGCGCGCTGCGCGTCACAGTATAAAGGAGTGAGCCCATGAATATCGGTATTCGTCTGCACGACACCGCCCCCGGCACCCTGAAAGAGCGCCTGTCCTTCGCCCGGGCCCAGGGCTTCACCTGCGCCCACGTGGCCCTGGGCATGACCCTGGAGGGCTTTCATATGCAGGACGCCCCGCGGCTTCTGACGCCGGAGCTGGCCGCCCGGGTGCGGCAGGATCTGGCCGATACCGGCATGGAATGCGCCGTGCTGGGCTGCTATCTGAACCTGGCGGACCCCGATCCCCAGCGCCGGGCCCACACCCAGGAGATCTACAAGGCCCACCTGCGGGCCGCGCCCCTCATCGGCGCGCGGGTGGTGGGCACCGAAACCTACGCCAATCCCGAATCCCATTTCTCCGATCCCGCGCCCCGCAGCGAGGAGGCCTTCCGCCTGTTCATGGACAGTCTGCGCCCCGTGGTGCGCTATGCCGAGGAAGTGAACGCCATCCTGGCGGTGGAAATGGTGTATCACCACATCATCTCCACAGCCGAACGCGCCCAGCGGATGCTGGAAGAGCTGCCCTCCGACCATCTGCAGATCATCCTGGACGCGGTGAACCTGATCGGCCCGGGCCATGACGGCGAGGCCGACGCCCTGCCCGAGGACGCCATCCGCCGCCTGGGAGACCGGGTGCGGGTGCTGCACATGAAGGATTTCACCGTCCGCCCGAACGAGATCCATTCCCAGGCCTGCGGCACCGGCGTCATGCGCTTTGAAAAGCTGCTGACCCTGGCGAAAAAGCACGATCTGCCCATGACCCTGGAGGATACCACCCCGGACAACGCCCAGGCCGCCCGGCTGCACCTGGAACAAATCGCCCAAACCCTGTAAAAAGGAAGACTGCCCATGAACATCTTTATCTGCGGCGATTCCACCGCCCAAACCTATGATCCCCAGCAAACCCTGATGGTGGGCTGGGGCCAGCTGCTGGGCGATCATCTGCCCGGCGTCACCGTCCGCAACCACGCCAAGGCGGGGCGCAGCACCAAGTCCTTTCTGGCGGAAGGACGGCTGCAGGCCCTGGACGGGGAGCTGGCCCCCGGCGATCTGGTGCTGATCCAATTTGCCCACAACGATGAAAATGAGAAGCCCGAGCGTCACACCGAGCCCTGGACGACCTATACCGACAACCTGACCGAATTCATCCGCTTCGCCCGGGAACGCGGGGCCGTGCCCGTGCTGCTGACGCCCATCTGCATGCGGGTGTGGCAGAACGGCGTCCTCCAGGAGACCCATGGAGAATACAAGGACGCCATGGCCGCCCTGGCGCAAAAGCTGAACGTGCCGCTGCTGGATATCTACGGGGACAGCTTCCGCCTGGTGGCGGAGGCGGGCGAGGAAGGCAGCAAGGCCTTTTTCATGCACGTGGCCCTGGGCGAGGATCCCCGCTATCCCGAGGGACTGACCGACAACGCCCACACCCGCCGGGCGGGCGCGGAGCGATTTGCCGCCTGCGTCGCCCGCCAGCTGATCTGCGCGGGGCTTGTACCACCTCAAGGCTGAAAGAAGGCTCCCCATGAACAAAAGAGAACGTGTCATCGCGGCATTCCAAGGAAAAGAAGTAGATCATGTGCCGGTCTGCATGTGGCAGCATGTGCCCCCGGCCTTCTGGGGCGACGACGACCGCTTCGCCGCCGAGCAGGCCCGGTTTTACCGCAATACGGACGTGGACTTCATGAAGCTGTCCGGGGACAAGTATTTCGGCTGGCCGTCCCCGGCCCTGCGGGGCATCGAACGGGCGGCGCAGCTCTATGACGTCCAGCCCCTGGGCCCGCGCCATCCCTTCATCCACGGCCAGATCGAGCGCGCCAAAAAGGTGGTGGCTGCCCTGGGCGGCGACTGCGTGACGCTGCAATTGGTCTTTGTGCCCCTCTCCTGCATCCGCCTGGCCATCGGCTATCCCATGATGATGCGGCTGATCCGGGAGGACCCCGAGGCCATGAAGCACGCCTGCGCCGCCGTGGCGGAGGATCAAAAGGCGCTGGTCCGGGGCCTGATCCGTGAGGCGGGGGTGGACGGCGTCTTTTACAGCGTGCAAAACGGCGAGGAAAACCGTTTTACCGTCCAGGAATACCGGGATTGGGTGATGCCCAGCGACAAGGCGGTGCTGGATTACGCCAATTCCCTGAGCGATCTGAACGCCATCCACTTCTGCGCCTGGGAGGAGATCCCCAACCGCCTGTCCGTCTGGCAGGATTACAAGGCCGCCGTGGTCAGCTGGTCCCGGTACTTTGACATCATGGACATCCAGGCGGCAAAAAAGCACTTCGGCTGCACGGTCTGGGGCGGCTTTGACAACCGGCCCGGTTCCTTCCTCTACACCGCCACCCGGGAGGAAATCGAACGCGAGGTCTCCAGCCTCATCGCCCAAGGCGGCAAAACCGGCTATATCCTGGGCGCTGATTGCAGCATCCACGGCGAACTGCCCGAGGAGCGCATCCGCTGGGTGGCGGAGGCGGCGCGGAGGTGCTGATGCCCAACTCATACTATTCCCTGATTAAAACAAGATACTAAAAACAGAAATTTGACGAGGAAAGGGGTACGCTTCTCTTTTGAGTCAAAAGAGAAGCAGAAAACCTGCGTTTGTCGCCGTAAATGCAACTGACGCAACGA
>CACZLE010000048.1:0-4477 GCA_902781945.1 uncultured Eubacteriales bacterium | reverse complement strand
ATTGTATTCAAGCTGGTTCGCCCGCTGAGGTCCAGGAGGCGAAGTCTCCTGGCGCAGAGCTCGAGGCCGCGGAGGCCTCGAACGGCTCCCCTGCCAATTACTGTTTTTCGATGTCTCCATTTAATTAGAGAACAGTATCACAATTCACCGTTTAAACAATTGACAAAAAGTCTTCAGCCGTCAGAAATTTGCTGTCGGTTGAAGACTTTTCTCATGATGAAACAATTGTGATCAGGCATCCATGAAGTCTGCTTCTTTATCCGTTGGCCTCTCCATCCACCACGAAGCTGTTGCGCATGAACTCGGCGTACAGGGTGAATTCCGCCTCCCGTTCCTCGGGATAGGTGACGGTGAGGGAATAGAAGCGGCCATTGCCTTCATAGACGATGACGTACATGCCCGCGTCCTGGGCGGTGAGGAGGTGGATGTCCTCCAGCACGTCCACCAGCATGTCGCCCTCGGTCTCGCCGGTGAGGGCCCGGGCGTAATCGGTCAGGCTCATGGCGCCCGCGTCTTCGCTGCGCATGCGCACGCCGGAAACGAAGCCGCCGTTTTCGTCATAGCAGGAATAATCGTACACGTCCTGGGCGTTTGCGGTGTACAGATCGGGCAGGCTGACGGAATAGCCGTCGCCCTGGGTGGTCAGCATGCGCTGGGACTGGTAGTAATCGCCCACCTCGCAGGAGACGATCTCCCAGTTTTCGTCCCCGCGGCGCAGGGCCACGGTGGCGTCGCACAGCCAGGTCACCGCGTCGTCCGGCGCGTACTCGGGCAGGGTGTCGCCGCCTTCCTCCAGGTACACGTCGCACTCCAGCACGTAGCAGCCGCCTTCCTCCACGCAGTTGTATACCCGCGCGCCCACATAGGTGTTTTCGTCATATTCCAGGGGCAGGGCCTCCCGCACCACGCCGTCCAACCAGGTGCGCAGGCCGGGCAGATCGTCGCTCAGGGCGTTCTGGCGCACGTCGCGCACGGGGGCGGCCAGGGCGCTGACGGGCAGCAGCAGGCACAAGAGCAGGCATAAGAGCTTTTTCATCACGCTTTCTCCTTTTCGTTCAGGTACTGGGCGATGGCCAGCGCGGCCACGTTGCCCTGGCCCACGGCCCGGGCGGCCTGATAGGGCGCGCCGGTGATATCTCCGGCGGCAAAGACGCCCTCCACGCTGGTGCGCATCTTTTCGTCCACCTTCACGGCCTCGCCGTTCATTTCCAGCTTGGGCAGCAGGGTGCTCATGGCCACGGCAGGCCGCAGGATGAACACGCAGTCATAGGGCTTTTCATCGTTTTCGCTGGTCAAAATCACCTGCTCGCCCTCGGCCCGCAGGGCCTTGGGCTTGCCGTCGATGACCTGCACGCCTTCGGGAGCGGCATGGGGCTTTTCCATATAATAGTCCACGGGGCAGATGCTGCGCAGGAAGTCCACGTCCTCCGCGAAGCTCTCGTCTTGGGCCACCACGGCCACGGGACGGCCCTTGTAGAGCATGCCGTCGCAGGTGGCGCAATAGCTGACGCCCTGGCCCACCAGGGTGTCCTCGCCCACCAGCCGCGCCACGCGGCCAATGCCGGTGGCCAGCAGCACCGCGTCGCACTTGATCATGTCGTCCCCCGCCAGCACGGTAAAGCCCTTGCGGGTCTTCTGAATCAGCCGGGCCAGGCCGTTTTTCTCCTGTACGCCCGCTTCCTTGATCTGTTCGTCAAAATTTTTCTGCATATCGCTGCCGCTCATCTGCGACAGACCGGGATAATTATCCACCCGCTTGGCCTTTTCCAGGGCGCTGGGGCCCGCCCGCAGAATGGTCACGTCTGCCCCGCGCAGCCGCAGGGTCAGGGCCGCGGAACAGCCCGCCGGGCCGCCGCCGATAATCAATACATGGGCCATGGGAACAGCTCCTTTCATTTGTTACAAAAGTATTATACCACAATTTATGAAATTGCAATATCTTGCGGGTGTAAAATTTTTGTGACGGGAAGAGGATAACGCGCTTTCTTCCAATGCCGATCCAATTCAATTCAATTCATACTATCCCCTGATTAAAACAAGACATCGGAAAACAGAAATTTGACGGGGAAGGGGTACGCTTCTCTTTTGCGTCAAAAGAGAAGCAGAAAACCTGCGTTTGCCGCCGTAAAAGCTGCTGACAGAGCGAGAAACTAAGTTGCAGTCCACCGCTTCCGGGCAGCCAGCTTCGCTGGCGTGCTGTGCTGCACGGCGCACAGCGAAAACCGGCGTCAGGCCGGAGCAGGTTCGCCAGGATGGGTGTCCAGAGGGCCCAAGCGGGCCCTTTGGCGCGGGTTTGGGCGCGCGGAGCGCCCAACGTTCCCCTTGCCAATTTCTGTTTCTTGTGTAGCAGTTTAATCAGGTATCAGTATCAGTTCTTCACTTCGGCTTCAAA
Source organism: uncultured Eubacteriales bacterium (assembly GCA_902781945.1). Lineage (GTDB taxonomy): Bacteria > Bacillota > Clostridia > Christensenellales > Aristaeellaceae > SFMI01. The sequence goes on along the minus strand of CACZLE010000048.1, from coordinate 2,085 downwards.
CACCCTTTTTTCCATCCGCACAGTGGTGCCCTTGCCCACCTCGCTTTCCACCTGCACGTCGTCCATGAAGCTCTGCATGACGGAGAAGCCCATGCCGCTGCGCTCCTTTTCGGGCTGGGTGGTGAAGAAGGGCTGCATGGCCTGGGGAATATCGGGGATGCCGCAGCCCTGGTCGCTGATCTCCAGGCGCAGGACGCCGTTTTCCAGCAAGGCGGCGGACAGGGTGATGACGCCGCCCCGCTCCCGGTATGCGTGGACGATGGCGTTGGTGACGGCCTCGCTGACGGCGGTGCGGATATCGCTGAGCACGTCCATGGTGGGATTGAAGGGCACGGCAAAGGCCGCCGCCGCGATGCGGGCAAAGCTCTCGTTTTCGGGCCTGGCGTCAAACTCCAGGCGCATATGGTTCAGCGTTCTCATTCTGCGGCCTCCTTTTCCTCCACCACCGGAATGATCCGCGCCATACCGGATAAATCATACACCCGCTTGACCTGGGGCGACAGGTGCATCAGGCTCACGGTGCCTCCGCGCTCCTGCATCATGCGATAGCGGCCCAGGATGACCCCCAGGCCCGAGGAATCCATAAAGGGCATGTCCTTCAGGTCGATCACCAGGTGCCGGACGCGGGGGTCCAGCAGCATCTGATCCAGATCCCGCCGGATGCCCGAGGCGCTGCATTGGTCCAGTTCGCCCGTCAGGCGCACCAGCAGCACGTCCTTTTTGCGTACATGTGACAGCATACACTTTCCTCCATCTTGTATTCAGGGGTATATTCCGTACCCTCTCCCCCCTATCCTGCCTCGAAAAAGGTCGATTTATGCGGCCTTTTGGCTTTCGTTCGCGCGGGGTAGGCGATCAATGGCGAAAATGGAGGAAGGAAATCCTTCGCTGCCGAAAACGTTTGATCTTGTCTTTTTATACGCATGATGATATAATAGACAGGCATCGCAAGACGTTAACAAAAAAAGAAAGACAGGAATCAACCATGAGCAAAAAGAAGATCAAGCGCCCCCAGCAGTACAAAAAGCCCCAGGATCGCACCTTGAAGGAATGGTGGCAGGATCAGACCGAAGCCAGCAAGAAGAAGATGCTTTATATCTGCATCGCCATCGTGGCGGTGATCGCCGTGATCCTCATTTGGTACTACGGCATCTATAATGACGGCTCCCTGAAGGTCAAGAGCGACGCCATCGTGGGCGCCCAGGAAAACTGGCTGATCGGCCAGCGCTCCGGCGGCAAGAACAGCCGGTATTATCACCTGGCCGACGTGGCCGCGCCCGAGGGCTATGAACTGACCGACACCAATTTGAACGCCTCCACCGATCTGCGCACGGACTTCACCTATTCCGCCACCACGGAAAAGGGCGATGTGTCCATCTATGTGGCACCCGTCAGCAGCAGCCAGAGCGAGATGGTCTCCGGCATTTACACCTCCTTCGCCTCCATGACCGCGGAAAACGGCACAATCTCCGAAGTGAAGGACTACAAGGATTGCAAGTATTTCGTCTATACCATGGAATATGACGACGGCAACGGCGCCAAGACCTATCATCAGTCCCTGGTGCTCTACGCCCCCGCCAATTACAAGGATACCTGCATCCTGGTCTCCGTCAACCCCATCACCGACAGCGCGGAGAGCTATTGGGCCGAGGAAGACCTGCTGGCCGAGGCGGTCAAGGCCCTGGACGGCATCACCGTGGCGAGCAAGTAATTGCGGACATCAAAAAACAGCTCCGATTTTTCGGGGCTGTTTTTTGGTTTGGGCCATGTTACTGAACTCTGATTGAAAATACGCACAAGCAAAAATTTGACGGGGAGGGGTACGCTTCTCTTTTGAGTCAAAAGAGAAGCAGAAAACCTGCGTTTGTCGCCGTAAAAGCTGCGAACGCAATGAGAAACAAAACCGCAGTCCACCGCTTCCGGGCAGCCAGCTTCGCTGGCGCGCTGTGCGCAAAGCGCACAGCGAAAACCGGCTTCAGGCCGGACAAAATGAGTAAACTCATTTTTCCGGACTGCCGCCGGTTTTCTTCTGCCCGGAAGCTCTCTTTGCGACGCTCAAGTTACAGGCGCAGATTGTTTGTTATT
>CACZLE010000047.1 GCA_902781945.1 uncultured Eubacteriales bacterium | reverse complement strand
GCTGACAGCAGCTTGCGCTTCGCTACACTTGGCGGTAACTACCCGTGGCAGGACTTTCACCTGCAAGAATTGTGCCATGCCCGGCACACCGCAAAAAGGGGCTGCTGCACGAAGGAAAAGTGCAGCAGCCCCCTTGTTTTTGTTACCTGCGGCCAATTTCGGTATCGGTCTGCGTGGTTCGGTTGTTTTCCTTGATGTAATCAATGATCTCGTCCAGATAGCCGAAGGCCAGGCCCACGTAGCTGTCCGCCGCGCCGTAATAGATGGCGATGCGCCCGGTGTCGGGATCGTGCAGGGTGGCGCAGGGGAAGCAGACGTTGGGCACAAAGCCCCGCTCCTCATACCACTCCTGGGGCGTCAGCAGATAATTGGCGCAGCGGTATTTGACCCGGGAAGGCTCGTCGATATCCAGGATGGCCCCGCCGATGGAATAGACGTAGCCGTTGCAGGTCTGGGTGACGCCGTGGTAGAACAGGAGCCACCCTTCGCTGGTTTCGATGGGCGCCGCGCCGCCGCCGATCTTGAGGCTCTCCCACCAGGCGTCGCCCCGGCTCATGATATGGCGATGGTTGCCCCAGAAATGCATATCGGGGCTTTCGCTGAGGAAGATATCGCCAAAGGGCGTATGGCCGCTGTCGGAGGGCCGGGACATCATGACAAAATTGCCGTGGAGCTTGCGCGGGAACAGCACGGCGTTGCGGTTGAAGGGCAGGAAGGGATTCTCGATGCGGGTGAAGGTCTTGAAATCCTGGGTCTTGGCCACGCCGATGGCCGCGCCGTAGAAATCCTGGCACCAGATGATATAATAGGTGTCCTCCACCTTCACCAGCCGGGGATCGTAGGCGTAAAGGGGCATGAAGGGCTGGCCGTTTTCATCCACGAAGGGGATTTTGTCGGGGTCAAAGTCCCAATGAATGCCATCCTGGCTGCGGCCAAAGTAGATATAAGGCACGCCGTTGGTCTGCTCTCCCCGGAACACGCCTACAAAGGCGTCCTCATAGGGCATCACGGCGGAATTGAAGATGCGGGCCACCCCGGGCAGGGGGTTGCGGTCAATGATGGGATTGTCCTTGTAGCGCCACAGAGGGGAATTGATGTGCCCGGCGGGCTTCTCCTGCCAGGGCATATGGGGCAGCTTGGGCGCGATCATCTGATACTTTGGCATCTTATTTCCCGTCCTTTCTGAACTTTGGTCTGTTATTTATGTAAGTAATTCAAGTTTTTGCGAATAAAGTCCATTCTCTGCTTCACGCAGTCCACGCTGCGGCGGGCATCCGGCGGCGTATTGAACACATAATCGATGAGCCGGTCCACGGTGGTGGTGGCCACGTGCAGGCGGGTATCGCTGGAAGCGTAATAGATGAACACCCGGCCATCCGGCGTATTGATGGCCCCATTGGTGAACACCACGTTGCTCACATCCCCCACGCGCTCGCCGCCCAGGGGCGCGATGAGATAACCGCCGGGCTCTGCGATGACCCGGCCCGGATCATCCAGGGCCGTGGCGAAGGCATAGATCACATAGCGCAGGCCCGCCGCCGTGTTGCGCACACCGTGGGCGATATGGATCCAGCCCGCCTTGGTGCGGATGGGCACCGCGCCCGCGCCGTTCTTGCTCTCGGTGATGGTATGATAGCGGCGGATGGAGGTCATGCGCTCCTCGTCGATGACGGCGTGGGTGATGTCCTCGCACATTCCAAAGCCGATGCCGCCGCCGGACCCCGTCTCGATGAAATCATCCATGGGGCGGGTGTAGAAGGCGTATTTGCCATCCACAAACTCGGGATGCAGCACCACGTTGCGCTGCTGGGGCGAGCGCAGGGTGATCAGATTGGGCAGGCGCTCCCAATTTTTCAGATCCTTGGTGCGCACGATGCCCGCCGCCGCTGTGGCCGCGGACAGATCGGGAATGGAGGTATCCTTGCTCTCCGAGCAGAACACGCCGTAGATCCAGCCGTCCTCATGCTGGGTCAGGCGCATGTCGTACACGTTGGTCTCCTGGGGATAGAGGTCAGGCAGCAGCACGGGCTCATCCCAGAAGCGGAAGCCATCCACGCCGTTATCGGACTGGGCCACGGCAAAAAAGCTCTTGCGGTCCAAGCCCTCCACCCGGGCCACCAGGGTGTATTTGCCGTCCAGCAGCAGGGCGCCGCTGTTGAACACCGCGTTGATGCCCAGCCGCTGCATCATATAGGGATTGGTTTCGGGATCGGGATCATACATCCAGAAGGGCGGAATATGCTCCCGGGTGAGCACGGGATGCTCCCAGCGTTCATAGATGCCGTTGTACCGGGTGGCGTCCACCTTGTTTTTCCGCGCCAGCAGCGCCTCGTAGCGGGCGTTCAGTTCCTGATAGGTCATGGCTTGCTCCTCCATTTCTTTTCAAGCTCCGCGGCGATCTGCTCCGCCGCCCGCCGGTGGGCCGCCCGGCTGGGATGCTGGCGGGCGCCCAGATCGCCGTTGCAGTCCTCCAGCGCCAGATAGGATACCCTGTCATCTCCCGCGGCCCGGATCTGCTCCACCGCCGCCTGCAGGGCAGGGGCCACGGCATTGCCGCACAGGCCATAGGCCCAGAGGATCTCCGCCCCGGGCTGATGGCGGCGCACCAGCTGTGTCAGCGCCACAGCTTTTTGCATAATATTCTGGGCCGCGGTCTGCTGATCCGCCGTGCGTCCAAAGGGGCCGCTGTCGTTGGTGCCCAGATTGATGACCACCGCGTCCGCGGGCCTCTCCCGGAAATCGTAGGCATGATTTCCTGCGGGATTGAGCAGGCACAGGCGCTCGTAGGCCTGGCCCAGGGTGTGGGCTTCCTGGTCATCATAGCTGCGCCATACGCCCCAGCCGCCAATGGCGATGACCCGGCTGTCGGCGCGCAGCTTTTCCGATACCAGGGATGGGAAGGCGCACATATGGCTCATCCACGCCCCGCGCCACTCCATGGCGGATACCGGGCCCGCCGTGCCCTCCCCCACCGTCAGGCTGTCGCCGATGAACTCGATCAAGCGTTCTCGGGCGGGCGCGGGCTGCAATGTTCCATCGCTGATCAGGGCGGTGATCACCGGCGGTGCGATTTCGTCGTCCGTGGGCTGGCTGTCCCGAAGGATGGTGATTTCATGGGAAACAGCGGCATCCATGCCAGCCAGCACGGGATAGCTGTGTTTGCCGCGCAGCAGCGGAAAGCGGGCGATGGGCGCGCCGTCCGCCAGCACGCCGATCCAGGGAGCCTGGTCGCATTTTTCAGTCTCTATTTCCACTTCCAGCACGGCGCAGGCTGCAAGGAAGCGCACGCCGGAAGCCGACCACCACAGACGGCACATTGGATCGCCGCTGTCCTGACGGCCCAAAACGGCGAACTGCGCAGGATCATACCGCATATCAATCCACCGCCTTCAAGATGTAGAGCAGGGAAGCGGCGTCGCCCCGGGGCAACTGGCAGCAAAGGCCGCTGTACATCAGCTCGTCCCCGCCGTAGATCTCCCCGGTTTGCTCCACCAGATAGCGCCGTTCCGGGCAAAGGCCCCGAAGCTTGACCAGCAGGGGGACGTCGTTGGGCAATGCATGGCCCCGCACCAGGGTGAACAGGGCTTCCTTCTGATCCGGGGATACCGTCATCCACGCCGTGTCATTGCCCTCGAAGGGAGACAGCAGCCGATAGAAGGCCCCCGTCAGGCGCAGCTTATCCGTTTTATGGGCAAAGGCCACCTGCCCCCGCAGGGCCTGCCGCTCCTCCTCCGTCAGCTTGCGGGGATCCAGCTCATAGCCGAAGCACCCGCTCACCGCCACGGCGAAGCGGCTTTCCAGGGGCGTCACCCGGCCCGTCTGATGGTTGGGCACGGCGCTGACGTGGCTGCCCATGGCGGAGGTGGGCAGGTACAGGGAGGTTCCATACTGGATGCGGCAGCGGCTGAGGGCGTCGGTGTTGTCGGAGCACCAGAACTGGGGCACATAATAGAGCATGCCGGGATCGAAGCGTCCGCCGCCGGAGGCGCAGCCCTCAAAGAGCACGTCCGGGAAGTCCCGGGTCAGGCGATCCATGACGGCGTACAGACCCAGGATATAGCGATGAGGCAGCTCCTTCTGCCGGTCACGGGGCAGGGCCGCCGTGCCGATGTTGCTGAAATTGCGGTTCATATCCCATTTGAGATACGTGGCCCCGCTTTCCCGCAGGGTGGTGGACACCACGTCATAGATGAAATCCTGCACCTGGGGATTGCCCACGTCCAGGGTCAGCTGATTGCGGGCGGTGATAGGCTCCCGGCCATCAATGCGGATGCACCATTCGGGATGGGCGCGGTAGAGATCGCTTTCCGGCGACACCATTTCAGGCTCCATCCAGATGCCAAACTGCACGCCGGTCTGCCGCACGCGCTCCCCCAGCCGCCGGATGCCGCCGGGCAGCTTGCGCAGATCGCTGTACCAATCGCCCAGAGAGGTGGTGTCGTCGTCCCGATGGCCGAACCAGCCGTCGTCGCACACGAACAGCTCCACCCCAGCCTCGGCGGCGGAGCGGGCGATGTCCACCAGCTTGTCCTCGTCAAAGTCAAAATAGGCCGCCTCCCAGCTGTTGAGCAGCACGGGACGGGGCGTGTTGACCCAGCGGGGCGGCAGCAGATGGCGCTGCCACAGGCCATGGAAGGCACGGCTCATGCCGCCCAGGCCCTCCCGGGAATAGATTAGCACAGCTTCGGGGGTCTGGAAGCTCTCGCCCGGCTGCAATTGCCAGGCGAAATCCCGGTCATGGATGCCCAGCAGCACCCGCGCGGTGCCATATTGACCCACATTGGCCTGGGCCAGGAAATTGCCGCTGTAAACCAGGGCCGCGCCCAGGGCCTCGCCCATGTTTTCATCGGTATTGGGCCGGGCCAACGCCAGGAAGGGCGAGGTTTGCAGGCTGCTGGCCCCGTTGCGGCTGGCCGCGCCCTGCTCGCCGGGCATCAGATGCCGCCGGTTGATTTCCCGTTCCCGGGCCCAAGCGCCGTTGAGGGTGATCAGGTCCCAGTCCGCTTCCGGCAGATCCAGGCACAAGCTCAGGGCGCGGGTGACGGTCATCTTTTCCGCGCTGCCATTGCGAATGCTGGCGCTGCGGGCAATGACATCACAGTCATCGAAGATGGTATAGAGCAGCTGCGCCTCCAGGCCGGTGCGGGCGTCCCGCAGGGTGAGGCGCAGGGTCTTGCAATCCTCCCCAAAGGTGGCGGGCAGGCCGGGCAAGGCGGGCTTGCCATTCAGTATCTCAGCCTCGGCAAAGCGCAGATCCACGGCGTTTGTGCCATCCGGCGCTTCCACCGCCAGCGCGCCTTCCCGCATGTCCCCCAGGCCGAAGGAAGGATACTCCTGGGCCAGGTGATCCAGGTAGCAGCCCTGGAGTGTGAAGGACCCGTCCGCCGCCACACCCATATGGCGAAGCAGGGCCTTTTCATTCACCTGCCGCAGGGCGGGGCCAAAGTACAAATGAGCCAGGGTGCCGCCGGGCATCAGCCCCATAACATAGCTGATACGCGCACTGCGCAGATGAAAAAGATTGCCTTCCCGAATGATTTCAGCCATTTTTGCTTTCTCCTTCAGTCAGATTTGCGGATCCCGGCGCAGGACCTCCAGCGCCATCCGCCCGTTGTGATAGGGACATTTCCAGGGCTCCACGATGGGCAGATCGCCAGGGGTCCCATCCTCCCGGATATACCAATACCATTCGCTGCCGTCCCGGTGATCCACCAGCACATCCCGGATATAGCGCCATTGGGTCAGGGCGGCCTGGCGATAGCGCTCCTCGCCCGTGCGCTGCCAGGCGTTCAGGAAGCCCAGCAGCGCCTCCGCCTGCACCCACCACACGCGCTTGGTATCCATCACGCCGCGCTCGCTTTCATTGGCAAAGCCGTGATCGGTGAAGGCCGCCTGCAGGGTATGCTCCGCCATGGCTTGCAGCATGGGACGGATCTCCGCCGTCAGCCGCTCATCCCCCAGCACGTCCAGGGTGTGATCGGCCAGCCAGGAGGTCTCGATATCGTGGCCGAAGCTGTGCAGATCGATCAGCGTATGGTATTCGTGATCGAAAAACACCTCCTGGCGGCGCTTTTCGGGATTGTACACATGATTCTTGAAGATATCAAAGATAAAATACAGACGCTCCCGCACCCTGGGGCTGCGGCTGGCTTCATACAGACCGGTATAGCCCTCCAGCACATGCAGCAGGGTATTCATGGTGCGGCCCGCCATGACGCCGTTCTCGCTGAGCTTTTCATTGCTCTCGGGCCGCCAATCCGCCGTGAAGGCCTCCAGATAACCGCCCGCGTCGCAGCAATGGGTCTCGATGACGTCAAACAGCGCTTTCGCCCGCTGCAGGGCTTCCTGCTTGCCCGTGGCCCGATAATAGGCGGACAGGGCGTAGATGGCAAAGGCCTGATTGTAGGTATGCTTGGTGCCGTCCGCCACGGTGCCGTCGGCATTCAACGCCCAATAAACGCCGCCGTTCTGCTCGTCGGTCATGCGCAGCAGCATGGCATAGGCATGATCGGCGTCCGAAAGCAGCATGGGGTCCTTCAAGGACATATAGGTTTCTGAAAAGAACCAGAGGATACGGCTGTTGAGGATGCAGCCCTTCACCGCCTCGGGATGGCGGGTCAGATCCACATCCACCTGACCGATGAAGCCGCCGTTTTGATCATCCCGCAGGCCGTGCCAGAAGGGAATGATGTGATCGGTCAGCTCGGCGCGGATTTCCTTTGTAAACTGCGATTGCATATTTTCTTCTCCTTTCATCCCAATAGGGCTTGCTGCCATTCCGTTTTCTTGAAACCCACCAGCACGATATTTTCGCTAATCAGCAGGGGACGCTTGACCAGCATGCCGTCGGAGGCAAGCAGGCTGAGCATCTCCCCGTCGTTCATCTGGGGCAGCCGCTGGGTCAATTCCATCTGCCGGTAGAGCATGCCGCTGGTATTGAAAAAGCGTTTGAGCGGCAGGCCGCTCTGCTTCTGCCAGGCAGTCAATTCCTCCTGGGTGGGATTTTGCTCCTTGATGGGCCGCGCGGTATAGGAAATCCCGTTGGCGTCCAGCCATTTGCGGGCCTTCTGGCAGGTGGAGCATTTGTCGTAACAGATCAAAATGGGGTTCATGGCTTTCTCCTCCGGATAAAAAATATTGCTTGCGTTCTATGGCGTGATCCTGTATAATCATCCCAAACAGAAGGAAGGAGGACTCTTTTTATGAAAAAGTACGAGTGCCCCTGCGGTTATGTGTATGACCCCGCCGAAGGCGATCCCGAAAACGGCATCGCGCCCGGCACTGCCTGGGAAGACGTGCCCGAGGATTGGGTTTGCCCCACCTGCGGCCTGGGCAAGGATGCCTTCACCGAAGTGGACGAATGATCTGGACCGACACCGGCCTGCGGGCCGGTTTTTTTATTGGCGAGTCAGCTTTTCATTCCTGCCCAGTTGCCAGGTTTCATCCGCGGCCCGGCTGTGATGCAGGCAAAGGGACACGTTGGGGCCATCACATTCAGCATAGAAGGCCTCCGCCTGTTCACGGGTCAGGCCGCCCCGCATCTTCCGGGCGATCAGGCGATCCCGCAGCAGTTCCTCGGGCGCGGACAGAAAAACGCTGTAATCATGGGGCAAATCCCGCCAGAGGAGATCGTCCAGCAAAAGATAATTGCCCTCCACCAGCAGGATGGGCGCGTCCACGTGCAGGGCGTCCGGCGCCACGTCATGGAGCCTGCGGTCATAGACAGGCCAGACAGCGTCCTCCCGCCGGAGCCTTTCCAGGCTGTCCGCCAAGGCATGCACGTCAAAGCTCTCGGGCGATCCCTTGAGACGCCGCATGGGGGTCTGCTGGCCGTTCCTCAAAACGGTATGCGTTTCGATATAGGCCTGGGGATAATGGAAGCCATCCATGCCCAAAGCCTGCATTCGCGGCAGCTCCGGCATATCCCCCGCCAGCCGTTCCAGGAAAGCTGCCAGCGTGCTTTTTCCCGCCGCTGGCGGACCGGCCAGGAATACGATCAAGCGCCGATCCCGCGGCAGGTTCGCCAGCCTTTGCAGCAAGGGATGAAACACCTGTTCCACTGTCTCCTGGCCGTACTGCGCGGAAACCGGGAAACCCGTGACCATCAATTCGTAGCGCATGCTGTGATCCTTCTTTTTTCAATCGATTCATTATAGCATCCCTGCCCGCTTGCTGTCGATGGTCCACGGAAAAAAGAATGCTAAAAATTTTTAAAAAAATCGGTTGACAAAATTCGCTTACTCTGCTATAATCTTTCTTGCGCTTGAGAGAGCGCCTGGTGCCTGGGTGTAGCGCAGCTTGGTAGCGTGCTTGAATGGGGTTCAAGAGGTCGAGAGTTCAAATCTCTCCACCCAGACCAGAAAAAGTCCGAGAAATCGGGCTTTTTTCTTTGCTTTCATAGAAAAAAACGGATGGAGGCTGCCACGCTTCCATCCGTTTTGCTTTGGATCAGTTATCCGCCCGGTTATAGCCGTTCTTCATGTGCTTGCTGGACTCCAGCAGAACCTTATTGAGGGTATCGATGGTTTGCTTTTTGGCCATTGCGCAAAGCTTTTCGTTGGCCTCGGCGGTCAGGGAATAATCGCCGGAATCGATCATCTTCTGATCGTATTCGCGGATGATCTGGCGGCTCTTGACGGCCACGGCGTTTTGATAACGCTCGATCATCTGAATGGCGGAGGAATAGATGGGATCGGCCAGGGAGCCAATGAGGCGGCTGCCCCAATAGAAATTCTCGGTGGATGTATCCAGCGTCACGTCGCTCAGGTATTTGGGCATTTTGGCCACGTTGGTATAGACGGGCAGGGCGGCGTCGAAGGTGGTGGAGCCAAAGCAGATCCACTCGATGCCGCGGATTTCGTCCGGCACGTTGCCACGGATCTGGCAAATGGAAGTGACGCCCGTGCGATTGATGCCGATGGAGCGATACATGCCGCGCTTGCCTGTATCCTGATTGGAATAGGGGTTGTAGGGCGTGCCCTGATAGTGGGTGGACAGCATGTATTTGATGTCCTCCACGGCCAGCTTGCGGTCCGGCTTCAGGGCCCAGGGGATGTTGTCGCTCTCGGGGCCGAACTCCGCGTCCGGGCCATCCCAACGATGGGAGCGCGGCGTCAGGAAACGGCCCATGAACCAGGCGCGGGGCGTATTGTAGATGTGGTCCATGTCGGTATGGGAGCCGAAGATATCCCGGGGATTGAAAGCGCCGTCCTGATTCATGTCCAGCAGGTTATCGGCGATGAACTCCCGCAGATCGGCGGAGCACATATACTGTTGCCGCTCTCCCAGGGCGTCCTCCAGATCGAAACCGTCCATGCCGAACTGGTTGGGCGCGATGACCACCACGTCGTCCGGCACGCGGCGGGCCATCCAATGATGGCCGCCGATGGTCTCCAGCCACCAGACCTCGTTTTCATCGTTGAAGGCGATGCCGTTGGATTCATAGGTGCCGTATTTTTCCAGCAGCTGGCCCAGGCGGATTACGCCCTCACGAGCGCAATGGATATAGGGCAGGGTCAATACCACGATATCCTCCTCGCCGATGCCGCCGGGGATATCCTTTTCGCCGCGCTTCTCAGCCTTCTGATAGACCACCAGGGGGTCCGCCGCCAGAACGCGGGGATTGGTGGTGATGGTCTCGGTGGCCGTCATGCCCACGTTGGCGGCGTTGATGCCGGTGGCGGCCCAGATGCCGTGCTTTTTGTCCACGCTGGGGCAGGCGGTATAGCGCATGGGATCGTCGGGCAGATCGATCTCCACGTGGGAAATGACGCTCTTATATTTGCGGGGCTGCTTATCGGGCTCCACGACGATCAGCTTTTTGACATCGAAAAAGCCGTCGTCGGTGCGGGAAATCATGGTGGAATGGTCGTTGCTGGCGTTTTTGCCAACCAAAACGGTGGTACAGGGCATAAAGACATCCTCCTATCCGGGAAAATATGCCAAAATTATAGCCCAATCCCTGCCAATAAGCAAGAATTTGTACAAGAAAAAGGCAAAAGCCGCGTTTACTTTCACACTTTAGTGTGCTAATATAGAGAAAACAGGTATGGAGAGGACGGCATTTGTATGATCAAGAATGTGAAAAAGCAGCGAAGCACGGCGCTGTACGAGGCGATCCTGAATTTAAAGGATATGGACGAATGCTGCCGATTCTTTGACGATCTGTGCACCCCTAACGAGCTGCGCAGCATGGAGCAGCGCTTCGACGTGGCCACCTATCTTTTGCAGGACCAGGTCTATCTGGAGATCCTGGAAAAAACCGGGGCCAGCAGCGCCACCATCAGCCGCGTGCGGCGCAACATTCTGAACAATGACGACGGCGGCATGATGCGGGAGATCATCCTGCGCATGGGGCTGGCATCGGCTCCGGAAAATGCTGATGATATCTGAGAAAACCGGTATTCTATTGACGAAAGGATGATTCCCATGGAGCGCTATTATCAACCGGAAATCGAAACCGCATCCCGCGAGCAGATCAAGGCCTGGCAGGACGAGCGCCTGGTGAAGCAGGTGCGCCATGTATGGGACAGCGTGCCCTATTATCGCAAAAAGATGGAGGAGGCCGGGCTGACGCGAGAGGATATCCGCGGCACGGAGGATCTGCACAAGCTGCCCTTTTTGAGCAAGGCCGACCTGCGGGAAGCCTATCCCTACGGCCTGCTGGGCACGGAGCTGAAAAACTGCGTGCGCATCCAGTCCACCAGCGGCACCACCGGCAAGCGCGTGGTGGCCTTTTACACCCAGGCGGACATCGACCTGTGGGAGGATTGCTGCGCCCGGGCCATCACGGCGGCAGGCGGCACCAACGAGGACGTGTGCCAGGTATCCTATGGCTACGGCCTGTTCACCGGCGGCCCCGGCTTGAACGGCGGCAGCCATAAGGTGGGCTGTCTCACCATTCCCACCAGCAGCGGCAATACCGAGCGGCAGATCATGTTTATCCGCGATCTGAACGCCACCATCCTGTGCTGCACCCCTTCCTATGCCGCCTATCTGGGCGAAAGCATGAAAGAAATGGGCCTGACCCCCGATCAGATCCCGCTGAAGGCCGGCATTTTCGGCGCCGAGGCCTGGAGCGAGGAAATGCGCCAGAGCATCCAGGATACGCTGGGCATCAAGGCCTATGACATCTATGGCCTCACCGAGCTCAGCGGCCCCGGCGTGGCCTTTGAGTGCAGCGCGCAAAACGGCATGCACATCAACGAGGACCACTTCATCGCCGAGGTCATCGATCCCGACACGGGCGAACCCCTGCCCGACGGCCAGCAGGGCGAACTGGTCTTTACTGCCATCACCAAGCAGGCCTTCCCGCTGCTGCGCTACCGCACCCGAGATATCTGCGTGCTGAGCCATGAAAAATGCTGCTGCGGACGCACTCATGTGAAAATGAGCAAGCCGCGGGGCCGCACCGACGATATGCTGATCATCCGCGGCGTCAACGTGTTCCCCTCCCAGATCGAAACCGTGCTGCTCAATCTGGGCTATCCGGCCAATTATCAGATCATCGTGGACCGCGTGCGCAACACGGACACTCTGGACGTGCAGGTGGAAATGACCCCCGAAATGTTCACCGACAACATGGGCGTCATCGCCGAGCGGCAGAAGAAGCTGGTGGACGGCCTGCGGGCCATGCTGGGCCTCACCGTCAAGGTGACGCTGGTGGCTCCCAAATCCATCGTGCGCAGCGAGGGCAAGGCCGTGCGCGTCATCGATAAACGCAAAATTTGACAGGAGGCATCAAAATGAGCGTGAAACAGATTTCCATCTTTGTGGAAAACAAGCCCGGCGCGCTGCTGGCCATGACCACCGTGCTGGCGGAAAACCGCATCGACATGCGGGCCTTCACCCTGGCGGAAACCAGCGATTTCGGCATCGTGCGCATCATCGTGGACGACGTGTACAAGACCTGCCAGGTGCTCAAGGACATGGGCTTCGTGTACAGCATCAGCAACGTGCTGGGCGTGGTGATCCCCGACGTGCCCGGCGGCCTGAACCAGGTGCTGCAGATCCTGACCGAGGAGGACGTGAACGTGGAATACATGTACGCCTTCCAGGGGGGCCGGAACATCAGCGGCGCGTACATGATCTTCAAGGTGGCGGACGAAAACAAGGCCTCCGCCGTGCTCACCGGACGGGGCATCAAGCTGGTGGACCAGGAAGAGCTGGAAGGGATGTAATACTAATCCCAATTAAGAACTATACAAACAGAAATTTGACGGGGAAGGGTATACGCTTCTCTTTTGAGTCAAAAGAGAAGCAGAAAACCTGCGTTTATCGCCGTTAATGCAACTGACGCATGCACGGCGCACAGCGAAAAACCGCTGGACAGACCAGAAAATGAATGCATTCATTTTCTGGCTGGCCATCGGTTTTTCTTATGCCCGGAAGCTCTCTTTACGCCGCTCAAGTTTCAGGCGCAAATTGTTTGTTTACGTTGCCAAGCCGGTTCGCCCGCCGAGGTCCAGGAGATGAAATCTCCTGGCGCAGAGCAAGAGGGCTCGAAGCGCCCGGAAAGGCTGCCGGTGGCAGGCTTTCAGCGTAGAGCGGGCCGGAAGGCCCCGGGCGCGTAGGCCTCGAACGTCTCCCCTTGCCAATTTTTGTTTGTGCATGTTTTTAATCAGAGTTCAGTTAAACTAATCTTAAGTATAACAATGCCGATGGGGCCAACAGCTCCACCGGCATTATTTGTTTTTCTGAATGTTACGCTCCGAACGGCGCGCCGCACTGGGGACAGAACTTGGGCAGATTGTTTTGATCGTCCGGCTGATAGCCGCAATGCCCACACTTTTTGATCGTCACGGGGCGCTTGGTGCCGCAATGGGGACAGAAGTTATCGTCGTTTTTCCGTCCGCATTCCGGGCAGAACCAGATATTGGCAGGCTGATCCACGGGCGCGGCATTGGAAGCGATGCCCAGGTTTTGGGCCAGGGCTTCCTTGAGCTTTTCGTCCAGCTCGGCCTTGCGGCGATATTCGGGGTCCAGGGCCCGGCGAAGCTCCTCGGCCTGGCGCTCATATTCCCGATAGGCATCGGTATAGCGGCTGTCAGGGCGGTCATTGGTCAATTCAAAGCTGATCTCATCGAACCAGGGCAGATTGACCAGGATGGTGACAGTAAATTCATAGGTGTACTGATATCGGGGTGGATCAAAGGACATGCGTTTGCCTTGATCATCTTGCATGTACTGCTGCTCCTTGTGCTCCTCCACCTCCACGCGGCAGGAAGTGACGGCAGACAGCGGGATGATATCGGGATTGCGGTCCTGCCAGTTGGAATAGCGCGTGACGAAAAACTTGTTCTGAGTTTCGTCAATATAGACCTTGGTATTGTTTCCCAGCACCTTGGTCGGATGGATGCGGGCCACCTCGTCCCGGTTGGCCTCGCGATAGGCCAGGTGCTGCTTGATCTCCGCGATGGTGGAGGTGCGGCGATCCGTCATCCAGGGTGACAGCTTGGCCGCGCAATCCTTGCAGCAGTTGCCGTCCTCCAGCTTGCGGTTGCCCAGCAAGCCGATCTTTTCCCCGCAGATATCGCAGTATTTTTTGTCAAAAAGGCCCATTTGTACCCTCCTGCTTAACGGATGTCGTTCTCGTCAAAGGGATCGCCGCACTCGGGGCAGAACTTGGGCGGATGGGCGGGGTCCAGGGGCTCCCAGCCGCATTTATCGCAGCGGTAGAGGGGCGCGCCCGCGGGCTTCTTCGCGCCGCATTCGGTGCAGAACTTACCCTTGTTCACATTGCCGCAGGACGGGCAGGTCCAGCCGTTTTCGGCGGGCTTTTTGGCTCCGCACTCGGGGCAGAAATTGCCCTGAGCCATGGCGCCGCACTGGGGGCATTTCCAGCCGCTTGCAGGCTGGGCGGCGGGCTGCTGCTGCGCGCCCATCTGGAACAGGCTGGCCACGTTGGCGGCCCCGGCCTGCTGGGCCATGTTCATGCCCATGAAGCCCATCATGGCGCCGTTCTCGTTCTTGGCGGCATCACGCATGGCCTGGGCGGTGGCCCCGGCCAGCTGGGCGGCGGCCATATTGGGATCCCGCAGGGCGGCGGCGCTCTGCAGGTTCTTGATCATGGCCTCATCTTCCTCGGAGGCGGTGACTGAGCTGACGCCGAAGGACACGATCTCCACGCCGCGCAGGTTGATCCACTTTTCGCTGAGCACGTCGTTCAGGGCGTCGGCGATCTCCTGGGTATGGCCGGGCAGGGCGCTGTACCGGATGCCCATTTCGGAAATGCGGGCGAAGGCGGGCTGCAGGGCGGTGAGCAGTTCGGTTTTCAGCTGGCTGTCGATCTGATCCCGGGTATAGGCCTCGGCCACATTGCCGCACACGTTGGTGTAGAACAGCATGGGGTTGGTGACGCGATAGCTGTATTCGCCAAAGCAGCGGATGGCGATATCCACATCCAGTCCGATGTTGCGGTCCACCACGCGGAAGGGCACCGGATTGGGCGTGCCGTACTTGTTGCCCACCAGCTCCTTGATGTTGAAATAATACACCCGCTGATCCCGGCCCGCCTGGCCGCCGAAGGACAGACGGTCGAAGGTGCGCTTGAGGATCTCCTTGAGTTTATCGGTGCTGAAGGGGCCGTAGAAGATGCTGGGCTCGGCGTCCTTATCGAAGATGTATTCGCCGGGCTCGGCGCAGAATTCCACGATCTTGCCCTGATCCACCACCATCATGCACTGGCCGTCGGCCACGGCGATGACGGAGCCCTCGCTGATGATGTTATCGTCCTCATACCGGCTGCCGCCGAAGCGGTTCCTGGTCTTTTTCTTGGCCTTCACCGCCAGCACGTTTTCCGGCAGGCTGTCCTGATAGAAGTATTCTTTCCACTGGCTGGCCAGCGTTCCGCCCAGCGCATTCAGTCCCGCACTAATCAGTCCCATAATCTTTCTCCTTTTCTGTTTTCATTGTATTTTACAGCTGCGGCTCCATATGCAGCAGCATGGCTCCAGAGAAATCCAGCTCCAGGGCATCCCCGTTCAGGGTGCAGGGATAGCCGAGGGCGTAATTGATAAGGATCGTATCCCCCTCCGCGGACCAGGTGACGCCCGGGACCTCATAGCCGCCCATGACGAACCGGCAGCTGCCGTCCGCATGGAAGGTGGCGCTGTATTCCGCGCCCAGCATGGCGGCGTCAAAGCTGTACCCGCCGGCGGCGTAGGAGGTGGCCAGATACTTGACATCCATTCGCAGTTCGCCGGGAGCAACCGGCGCGGGGGCGTCCGGGGCAGGCGTGGCCGGGATGGACGCAAGGAACACATCCATTTCGTCTTGCTTCACATGGCGGTACCGATCCGGCACCTCGGCGTCCCGATCATGGGAGAAATACATGCCATCCCCCAGCCGCAGGAACTGATCATCCTCCAGCAGCGTCATGGCCTGACCGCCGAAGAACACCACGCCATATTCGCCCAGCTCCAGGCTGCCGGACCGGTCATCCGCATCAAAATAGGCGGTGCCGTCGGGATAGACTGTCAGGATCATGGGGCTGCCGGTTTCGTCCTTCTCCGGGTTATACTGCATCACGATGGTATCCACCCACACGCAGTGCCACTCGCCCAGATAGGGGGTCAGATCGAAACCGAGATCCACCGCCGGCGCTTCTTCCCTGCGGGAGAACAGGATGGTGGCATCGCCGCTGAGCAGCGCCAGCCGACCCTGATCGTCCAGGCTCGCGGGCTCCTCATCGCCGTCGCTGCCGATCCACAGCGCGCCATCCCGGATGAACCAGGGCATGGTCTGCACGCCGTCCTCCGTGCGCACCTCCACCGAGCCGTCCTCGCGGAGGCTGATATCCATCACAAGGCCAAGCAGGGAAACATCCACTTCCTGCCCCTTTTCCACCATGGCCGTCAGGGTCCAGTCGCCCAGGAACTCTGAGATATCCT
The DNA here is from genome assembly GCA_902781945.1 of uncultured Eubacteriales bacterium. Taxonomy (GTDB): domain Bacteria; phylum Bacillota; class Clostridia; order Christensenellales; family Aristaeellaceae; genus SFMI01. The sequence goes on along the minus strand of CACZLE010000047.1, from coordinate 12,934 downwards.
CCAGTTCCGCGGGCGCTTTCGGCTCCGTTTCCGGAATGGTCGCAGCGCCTTCTGTCCGGACATAGATCATGCTGCCGGAGCCTTCCGTCAGGATCAGCCTGCCGTTTTCATCCAGACCCACGGGCAGATATTCGTCCTCCGCGCCGATCCACAGGATGCCGCTGTCGTCCAGCTCCCAATTCAGGTTTTGAAGATCCCCGCCCATATCCATCACGGCGGAGCCGTCGGCGCTGATGGTCAGGTACATTGCCAGGCCAAAGCCCGAAATGTCGATCTCCTCGCCGTCCTCCACCATGGCCACCATCTCCCAGGTTCCCAGCGCCTTTTCCGCGTCCCCGATGGGCTCGGGCAGCACGATTTCCGGCTCGGGCTCGGGTTCGGGCAGCGTCGGAGCGGGCTGGGAAACCACCTGCTGGCGCAGGGCTTCCACGTCGGGCAATTCGGCTGCTGCGCTCTCGATTGTACCCAGGGTGATCTCGTTGCCGTTGCCCAGATGGCCGCCGTTCCAGATGTTGAATTTGCGGTTCAGGGCGTTCAGCTCGTCCGCCGTGGTGGTTTCGGGGAACACCGTAGTGACGCCGGTTTCCGGGATACCGCCGGTGGGACCGCCATCCACAAAGCGATCCGCGTCGGAGAACTGGCAGGCGAAGCTGCTCAGGTTCTCGCATTGGGCGAATGCCGCCGCATGTACCTCCTTCACCCGATCCGTCAGGACGACGCTTTCCAGAGCGCTGCGGTAGAAGGCCTGCTCATCCACGATTTCCGCGTCCACAATGAACTCCCGAATGCCGGACAGCACAAAGGCGCTGACGCCGATACGGCGGAGCTTGCCGCTCCAGAATACGTGCTCCAGGGATTCACAGCTGTCAAAAACGTAATTGTCCAGTGCCTTGACGCCGTTGACGAAAATCACGTCTTTCAGGCTGCGGCACAGCATGAAGGTGCCCCGGCCCGTGCTCTCCAGGGGCGCGTAGCAGATCACCAGCTCCAATTGCTGGCAATAGCTGAAGGCGCTGTCCTCGATGACTTCCACCGTTTCCGGGATCACCACGCTGCGCAGCGGCAGCCAGGCGGTCCGGTTGGACACCATGTCGGTATCCGTGTAATCCCGGGCGCGGTCAAAGGCGTTATAGGAAATGACCTTCACCGGCACGCCCCCGATGGCGGCGGGGATCACCACGTCCACGCTGTCACCCAGGTAATCGCGGATGGCGCCGGTCTCGGGATCAAAGTCGAAATCGCTTTCCGCATTGGCGGTAAAGGGCATTTCGATGATCGACACCTGGGCATAAGCCGTGCCCTCAAAGGCGTCCTCGGGAATGATCGCCGGATCGCACAGGATGGTGACGTCCTGCAAATTGACGCAGCCCGCGAACGCGCCGTGGCCCACCGATTTGAGGCTCTCGGGCAGCACGATGGCGGTCAGGTTGACGCAATTCCGGAAAGCCCCATCCCCCAGGGTCTCCGTGGTGTAATAGAGATCCACGGTCTCCACGGCAGAGTCCGCAAAGGCCTCCGCGCCGATGGTCCTGAAGGTGTCGTTGTGGGTAACGCGATATTTTTTCAGGGTTTGATTGCCCTTGAGCGCGCCGTCGCCGATGCCGGTGATCTGCACGCCGTCCATGGTGTGATAGAGCACCAGGGTTTCCTGATCGCTGGAATAGGACTCCAGGTAGAGGGTGCCATCGGGATATTCCCCGTAGGTATAGTTGCCGCTGACAGGCAGCTCGCAGTCCACGGGATTATTGATCCAAACCTTGCAGCCCTCCACCTGGCTGTCGATCAAAGCCTGCCAGGCCAGCTGGTTCTTTTGATCGGAATCCCAGGGCAGATCGACGTCCTCCAGCCAGGTGCCGGAGAAGGCGTCCTCCCCCACCTCGATCATATCGTAAACGTCCAGCTGCAGATAATTGAGGTTGGTGCGGTTAAAGGCGTTGGCCCCGATGGACTGGATATTGCCGCCGATGTGCACATTGCGCAGGGTCGCGCCCTTGAAGGCTTCCGGACCGATGACCCGCAGGCTTTCGGGCAGCTCCAGGTCCTCGCCGAAGGAAACATAGCGGAAAGCGCCGTCGCCGATCTCCTCAAGGCCGCTGCCCCAGGTAATCATATTGGCCTCGGTGCTGTTGAAGGCGTGATCACCGATAACTTTCAAGCTGTCCGGCAGGTTGATCACGTGCAGATCGTCCGCGCCGTCAAAGGCAGAGGTCCCGATCTCCGTGACGCCCTCCGGGATGGTCACGGCCACGATGGGGCTGTCCGCAAAGGCGGACGCGCCGATGGCCGTTACGGCCACGCCGTTGACTTCGCCGGGCAGATCCACCCGCAGGGAATCACCGTAATAGGCGGTGATGACGCCGTTATCGAAGCCCAGCTCCTCCGCCGTGGGAACATAATCATGGATAATCGCCTGCTGGCCGCTGGGCTGGATCTGGTCGGGGTTCAGATTGATCAGCGCCGCCCGGTACGCCTCCACCTGATCGTCGGGCACATAGACAGTCAGATCGTCCGGCAGCACGTCAAAGCAGAAATCCGGATGGCTGAAAATCGGGCACGCGCCCAGGAAGGTGACCTTCCGCAGGTTATCGCACCAGCTGAACGAGTAATCAATGAGCGCCACGGTGGACGGAATGGTCACTTCCGTCAGCTTGGGCAGGAAAGAAAAGTTATTGTACTCAATGGCTTGCAGGCCCTCAGCCAGAGTGACCCGCTCCAGGTTGTCGCAGCCATTGATGGCGCCGCCGCCCAGGCTGCGGATATGCCCCGGGACCGTCAGGCTGGTGATGGTGGAATTGCGGGCAAACACCGCGTCGCCCACGGTATGCACCACCGTATCCTCCGCCGTTTCGGGCACGGTGACGTCGCCGCCCGGGCCGTTATACCGGCCAATGCCGTCATGGTTCCAGCTGTACGTCCATTCCGGCGATTCCGCCAGGGCGCAGGACAGGATGAATATGCAGATACACAAGAAGAACAGGAGCTTTTTCATGCCGCAATTCCTCCTTATATTTTTCCAGCCTTATATTACTATAAATTCAAATATATTACAACCTTTCAAACAAAAAAAGGCCCCGGTCGGGGCCTTAAAAAGCGTTTATCAATCGTCCACGCACACGTGCCAGTTGCCGTAAGGGTCCTTCACCGCGCCGGACTGGATGCCGGTGACGGTGTCGTAGAGCTTCTGGCTGACGGGGCCGATGCCGCCGTCGCCGATGACCATCACGTCGTTTTCATAGCGCAGCTTGCCCACGGGGCTGATGACCGCCGCGGTGCCGGTGCCGAAAACCTCCTCCAGCGCGCCGGATTTCTGGGCTTCGATGAGCTCGTCCACGCTGATGCGGCGCTCCTCCACGTCATAGCCCCAATCCTTGCACAAGGTGATGACGCTGTTGCGGGTGATGCCGGGCAGGATGGAGCCGGAGAGCATGGGCGTGACGATCTTGCCGCTGATCTTGAAGAAGATATTCATGGCGCCCACTTCTTCAATATACTTGCGCTCCACACCGTCCAGCCACAGCACCTGGCTGTAGCCCTCGTCGTGGGCCTTGACCTGGGCGATCAGGGACGCGGCGTAGTTGCCGCCGGTCTTGGCGAAGCCGATGCCGCCGCGGACGGCGCGGACATATTCATCCTCGATCCAGATGCCCACAGGGTTGAGGCCGCTGGCATAATACGCGCCGGAGGGAGACAGGATGACGATGAAGAGATAGGTCTTGCTGGGGGCCACGCCCAGGAACTCGTCGGTGGCAATGATGAAGGGACGCACATAGAGGCTGGTACCAGGATCGGAGGGGATCCAATCCTGATCCACCTTGACCACGGCCTTAATGGCCTGCACGAAATCCTCCTCCGGGATGTGCGGGATGCACAGGCGGTCATTGGAGGCGTTGGCGCGCTTGGCGTTCATGTCCGGGCGGAACAGGTAGGCCTTGCCGTCCGTGCCCTTGTAGGCCTTGAGGCCCTCGAACATGCTCTGGCCATAGTGGAACACCATGGCGCTGGGCTCCAGCTCGATTTTGCCATAGGGCACGATGCGGGCGTCATGCCAACCCTGGCCCTCGGTGTAATTCATGACGAACATGTGATCGGTGAAGATCTTGCCAAAGTCCAGCTTCTGGCCGGGTGCGGGCTTTTGCTTGGGGTTCGCGGTGCGCTCGATACGGATGTTCAGCATGGCTCATTCCTCCTTATAATCGATACCCAGCCGCACGGCCTCGATGTTTTTATCCAGGAGGTCGGCATGGCGGGCGGAAACCACTTTCTTCATGGCGGGGGCGATCATGTCCTGGGGAATCACGCCGGTCTTGGCGATCACATGGCCCATCAGGATCATGTTGGCCAGGGTCTGATAGCCCTGATCGTTGGAGATCTGGGTGGCGGGGATGTAGTAGGCGTTCACGTCGGTGCGCCGCACCTTGCGGTTCACCAGGGAAGAATCCACAAAGATGCTGGCCCCGGCAGGCGCTTCGTTTTCATACTTGTCCAGGGAGGGCAGGTTCATGGCGATCAGGATATCGGGATGCCCTACGATGGGCGAACCCACCTGGGCGTCGCTCAATATGACGGAGCAATTGGCGGTGCCGCCGCGCATCTCGGGGCCGTAGGAGGGCAGCCAGGAGACGTTGCGCCCTTGCAGCAGGCCCGCATAGGCCAGGAACTTGCCGGCAAACAGGATGCCCTGCCCGCCGAAGCCCGCGATCAATACCTGCGTGGTGCTCATTTCGCCGCCTCCTCGCTGAATTTATCCTTGTACACGCCCAGGGGATAATAGGGGATCATATCGGTCTCCACCCATTTGAGGGCGTCCTGGGGCGTTTTGCCCCAGTTGGTGGGACAGGTGGAAATGACCTCGATCAGGGAGAAGCCCTTCCCCTCCACCTGGTTGCGGAAGGCCTTTTCAATGGCCTTCTTGGCGTTGCGGACGTTTTTGACGTTGTTCACCGCCACGCGCTCCACATAGCCGGTGCCGTCCAGGGTGGCCAGCAGTTCGCAGATGCGCACGGGATAGCCCACGGTGTTGACGTCGCGGCCATAGGGGCTGGTCTGGGTCACCTGGCCGGGCAGGGAGGTGGGGGCCATCTGACCGCCGGTCATGCCGTAAATGGCGTTATTGACAAAGATGATGGTGATGTTTTCCCCGCGGGCGGCGGAATGGACGGTCTCGGCGGTGCCGATGGAGGCCAGGTCGCCGTCGCCCTGATAGGTGAACACGATCTTGCTGGGATCGGCGCGCTTGACGCCGGTGGCCACGGCGGGCGCCCGGCCATGGGCAGCCTGCACCATATCGCAGTTGAAATAATTGTAGGCGAACACCGAACAGCCCACGGAGGCCACGCCGATGGTGCGCCCCGTGATATCCAGGGAATCGAGAGCCTCGGCCACCAGGCGATGGATGATGCCATGGGTGCAGCCGGGACAATAATGCAACGGCGCGTCGGTCAGCGCCCTGGGCTTTTCAAAAACGATGCTCATGCTCATTTACCTCCTTCCGCGGCGCGCTCGATGGCGGCCAGCACCTCGTCCGGGGAGGGAATCATGCCGCCGGTGCGGCAGCACAGGCTGACGGGGCGCTTGCATTCGATGGCGAGCCGCACGTCCTCGATCATCTGGCCCATGTTGAGCTCCACGGAGATAAAGGACTTGCACTGTTCCGCAGCGGCTTTCAGCGCCTTTTCCGGGAAGGGCCACAGGGTGATGGGACGGATCATGCCCGCCTTGATGCCCTTCTCCCGGGCCGCGTCGATGGCGTTCTGGGCCACGCGGGCGGCGATGCCGAAGGCAACCACGCAGATCTCCGCGTCCTCCATGCGGTAGCTCTCGCTCATCTGCTCCTTCTCCCGCACGATGTCATAGCGCTGGAAGCGCTCCTCGTTCCACTTTTCCAGCTCGGCGGGCTCCAGGGCCAGGGAATTGATGATGTTGGGTCTGCGCTTGCCTTCCGTGCCGGTCAGGGCCCAGGGCTTGGGCGCGGGGTCGCCCGTGCGCTCCGTCAGTTCCACGGGCTCCATCATCTGGCCCATGGTGCCGTCCGCCAGCAGCATGCAGGGCATGCGATATTTTTCCGCCAGGTCAAAGCCCTTGAACACCAGGTCGGCCATCTCCTGTACGGAGGAGGGGGCCAGCACCAGCAGGTGATAATCGCCGTGGCCGCCGCCCCGGGTGGCCTGGAAATAGTCGCTCTGGCTGGGCTGGATGCCGCCCAGGCCGGGGCCGCCGCGCTGCACGTTGACGATCAGGGCGGGCAGGTCGCAGCCCGCCATATAGCTGATGCCCTCGCTTTTGAGGGAGATGCCCGGGCTGGAGGAGGAGGTCATGGCCCGCTTGCCCGCGGCGGCGGCGCCAATGACCATATTGATGGCCGCGATCTCGCTCTCCGCCTGCAGGAAGCAGCCGCCGATCTTGGGCATGCGGCGGGACATATAGGCCGCCACCTCGGTCTGCGGGGTGATGGGATAGCCGAAATAGTGCCGGCAGCCCGCCATGATGGCGGCCTCGGCCAGGGCTTCGTTGCCCTTCATCAGGATTTTTTCTGCCATTGCTTCGATCTCCTCACTTTTCTACCGTGATGACGCAGTCCGGGCACATGGTGGCGCAAAACGCGCAGGCGATGCACTTTTTCTGGTCGTCGATCTGGGCGGGATGATGGCCCTTCTGGTTGATCTCGTCCTTGCTCAGGGACAGAATGCCCTTGGGACAGGCCGCGATGCACAGGCCGCAGCCCTTGCACAGGTCCTTTTCAAACGTAACCTTTGCCATAGTTTGACTTCTCCTTCACCAGATGGTTTTTTGCAGCTCCATGGGGAAGATTTCCCCGATATCCGCAGGCAGCAGCGGGGCGATATCGCGCCGCGCCGCCGTAAAGCGCAGGGGCAGGCCGGTGATCCTGCATAGTTCTTCCACTGTGGGAATGGCCGACAGGATGGTCTCCGCCGTGGTTTTCCGGCCCAGGTTGGTGTTGTGCACGATGCCCGTAAAGGGCAGATGGCAGGCCGCCTCGATCTCCCGCAGGATGCCCAGGGCCGTTTGCGCGTCCCGGGTCAGGGGGCGGGAGCGATTGAACACGAACAGCATGTCGTAGTCGTTTTCCTGCACGATGGCGGGCACATAGCGGCCCAGGGCCAGGGCCCCGCGGTCGTCGCCCCCGATATCCGCCACGGCGTAGGTATCATGATCCTCCGTCAGGGCGTACATCTCCTGGGGCAGGGCGGGCACGTCCACGTTGCTGTTGGCATAGGCGGAGGCGATGAGCCGCACGCCCGCGGCCTCCAGCTCCTGCTGGCTGTCCTTGGCCCGGTAATAGGGATTAACGATGTCCAGATCTCCCAGGGCCACCTTTTTGCCCTGGGCGGCCAGATGCAAGGCAAAATTGACGGCGATATTGGTTTTGCCGCTGCCGTAATGGCCGGCGAACAATGTAATGCGTTTTGTTTCCATCATCATAGCTTGTTGCGCTGGATCTTGCCGCTGGTGGTCTTGGGCAGGCTGTCCTTGAACACCACGATGCGGGGATACTTATAGGGCGCGGTGTGGGTCTTGACGTAATCCTGGATCTCCTTTTTGAGCTCCTCCGTGGGCTCGGTGCCGCGCGTCAGCACGATGCTGGCCTTGACCACCTGGCCGCGGACGGGATCGGGCTCGGGCGATACGCCGCACTCCAGCACATAGGGCAATTCCATGATGACGTTTTCGATCTCAAAGGGCCCGATGCGATAGCCGCTGCTCTTGATGACATCATCAATGCGGCTGACGTACCAGTAATAGCCATCCTCGTCCTTATAGGCCACGTCGCCGGTGTGATACAGGCCGCCCCGGAAGGCCTCGGCGGTCTTTTCGGCGTCGCGGTAATATTCCATCACCAGGCCGTTGGGATGGCAGGAACCCACGCGGATGCAGATCTCCCCCGCCACGCCCACGGGTACGGGCTTGCCCTCAGGATCAAAGATATCGATATCGTAGCTGGCCACGGGCTTGCCCATGGAGCCCAGCTTGGGCGTCATGCCCACGGTGTTGGCCACCAGCACCGTACCCTCGCTCTGGCCGAAGCCCTCCATGATGGAAAGGCCTGTGGCCTCCTGGAACTTGCGGAACACCTCGGGATTCAGGGCCTCGCCCGCCGTGGTCATGTGCTTGACGGTGGACAGGTCGTACTTCATGATGTCCTGGCGGATCATCATGCGCAGCATGGTGGGCGGGGCGCAGAAGGTGGTGATGCCGTACTTGCCGAACATGGGCAGGATGTCCTCGGCATGGAAGCGGTCAAAGTCGTAGATGAACAGCGGCGCTTCGCACAGCCATTGGCCGTAGAGCTTGCCCCACATGGACTTGGCCCAACCGGTATCCGATATGGAGAAATGCAGGCCGTTGGGATCAACTTGATGCCAATAGCGGGCGGTGACGAAATGGCCCAGGGGGTATTTGAAGGAATGAACGGCGATCTTGGGATAGCCGCTGGTGCCGGAGGTAAAGAACATCAGCATGGGATCGTCGCCGCAGGCGGCGTCCGCCGGACGGTCAAAGTGGCTGGTGAACACCTTGTATTCGGTGTCAAAGGGCTGCCAGCCTTCCTTTTCGCCGTTGACCACCACCTTGATCACGGGCTCGCCATACTGGGCGATGGCCCTGTCGGCCTCGTCCGTCACAGCGCCGTCCGCCGTGCACACCATGGCGGCCACGCCCGCGGCCTTGAGGCGATAAGCAATGTCCTTTTCCAACAGCTGGTTGGGCGCCAGGATCACGATGGCTCCCAGCTTGTGCAGGGCGTTGATGATGAACCAAAACTGATAATGACGCTTGAGGATCAGCATCACCTTGTCGCCCTTTTTGATGCCGATGGACTTGAAATAGTTGGCGGCGCGTCCGCTTTCCCGCTTGACCTGATCGAAGGTGAAGCGGCGCTCGGTCTTATCCTGGGCGATATGCAGGAAGGCCAGCTTGTTGGGATCCTTCTGGGCGATGGCGTCCACCACGTCGAAGGCGAAATTGAAGGTGTCGTCGTGCTGGTATTCGATGCCCTTGAGGGCGCCGTGCTCATCCTCCGTGGGGATGATGAAGTTCTCGTACACCCGGCGCTGGGCGTCGGCCTGGCGCCGGCCGCTGAGGGCCGGGGCCTGGCCGCCCTTATGGGCGATATACTCCGTGGGATTGAGGACCACGGCGTAGAATTCGCAGTTTTCCCCGCCCACGGCGATCATGCCGTGGGGCGTGCCGGAATCGTAATAGATGGTGTCGCCGGGACCCAGGATCTCGCTGTGGGTGCCCACCTGGACCTTGAGGTGCCCGCTGATGACCAAATCGAATTCCTGGCCCTCATGGGTGGTCAGCGGGATATCCTGGCGCTGGGCGGATTCGTCGTATTCCGCCAGGGTATACAGCGGGTTGGCGATGCGGTTTTTGAAGGCGGCGGCCATGTTGTAATAGGTCATGCCGTGGGCCTTCTCAATGCGCTGGCCTTCTCCCGCCCGGGTCAGGTCAAAGGTGCTCAGGGTGGGGCTGCTGCCCTCGATCAGATCGGTGACGTCCACGCCGAAGGCCAGGGCGCAGCGATAGAGGAAGGCGAAGTTCAGGTCGTGCTCGCCCGACTCGCAGGCCAGGTATTCGGCGGCGGTGACGCCGGTCTTTTCCGCCATCTGGGCAGGGCTGAGGCCCTCCACCAGGCGCAGCTCGCGGATACGCGCCGCCATTTCCTGGATCGTCAGATCCAGTCCGGTGATTTCTGCCATAAGGGGACTCCTCTCCTGGGACGGATAAAAAAACCGTCCCAAAGAAATCTTTCTTTGAGACGGGTAAAATGCCCGCGGTACCACTCAAATTGCGCTTTCGCGCCCCTCACGCTCCAACAAGCGTTATGCCTTCACGCGGCCACACGGGAGGGGTCTACTCAGGGCATGCGCCGGGGTGTTCTCTTCCCCTGGCCCCTTGGCCCCTTTCTTCCCTCCGACTCAGAAGCTACAAACACACGGCACGCCCAAACGGCTTGCACCCACCGCCGTCTCTCTGATTGAGCGGATCGCCTGCGCCCTCTTCGTCACAGTCTTTATAGTGGATTATACCATCGATCTCAAAGAAATGGTGTATTTCTTTTGTACTTTAAAGCAAATTGCGCTGGATCTTGCCGCTGATGGTCTTGGGCAGGCTGTCGCGGAACACCACCACGCGGGGATACTTGTAGGGCGCGGTATGGGTCTTGACGTAGTTCTGGATCTCCTTTTTGAGCTCCTCCGTGCCCTCGGTGCCGCGGGTGAGCACGATGCTGGCCTTGACCACCTGGCCGCGGACGGGATCGGGCACGGCGTTGACGCCGCACTCCAGCACATAGGGAAGCTCCATGATGACGTTCTCGATCTCGAAGGGCCCGATGCGGTAGCCGCTGCTCTTGATGACGTCGTCCACCCGGCCCACGTACCAGAAGTAGCCGTCCTCATCCCGCCAGGCGGTGTCGCCGGTATGGTACATGCCGTCGTGCCAGGCCTGAGCGGTGTGCTCGGGATCGTTGTAATAGCCCTTGAACAGGCCACAGGGCACCTCTTTATCGGTGTGGATGACGATTTCGCCGGTCTCGCCCACGTCCACAGAATGGCCGTTCTCGTCCACGATATCCACATCGTAGAGCGGTGAAGGCTTGCCCATGGCGCCGGGCCGGGGCTTCATGCCGGTAAAGGTGCCCACGCTCAGGGTGGTTTCGGTCTGGCCGAAGCCTTCCATGATGGACAGGCCGGTGTTCTCGCGGAAGATGCGGTGCACCTCGGGGTTGAGCGCCTCGCCGGCGGTGGTGATGTTGTTGATGCTGGTCAGGTCATAGTGGCTCAGCTCCTCGCGGATCAGCAGGCGCAGCATGGTGGGCGGCGCGCAGAAGGTGGTGATGTGGTATTTCTCGAACATGGGCAGGATGGCGTGAGCGTCGAAGCGGTCAAAGTCGTAGACGAACACCGCGCCCTCGCACATCCATTGGCCGTAGAACTTGCCCCACAGGGCCTTGCCCCAGCCCGTTTCGGAAATGGTGAAATGCAGGCCTTCCCTGTCGCATTGGTGCCAGTAGCGGGCGGTGAGAAAGTGGCCCAGGGCGTATTTGTAGCTGTGCTCGGCGATTTTGGGATAGCCAGTAGTGCCGGATGTAAAGAACATGAGGGCGGTATCGTCGCCGCAGGGCGCGTCCTCGGTGCGGTCAAAGTGGCTGCTGAACAGGCTGTATTCGCTGTCGAAGTCCCGCCAGCCCTCCCTTTGGCCGCCCACCAGGACGCGGGTCTTGAGGGTGGGGCTGGTCTTCATGGCTTCTTCCACATATTCCGCAGCCTTGCCCTTGGCGGTGCACACGATGGCGGAAACCCCGGCGGCGTTGAAGCGGTATTCATAGTCATGGACCAGCAATTGATCCGTGGCCGGGATGGGCACCGCGCCGATCTTATGCAGGGCCAGCATGCTGAACCAGAACTGATAATGGCGGCGCAGCACCAGCATGACCCGGTCTCCGCGTTTGATGCCCAGGGACTTGAAATAATTGGCCGTCTGGCCGGAGGCGCGCTTGATCTCCCCAAAGGTGAAGCGGCGCTCGGCCATATCCTCGGCGATGTGCAGCATGGCCAGCTTGTCGGGATAGGTCCGGCCAATGGCGTCCACCGTATCGAAGGCAAAGTTATACTTGTCGGCGTCGGTGAAGGCGATGCTGACCGGCGTGCCGTGCTCGTCCTCCTGACATTGGACGAACTTTTCGCACAGCAGCTTTTCGGTGGTGCGGGCGCGGACGATGGTGCGGCTGAGCTCCACGTCGTTGTTTTTTTCGCCCGCCAGCACCATGGCCAGGAAGGTGCAGGCCGCGCCGTCCACGGCGATCATGCCATGGGGCGTGCCGGAATCGTAGAGGATGGAATCCCCGGCGTTCAGCACCTCCACGTGCTTGCCGATCTGGACCTTGAGGCTGCCGGAGAGGATATAGTCGAACTCCTGGCCGCCGTGCACGTCGGTGTGGATGGGCTTATGCTGCTGCTCCTCGTCATATTCATAGCGCACCAGGTAGGGCTCGCCGATCTTTCCGCTGAAACGGGGGGCCAGATCGCGGATCAGGATGCCGTCGTCGTCCACCGCCGTCTGTCCCTCGCCGCCGCGGGTGACCTGATAGTGCCGCAGCATAGGCGAACGGCCCTCCAGCAATTCCCCCATGTCCACGTCAAAGGCCAGGGCGCAGTTATGGATGAAAGAAAAAGGAAGATCCTGCTTGCCCTGCTCATAAAACACATATTCTTCCGTCCGCAGCCCCGTGCGCTGGGCCGCTTCCTCCACGCTGATGCCCAGCACCATGCGCAGCTCCCGGATACGTTCCGCCACTTCGGACAGATGTTTTTCCACCGTATTGACGACCATACTCAAAATCCTTTCCGAGACAAGCAAAAGCCCGTCTCAACAGCATCCATTGAGACGGGCGTTATCACCCGCGGTACCACTCAATTTGCGCATTTTCATGCGCCTCTCACGCTCCAGCAAGCGTTATGCTCTGACGCGGCAATCACGGAACGGGCTACATTGCTTCACCCGTTCGGCTCGGAAGTGATATGCCCGGACGCCCTTCGCCTGCTCGCACCGCCCGCAGGCTCTCTGGAGAAAAGCTGTGCCCTGGCCGTCTTCGTCATCGCCTTTCAGCTATTCACTTGTGGTACATAATATCACGAACGTTTTTGTTCGTCAAGCAAAAATTTTACGGATTTTCAACCCGACTTAAAAATGATTCGTATTATTGTTTAGTGCGGTCAACGGGACTTGACTTCGCCTGCGGGCGAAGCCCGGTCGCGGCTCTGGGGCTCCACTGGAGCCCCATTCACTTCCGCTCTGTTCAAGTCCTTGGTCCTAAATAGAGTAGAGGGAGGGCAATAGCCCTCGCCCCTCTCATTGCACCGTACGTACCGGTCAGGTATACGGCGCTACATCGCAACAAGAATTCAAGTAT
>CACZLE010000046.1 GCA_902781945.1 uncultured Eubacteriales bacterium | reverse complement strand
AGCCGGTTCGCCCGCTGAGGTCCAGGAGAAGAATTCTCCTGGCGCAGAGGTTTGGAGGCCGCGGAGGCCTCCAACGTTTCCCCTTGCCAATTTCTGTTTACCGCTCCGCCTCCTGCCGGTACTTCGCCTCTACCTCCACTCGCACGTCGGCCTGGCAGAAGCGCTCCGGCCAGCCGCATTGCAGCCAGGCGGCCAGGGTATCGTACTGCCGCACGGCCATGCAGCCAAAGCCCAGGGCGTCGCAGCCCAGGGTTTGCAATCGGCGCAGGAGGTCAGTGATTTCCTGCTGCAATTTTTCCTCCGCGCCGGGCGCGGGGGGATTTTCATATACGGAATAGGTCACGGTGACGGGCAGGCGCAGCAGCAGCGTATCCTGCCCGTTTTCCGTTTCCACGGCCATTTTTGTCCGGCCTCGCAGATGGCAGCCCAGGCTTCCCAGCCGGTATTGCTGGCTTTCGCCGGTGATCAGGCGGAAAAGCTGCATCTGCTCCGGGGTCAGCAGCCCTCTTTGCCGGATGCCTAGGGCGTAAGCCCCGCCCTCCGTCCAGGCCAGCAGCGGGGCGCGCCAGGGACCGGACAGATCGCGGACGGCGCAGCTCAGGGCCGTGGCGGGAATGCGGCCTTCGGTTTCGATGTGGCTGAGGGCAATGTCCAGATATTTGCTCAGCCGCTTGCCGATGGCGGGCTGCATGGCCTCGATATGGCTTTTCGCCGTGCCCGGGCACACCGCCGTCAGGGCGTGGGCGCGTATGCCGGGCAGCTGATCCGCCCAGGAAAGCAGATCGCCGGGGGCATAAAAATCAAAGGCCCCCTGGCCGATGACCACCTCCCGCAATTGCCCGAAATGCAGGCTGGCCGGGGTGGCGGCGTACAGGGCGGATACGGCCTCCGTCCAGGTGGCGCCCCGGGCCGAGGTGAGCTTGTAGCCGTCGCTGTCGTCGCCGTAATCGGGATATTTGACCGTCAGCGCGATGCCCTCCGCATCCCCGTCGATGCCCAGACAGATGGCCATGGTGCTCAGCTCGATCCGCCCCTCGCAGCCGGCGAGCGGAATTATAAGAAGAAGCAAGACCAGCAGCTTTTTCAAGATGTTTTTCCTTTCCGCCGCAGATTGCCCACCAGGCACAGCCCCATGAGCCCTGCCGCCAGCGGCAGCCGCCAGGGCAGAACGGCCAGGAGCAGCCGCTCGCTTTCGCCCATGCCCCGCAGGGCCAGGGGCACGCAGGCCAGGGTGAAGGGCAGCAGGGGCAGACGCCGCGCTCGAAAGGCCAGACACAGGCTGCGTCGCAGCATGTCCGCGCAGACCGAAAAGGTGGCGAGGAACAGCAGCATTTCCGCCATCAGCATCAGGGACCAGGACAGGGTGTTGGGGCTCATCTCCATCAGCAGCTGCAGGCGTGGCGCATAGCCCCACCGGGCGCTGAGCTCGCTGCCCGGCAGCACAAAGGCGCAGCACAGGAAGAACAGCGCCACCAGGCCGATGCACGTGAGGCCGGGAATTGTGTCTTTCAAGGGATGCCGGTCCGGCTCCCGGGGCATCACCACCGCCAGCGCGCCCGCGGCCCACACGCTGCCCGCCGCGCGCAGGGCGCAGCGCAGGGTATGGCGCGGGCCGTAGCCCCAAATGGGGTACAGAAAGCCCGTTTCGCCGGTGGGAACCACCGTGACGGCGCAGAACAAAAAGGCCGCCGCCAGGAACCAGCGCAAAAGCCGGGCGGTATTGGGCACGGCGTCGGGGGAGGATGGAATGCCCAGCCCCAGGGCCAGGGCGGCGGGCAGAGCCAGCAGCCAGCGAGCCGCGCCGGGGAAGAAAAACACGTGGGTCAGTTCCACCAGGGACAGCAGGCTCACGTTCATATTGCTGAAAAACAGCAGCGCCATGCCGCCCGCGGCCACGCGGTAGCGCGGGGTGTCGGCGGCGTCCTCCGGCGCGGTAGCTGCAAGCCATCGGCCCAGCAGCCGCATGGCCAGAAAGGGCACCGCTTGCAGCAGCACCGCGATCCAGGCCGACGTGGCCGCCGCGGGCAGCAGATACAGCGCGCCGAAGCTCATCAGCTGGCCGGTGATCACCAGGCCCAGCATCAGCTGGTAGGATTGCCCGCGGGCCGCCTGCCGCTGGGCCAGGCTGGACGCGGGATCGTGGACGGAGGTGCGGGTTTGGAAGAGTTTGGTCATTTTTTCCTTTTCTCCCACGCCCGCATGGGACCTCGGACGCGGAGCATTTGATTGGGCTCGGCGGCGTAGCCCCGCAGGCGCTGCCGCCACACGGGAAAGCGCAGAAGCTGGTCGGGATTGCGGGGCCGCAGGGGCGCGGCGGGAGCGCAGATGGGCGATCCCAGGCTGGTTTGCCCCGCCAGCCGCAGGATGAACAGGAACAGGCACAGCACCATGCCGAAATATCCGCCCACGCCCGCCGCCAGCACCAGCAGGAGCTGGGCGATGCGCAGGGCCATGGAGAGGGCGTAATCCGGCAGCACAAAGCTGCCCAGGCCGCTGAGGGCCACCAGCACGATGAGCAAGGGGCTGACCAGGTCGGCCTCCGCCACGGCCTGGCCCAATATCAGCGCGCTCACCACCCCCAGGCTGCCGCCCATGACGGCGGGCACCCGGGTGCTGGCCTCGTTGATCAGGCTGAACACCAGCAGCATGGAAAAGGTGGCCGGAAAGATGGCGATGGGCACCTTGCTTTGGGCCTCCTGCACGCTGGTGAGCAGCGTCAGGGGCAGACCCGCAGTGTGATAGCCCGTCAGCGCCACAAACAGCGCCGGGGTGAGCAGGGATAACGTGACGCCCAGCAGCCGCAGGAGGCGCAGAAACAGCCCGTAGGGCAGCCGCAGGGCGCTGTCGTCCGGGGCGTGGAACAATTGCAGCAGGCTCATGGGCGCGGCCATCAGCTGGGGCGCGTTTTCCAAGCCGATCAACACCTGGCCGCTCAGCAGAAAGCTGGCCGCCCGGTCCGGACGCTCGGTGGTGACGAACTGCGGCAACAGGGCGTAGGGAGCATCCTCCAACAGCTGCTCCAGCATGCCCAGGGAGGACACGTAATCCACCCGGCAGCCGTCCAGGCGGCGGCGCAGCTCGGCGATGTTTTCCTCCCGGGCGATGCCCTGCAAATACAGCAGGCACACCCGGCTGGGGATGCGGTCCCCCACGCTCAGGGGCTCGCTGATCAGATCGGGCGTGCGCATGATGCGCCGCAGCAGCACGATGTTGTCCCGCAGGGATTCGGTGAAGGCCTCCTGGGGGCCCAGCACCACGGTCTCGGTGGCCGGGGCATGGACGCCGCGCTTGACGAAGCCCTTCACGTCCGCCATCAGCGCCCCATCAATGCCTTCCACCAGCAGGGCGGCGTCCCCGGCGTAGATCCGCGTCAGGGCCGTTTCCAGGTGCACGGTGGGGGATACGCTGCCCACGGGCAGCAAATGCTCCAACAGAATATCCAGCGTCGGCGGCCCGCCCGCCGCCCGCAGGCAGGGCAGCAGGATGTATTCCTGGATCATCAGCCCGCTGCTGAGCCCGTCCACATAAAACAGCGCCGCCCGCACGCCCATCAGCGTAAATTCCCGGGTCACTGCGTCCTCGCTCACCGGTATGTGCATGGCGTCGCGGAGAAGCTGGCGGCACCGGTCATACCCGCCGGTGAGGGCTGCTTTTTCCATGGATCGGCCTCCTTTTTTTGAGAGTTTGCACGGATGAAGGAAGCTTTATACAAACAGAAATTGGTTCGAGGCCTCCGCGCCCGGGGCCTTCCGGCCCGCTCTACGCTGAAAGCCTGCCACCGGCAGCCTTTCCGGGCGCTTCGAGCCCTCTTGCTCTGCGCCAGGAGACTTCTCCGGGGCCTTCCGGCCCGCTTTCCGCTAAAAATGATCTACTAGATCATTTTTCGGGCGCTCCAAGCCCTCCTGGACCTCAGCGGGCGAACCGGCTTGGAAACAATAACAAACAATCTGCGCCTGTAACTTAATGGTCGCAAAGAGAGCTTCCGGGCAGAAGAAAACCAGCGGCAGTCATTTTCTCCGGCCTGACGCCGGTTTTCGCTGTGCGCCGTGCAGCACAGCGCGCCAGCGAAGCTGGCTGCCCGGAAGCGGTGGACTGCGTTATCCAAGCAACAGCGGAAAGCTGCTTGTTATCGAAGTTACGCTGCATCCGCCGCAGCCGGGGTCTGAGGTGGGGCTCCCACCCCAGCGGGAGTTTGAGGGCAGCGCCCTCATCGTAACCCCTTGCCAATTTCTGTTTTCCGATCCGCAAAGAATACAATTTACAATCAAGACGGAATCCATTAAAATAGATATGATCCTGCTGATATGGAGTGTTGCTTTTGAAACCTTTGGGTTTATATGTCCACATCCCCTTCTGCGCCCGCAAGTGCGCCTACTGCGATTTCGCCTCCTGGGCGGGGCGGGAGGCGGACCGGGAGCGATATGTGGAGGCGCTGTGCCGGGAGATCGAAATCCGGGGGTCGGCATGCGGCCATCCGGCGGCGGACACGGTGTTTTTCGGCGGGGGCACGCCCTCGCTGCTGCCGCCGGAGCTGTATACGAAAATCGCCCGGACGCTGCGAGCAAATTTTGAAATCGCGCCGGACGCCGAGTGGACGGTGGAATGCAATCCGGGCACGCTGACGGCGGAGTTTGCCGATGCCCTGCGGGAAAGCGGCTGCAACCGCCTGTCCATGGGCATGCAGGCCGCCCAGCCGGAGCTGCTGCGCGCCCTGGGGCGCATCCACGATCTGGACGGCGTGCGCCAGGCGGCTGCCATCGCCCGGGCGGCGGGCATCGACAACCTGAACTTGGATCTGATGCTGGGCCTGCCGGGGCAGACCCTGGATCACATGCGGGAAACCCTGGACGCCGCCCTGGATTTGAAGCCCCGGCACGTTTCCTGCTACGCCCTCATCGTGGAGGAGGGCACGCCCCTGCACGGCTGGGTGGAGCAGGGCCGGGTAAAGCTGCCCGGCGAGGATATGGACCGGGCGATGTACGGCCTGTGCCGGGACACGCTGGAAAAACAGGGCTTCCATCAGTATGAAATCAGCAATTTCGCGCTGCCGGGCGGGGAATGCCGCCATAACGTGAATTGCTGGCAGCGGCGGGATTACCTGGGCTTTGGCTGCGCCGCCCATAGCCTGTGGCGGGAGGAAAGGCGGGCCAATCCCCGGGAGCTGGACGATTATCTGAAGGGCCAGGCCCCGGAAACCGAGATCATTTCCGCCGCCGACGCCCGGTTTGAATACATGATGCTGGGCCTGCGGCTGACGGCGGGGGTCAGCGAAAGGGATTTTGAGGAGAGATTCGGCCAGGGCCTGTGGGAAACCTACGGCGCGCGCCTGGAGCCCGCCGTCCGGGATGGCCGGGTGACGCGCCGGGATGGCCGCGTTTTTCTCACCCGCCGGGGCATGGACGTGATGAACAGCGTCCTGGTGGCGCTTTTGGATTGACGCCGGGGCGCATCCCTGCTATCATGGAGGGGAGCAAACACAAGAGGAGAGAAACATGGAAAAACAGGAACGCTCCAAAATGCTGGGGACCATGCACATGGGCCGTCTGGTGCCCAAGGTCTCCATTCCCATTATGATCAGTATGCTGGTGCAGGCCCTCTACAACGTGGTGGACGGCATCTTTGTGGCCCGGTACAGCGCGGATTCCTTCACGGCGGTATCGCTGGTGTTTCCCATTCAAATGCTGATGATCGCCGTGGGCACGGGCCTGGGCGTGGGCATCAACAGCCTGGTCAGCCGCCGTCTGGGCGAGGGCCGGGCGGAGGCCGCCCGGGACGCCGCCCGCAACGGCATCTTTCTGGAGCTCTGCGGCGGGCTGCTGTTCTGCCTGTTCGGCATCCTGGGGGCCCGGTCCTTCATGCACGTGTTCACCGAGGATCAGCATTTGCAGGCCCTGGGCGGCCAATACCTGACCATCGTGACGGTGTTCAGCTTCGGCCTGCTCTTGTCCATGGTGTTTGAGCGGCTGATGCAGTCCACGGGCAACACCACCCTGTCCATGACCACGCAATTGGCGGGCGCTGTGACCAATATCATATTGGACCCCATCATGATTTTCACCCTGGATATGGGCGTGGCGGGCGCGGCCTGGGCCACGGTCATCGGCCAATGGGTCAGCATGAGCCTGGGGCTTTTCCTCAACCAGACCCGCAACAGGGAATTGAAGATCAGCGTTCGGGGCTTCCGGCCCCAGGGCGGCACCGTCAAGGAGATATTGGCCGTGGGCTTCCCCAGCATCATCATGCAGGCCATTTCCTCCGTGATGAACGTGGGCATGAACATGATCCTGCTGGGCTTTGGCAACACGGCGGTGAACGTGCTGGGCGTGTATTTCAAGCTGCAAAGCTTCATCTTTATGCCCGTGTTCGGCCTGGGCAACGGATTGGTCGCCATCGTGGGCTACAATTACGGCGCACGCCAGCGGGAGCGGGTGTACGCCGCCATCAAGGTGGCGCTGACCATCGCCCTTGGCATCATGGGCGTGGGCCTGCTGCTGTTCATGACCGTGCCCCAGGTGCTGCTCAGCCTCTTTGAAAGCGGCGACGCCGGGGACCTGCGCGTCATGGGCCAGGCGGCATTGCGTACCATCAGTCTCAGCTTCCTCATGGCCGCCGTGGGCATCATCGTCACGGTGGTGTTCCAGGCCGTGGGCAAGGGCGTGTACAGCCTGATCATGAGCCTGTGCCGCCAGCTTATCGTGCTGCTCCCCGCGGCCTATCTGCTCAGCCGCACCGGCAGCGTCAGCGCCGTGTGGTGGGCCTTCCCCATCGCCGAGCTGGTTTCCCTGACCATCTGCCTGCTTTTGTTCCGCAAGGTGGACCGCGAAATGCTGAAAAAGCTGTGAGGTAAACGATGAACAAGGATCGCCAGAAATATCTGCAGCTCATGGCCGAGCAATTTGATACCGTGGAGGACCTGTGCACCGAGATCACCCGCATCCGGGCGCAGCTCAGCCTGCCCAAAGGCACCGAGCATTTCATGAGCGACATCCATGGCGAATACGAGGCCTTTTGCCACATCATGAACAACTGCTCCGGCGTCATCCGGGAAAAGGTGGACCTGTGGCTGGGGGACAGGCTGACTCCCGAGGAGGCCGACGCCCTGTGCACGCTGATCTATTATCCCGAGGCGATCTTAAAGCAGCTGCACGCCGAGGGCGAGATCCCCGCCGATTGGTACCGGGAGCAGGTGGAGCGGCTGTCCCTGCTGGCCAGGCTCCTGTCCTCCAAGTACACCCGGGACAAGGTGCGCCGGGCCATGCCGGCAAAGTGGGCCTTCATCCTGGACGAGCTGCTGCACTTCCAGAGCGACGAAAACGCCGCCGCCACCGAGCAGGAGGACAACCAGCGGCGCTATCACCACGCCCTGGTGGACGCGGTGATCGCCACCCGCAGCGGCGACGGGCTCATCGAGGCCCTGGCGGGGCTCATCAAGCGCCTGGCCGTCAACCGCCTGCACGTGGTGGGCGATATCTTTGACCGCGGCCCCCGGGCGGACAGCATCATGGATATCCTGATGCAGCACCACGCCGTGGATATCGAGTGGGGCAACCACGATATCCTGTGGATGGGCGCGGCCTCGGGCAGCGAAGCCTGCATCGCCGCCGTGGTGCGCAACGCCCTGGCCTACGGCAACATGACCATATTGGAGCGGGGCTACGGCATTCCCCTGCGGGAGCTGACCCTCTTCGCCGAAAAGACCTATCCCGAATTGCCGCTGGAAAAAGCCCAGGTGCACGCCATCCAGGTGATGATGTTCAAGCTGGAGGGGCAATTGATCCGCCGGAACCCGGATTTCGACCTGGAGGACCGGCTGCTGCTGCACAAGCTGAACCGCTCCAGCTACACCGTGGAGATGGATGGCCGGGTGTGGGACGTGAAGGAGCTGCCCCTGCCCACCGTGAGCCCCGCCGATCCCTACGCCCTGTCCCCGGAGGAGGAGGCCGTGATGAAGGGCCTGCGGGCCGCCTTCCGCCATAGCCTGCGGCTGCACGAGCACGTCAGCTTTCTCTACACCCGGGGCTGGATGTACCGGGCCTTCAACGGCAACCTGCTGTTCCACGGCTGCGTGCCGCTGAATGCCGACGGCACCTTCCTGCGCAAGACCCTGGAGGGCCGGGAATACAGCGGCAAAGCCTTTATGGATTACTGTGACCGGGTGGCCCGCCAGGCCTTCCATCAGGGGGACCGCTATTCCCTGGACTTCATGTGGTATCTGTGGTGCGGCACCGATTCGCCGGTGTGCGGCAGGAACGTCAAGACCTTCGCCCGGGCCTTCATCGCCGATGAAAGCGCCTGGCACGAGCCCCGCAACCCCTATTACACCTGGTACAACGAGGAAGAAAAATGCCGGGAGATCCTGGCGGAATTCGGCCTCACCGGGGAGGACTGCCGCATCGTCAACGGCCACACCCCCGTGCGGGTCAGTCACGGCGAAAGCCCCCTCAAGGCCGGCGGGCGGCTGGTGGTCATTGACGGCGGCTTCTGCCGGGCCTATCAGAAAACCACCGGCATCGCGGGCTATACCCTCATCGCCAACAGCCACGGCATGCGGCTCATGAGCCACCAGCCCTTCACCAGCCTGAAGGACGCCCAAAGGAACGGCACCGATATCCACAGCCAGAGCTACGAATTTGCCGCCTACCCCAAGCGCCGCTATAACCGGGATACCGACCACGGCAAGGTGCTGCGGGAGCGCATGGACGACCTGGTGGAGCTGCTGAATGTGGTGGGACAGGGACTGATCACCCTGGGAACGAGATAAAAACAGGAGGGAAAAGCATGCAGGCAATGGAGATCGCCGCCCTGGCGGCAAAGATCCGGCAGAACATCGCCCGGGTGGTGGTGGGCAAGGACGACATGGCGCAATTGCTGCTGGCCGCCATCTTCGCCCGGGGCCACGTGCTGCTGGAGGACGTGCCCGGCACGGGCAAGACCGTCACCGCCCGCAGCCTGGCCAAGTCCGTATCGGGCAGCTTTTCCCGCATCCAGTTTACCCCCGATCTGCTGCCCTCGGATATCACCGGCACCCGCGTTTACCGCCCGGAGGAAGGACAGTTCGTGTTCCACCGGGGGCCGGTGTTCGCCAACATCCTGCTGGCGGACGAGATCAACCGCGCCACGCCCCGCACCCAGAGCGCCCTGCTGGAATGCATGGAGGAGAGCCAGGTCACCGAGGGCGGCGTCAGCTACCCCCTGCCCCAGCCCTTCCTGGTGCTGGCCACCCAGAACCCCATCGAGATCCAGGGCACCTTTCCCCTGCCGGAGGCGCAATTGGACCGCTTCCTCATGCGGCTGACCCCGGGCTATCCCGAGGACGGGGAGGCCGTGGAGATCCTCAAGCGCTTCCAGAGCGACGAGCCGCTGGCGGAGCTTGAGAGCGTGTGCGGCTGCGAGGAGCTTTTGCAGGCCCAGGAGGCGGTGCGGCATTGCGCCGCGGCGGACTGCGTGATGGAATACGTCGCCGCCCTGTGCCGGGCCACCCGGGAGGACGAGCGCGCCCTGCTGGGCGTCAGCCCCCGGGGCATGCTGGCCATGCTGAGGGCTGCTCAGGCCCTGGCCATGACCGAGGGCCGGGAGCACGTGATCCCCGACGACATCCAGCGCCTGGCCGTGCCCGTCTGGGCCCACCGGGTGATCCCCCGGGGCTTTGGCAACGCCGCCGAGCTTTCCCGCCAGATCGTGCTGGACGCGGTGCAAAATACCCCCGCGCCCACGGAAACGCGGTAATCCCATGGAAATCCTTGTGATCGCGCTGGTCTTTGGCGCCCTGGCAATCGCGCAGTCCGCGCTGCTGGGGCGGCTTGGCCTGCGCGGTTTTTCCTATGAACGGCGGTTTGAGCGCCGGGACGCCTGGGTGGGGGACAAGGTGGGCTTCATCGAGGTCATCCGCAACCGGGGCCTGCTGCTCCTGCCCTGGGTGCGGGTGGAGACCCGGGTGCCGCCCTCCTTCGGCTTCCGCACCCGGGAGGCTGTGGACATCCGGGGCGAAAACTACCACAAGAGCGTGTTTACCCTGATGCCCTTTTCCCAGGTGACCCGCCGACACCAGGTGACGCTGCACCAGCGGGGGCATTACACCCTGCAGATGGCCTCCGTCACGGCGGGGGACCTGCTGGGCATGCGCAGCGTGGGCGTGGATATGGAGGCCCCGGCGGAGATCTTCGTCTATCCCGCCCTGCTGGGCCCGGAGGCCGTGAGCCGCCTTTGCAGCCGGGCCCAGGGCGACGTGAGCGTGCGGCGATGGATACAGCCCGACCCCTTCCTGGTGAACGGCATCCGCGGCTATCGCCCCGGGGACCCGGAGCACGACATCCATTGGGCCGCCACCGCCCGGACGGGGCAATTGCAGGTCAAGACCCACGATTACACCGCCGATCCCCGGCTGATGGTGCTGATCAACGGCCAGAAGACCGAAAACCAATGGGGCGACCTGATGGACTACGAGCAGGAGGCCATCGAGCGGGCCATCTCCCTGGCGGCCACAATGTGCCTGCAAGCCCTGCGCCAGGGCGTGGAGGCGGGCTTCGGGGCCAATATGCCCCTGGACGAGGGGGAGGAGAGCGCCTGGCTGCCGCCTTTGCCGGGCCGGGGCCGGGAGGAAGAGCTGCTGCGGGCCTTCGCCCGCCTGCGGGTCAAGCGGGTGCGCCGTTTCCCCACCTTCCTGGAGCAGATGCCGCCCCTGCGCGGCGTGGATTACATCATCCTGTCCTGCTATGACAGCGAGGAGATCCGCCAGCGCATGGCGGCGCTGCGCCGGATGGGCTGCAATGCGGAATTGGTTTTGCTGCCGGAGGTGCCCCATGCGTAAACGAACGCTGCTGCTGCGGGGCTTTTCCACCCTGGGCATGGCTCTGTGGGCGGCTCCGGTCTTTCTGCTGGCGGAGGCCTTGCCGGTGCTGCCGGTGGGTCTGCTGCTGGCCCTGGGCGTCAGCTTTTTGCCTAAAAAAGCGCGGTTGGCTGGGCTGGCGGGCGCTATTCTGATTTCAGCCTTCTGCGGATACCTGTACGGCACGGGCCCCTGGGCCTTTGCCGTCGCCGCCCTGTGCGCCCTGGCCTGCGGGGGGCACAGCCTGCTTTTGTCCCGGCCCGAGGGCGTGGGCTTCTGGATCACGGGCATTTTGGTATACGTGGGGACGCGGTTCGCCCTGGCGCTGCATCCTTTGCCTGGGACGCCAACCCTGCGGGCGCTGGCGGAGGGCTACTTTGTGTTCCTCATTTTCCGCCTGTCTCTCAATTCTCTGCTCCAAGGCATGGGCGGCGGCAGCCGACCCTCCCGGCAGATGACCCTGCGCAATCTGGCCGCGGCGGGGCTGCTGGGGCTGGCCTTGCTGGCCCTGTCCAATCTGCCCCAGATCGCGGCCCTGCTGCGGTTGCTGTGGGGCTGGGTTAAAATTGCCCTGGCCTGGCTGTCTGATCTGCTGCGCCTGCCGACGACCAGCGGCGGCGGGCCCATGGGCGAGGGCGGCGGCCTGATGGAGATCCCCGGAGAGCAGACCGTCGCGTCGCCCTTCTGGCTGCTGCTGGAAAAGATTTTCAAAATCATCGCCATCGGCATCGCCGCCGTCGCCGTGCTTTTCGCCCTGCGGACGCTGCTGCGGCTGCTGACCCGGGCCGGCAAAAAGCTGCTGCGCTGGCTGCGGTCCTATGCCGGGGCCGTGGCTGAGGGCTACGAGGACACGGTGGAAAGCCTGGTGGACTGGGGCGATGTGCGCCGCGCCCTGCGGCTGCGGCCCCGCCGGGAAAAGCGGAGCGAGGACCTGCCCTGGGAGCGCCTGACGCCTCGCCAGCGGGTGCGCCGGGGCATGCGGGATTACCTGCGCCGCCATCCCGAGACCGCTCAAAGCGCCACCGCCCGCCAGCTTTTGGACGCGAAAAAGGCCGCCCTTTACGAGGCGGCCCGGTACAGCGATCAGGAGATCACCGCGGAGGACGCGGAGAGCATGCGGGAGCTTAAGTAGCTTATTTCTTGCGGTCGTCGATATGATTGCGGTACACCACAAAGCGCTGCCACAGGAATTCCAGCACAAAATTGGCCACCATGTTCAGGCCCGTCACCAGGTATTCGTTCCAGCCCTTGTCGGCCAGGTATTGGCCCAGGATGGTGCTCACCGGCGTAAACACGGCGTAAAACAGCAGCGTCAGCGCCATGGCCACGGGCACGTTGGCGGCGGACTGGAAGGTGAAGCGGCGGTTGAGGGTAAAATTCCACACCACCGACAGCACCAGGGCGATAAGATAGCAGGGCCAGTAGCTCCAGGAGGTCAGTTCGTTCAGCAGGGCGAAGCTGCCCGCCTCAACGGCCCCGGCGCTGATGGAAAAGAGCGTAAATTTGACCATGCGCAGCAGTTCTTTTTTATCTTTCATGGCTTTTCCCCCTTGGGCGGATTCGGGATGATTATACCATAGGAAAGACGGAAAAGGGTGGCAGAAAGATGGCGGTTTCTTGAGGAAGAAAAAGCCCAAACAACCTATTTGCAATCTTTTCTTTTATGATATAATATAAACAAGTTATTTTGGGTTTGGAGGGCATCCGCATGAGCAAACTCCTTTCCAGCAATTTTGACTATCGCACATGGATACAGGAAGTCAGCAATCGCTTCAAAAAAAGCCAATTAAAGGCCGCTGTTAAAGTTAATGATGAAATGCTTCGCTTTTATTGGAGCCTGGGCAGGGATATTTCGCATATGAGCGAGCAGGCGAAATACGGCTCGGCATTCTATAAAGCGGTCAGCAGCGATCTGAAGGATATGTTTCCGGATGTTCATTCTTTTTCGGTCACAAATCTCAAATATATGCGCTATTTCTATGAGATGTATCCGGCGGGGGAGAATCGTCAACAGCCTGTTGACGATTTAAACGCGATCTTTTCTATCCCATGGGGACATCATATGGCAATTATCAACGCTTGCCGCAATCAAACGGATAAAGCGCTGTTTTATGTGCAAAAAACGCTGGAAAACAACTGGTCGCGGGCCGTGCTGCTGAATTTTTTGGATACGGATCTGTTTGAACGTCAGGGAAAGGCGACCACCAATTTTCAACTGCTCCTTCCTGAAACCCAAGGCGCGCTGGCGCAATCCATCACCCGCGATCCTTATAATTTTGATTTTCTGACGATCAGGGAAAACTATAATGAAAAAGAACTTAAGGATGCCCTGATGGATAATATCACCAGCTTTTTGCTGGAACTGGGAAACGGCTTTGCTTTCATAGGAAGGGAATGCCGCATCGAAGTGGGCGATAAAGAAAAGTTTCTCGATATGCTTTTCTATAATATCCGCCTGCATTGCTATGTGGTGCTGGAGGTAAAGGTGGTCGATTTTGATCCAGCCTTTGCAGGCCAGCTGAGTACCTATGTGGTAGCGGTCAATCATCAATTGAAAACGGAAGCAGACAATCCCACCATCGGATTGCTGGTTTGCAAAGGAATGGATAAAGTGGAAGCGCAGTATGCATTGGAAGGCACAAGTCAGCCCATCGGCGTTTCGGGGTATCAGTTGTCCCGGCTGCTGCCTGAAAAGTTTATCGGAAGCCTGCCGACGATTGAGGAGATTGAGGCGGAATTGAGCGATCCCCAGTGATGAAAGGTGTTTTCCAATTTCTATCCTTTATGGTATAATATTTTCATCCCGCCACGAAAGGAACAAAACCCGCGCATGAAGGCCATCATCTGGGATATGGACGGCACCCTGACCGACACAGAATATTACTGGATCCGCAATATTTTTCGCCTGCTGGAGCATTACGGCGTGCCCGATCCCCGGGGCATGGCGGCTCCCTGGTTCGGCACGGCCACGTCGGAGACCATCAAAAATTATCTGGCGTCGCCGGACTGCAAGCTGAACATGAGCTATCACGAGGCCCGCAGCTGGTGCCGCAATTATATTTATACCCACACCTACGCCCAGGGCGCGCCGCTGAAGCCCGGGGCGCTGGAGACGCTGGAGGCGGCGAGGGCGCTGGGGGTGCCCATGTGCCTGCTGTCCGCCACCGAGCGCCAGGCCCTCAAATACACCCTGAACCGGCTGAACCTGGCCCGGTATTTCACCTTTTGGGAGAGCACCTGCTTTCAGGCCCTGGACAAGCACCACACGGCACTCTTTGACCGGTGCGCGGCCCGCATGGGCATGCGCACGCAGGATTGCCTGCTGGTGGAGGACAGCCTCTATTCCATGCAGACCGGCAAGCGGGCGGGCATGACGGTGTGGGCCATCGAGGATGCCAAGCACGTGAAGGAAAAGCGGCAGATCCTGGATACGGCGGACCGATACTTTGAAAACCACGCCCAGCTGTGCCGGGCCCTGCGGGAGGAAAAACAGTGATCACCGAACGGCTTTATTATGACGACGCTTATCT
The DNA here is from genome assembly GCA_902781945.1 of uncultured Eubacteriales bacterium. GTDB lineage: Bacteria > Bacillota > Clostridia > Christensenellales > Aristaeellaceae > SFMI01. The sequence goes on along the minus strand of CACZLE010000046.1, from coordinate 14,944 downwards.
GACGGAATTTGACGCCCGGGTGGCGGAGGCGCGACCCGACGGCTGGGTGGCCCTGGACCGCAGCGCTTTTTATCCCACCAGCGGCGGCCAGCCCTACGATACGGGCGTGCTGGAATGGGACGATCAATCCGTGGCCGTCACCGACGTGGAGGTCAAGGACGGCGTGGTGTGGCACCGGATCGACGGCGCGCTGGCGGTGGGCCAGCGGGTCCACGGGCGCGTCGATTGGGCCCGGCGCTTTGAGCACATGCAGCAGCACGCCGCCGACCATATGCTGGCCGGGGCGGCCTGGGAACTGTACGGCGGCGTGACCATCGGATTGCATCTGGGCAAAGAGGACAGCACCATCGATATGGACCTGCCCGGCGGGCGCACCCATCTGACCCGGGAGGAGATCGACACCCTGGAGGCCCTGGTCAACGCCCGGGTGCAGGCGGACGATCCCATCCGCTGCTGGTTCCCGGAGCCCGCGGAATTGGAAAAACTGCCCCTGCGCAAGCGCCCCACCGTGACCGAGCACGTGCGGGTGGTGGCCATGGGCGATTATGAAATGGTGGCCTGCGGCGGCACCCACCCCCGCACCACCGGCCAGATCGGCCCGGTCAAGATCATCAGCTCCGCCCCGGCCCGGGGCAAAATGCGCCTGTGCTTCGTGGCGGGCATGCGGGCGGTGCGCTATCTCCAGCGGGCCGCGCGCTGTGCCGTGGAGGTCAGCGCCCTGGTGTCCGCCGATTTTGACACCGCCGCCGACGCGCTCAAAAAGGAGCGGGAGGCCGCCCAGCAATTGCGCAAGGAACAGAATCAGCGCCTGACCCTGGCGGCCCTGGAAGCCCTGCGGGCCAACCGGCAGGGCAATATCTACTGCGGCCACATCGAATACGCCGACCATGAGATCTTGCAGCACGCCGCGGTGGAATTGATCCGCGATCCCCAGGCCATCGCCCTGCTCTCCTGTCCCCGGGGCGAAGGCCGCCTGCTGATCTTCGCCCGGGGCGCGGAGGCGGCCCCCGACATGGCCGCCCTGCTGCGACAGAGCGGCGCCCGGGGCGGCGGCAAGCCGGACATGGCCCAGGGCAGCGCGGCGGACGATTCGGCGCTGAAAAACGCGGAATCCTTTTTCCTTTCGGCAGGAAAAAGCAATTGATGCTCGAATACAAAAAATGGATGATTTTGCGTTAAAAGGAGGAGATCGAGGATGGATGTATCTGCCCGCCGGGCCTTTCACCTGCTGAAAGACCTGGCCTTTGAGCGGCTCAGCGCCTCGGAGGACGAGCGCCGGGCGGCGGAGCGGCTGATGGCGGAGGCCCGGTCCACCGGCGCGGAGGCGCACATCGAGGAATTCCAGGTGCCCTGCGGCAAGGTGAAAAGCGCCCGCCTGCTGGTCACCGCGCCCTATCGGAAGGAATACCCCGTCACCGGCTACGAGCGCTCCCTGTCCACCCCGGGGCTGGACGCGCCCTTCTATTATGCCGAGGACATGCAGCCCGTGCATTTGCAGAATGCCGCCGGCAAGATCGCGCTGATCAATGGCCGCCTGCGCCGGGCGGACTATGAAAAGCTGCAAAAGGCAAAGGTGGCCGCCATCCTGACCTTTTCCGGCACCACCCTGGACCGGGAGAGCGAGACGGACTGCGATATCCGCAAGCTGCGGGAAACCCTCACCGAGCCCTTCGGCGGGGCCGTCGCCCTGAACCTGCGGGCGGCGGACGCGGCGGAGATCGTGCGCCGGGGCGCCACGCAGATGCACATCGAGATCGACAGCGAAAGCTGCGAGGGCACCAGCCGCAACGTCTGCGCCACCATCCCAGGCACGGAGTTTCCGGAGGAGATCGTCTCCTTCGGCGCGCACTTTGACAGCGTGCATTTTTCCACCGGCGTGTACGACAACATGTCCGGCAGCGTCATCATCATGGAGCTGCTGCGCTACTTTGCCGCCCACAGGCCCGCCCGGACGCTGAAATTCAACTGGTTTGGCAGCGAGGAGCAGGGCTTGCTGGGCAGCAAGGCATGGACCGCCGCCCACAAGGACGAACTGGAAAAACATGTGCTGATGGTCAATGTGGACGTGGCCGCCGCCACATTGGGGCAGAACCGTGCCCCAGTGCTGGCCACCGAGGCCGCCGTGGGCTATATCGACGCCATGATGAAGGAAGCGGGCATCCCCTGCCAGGTGAAGCTGGACATCTATTCCAGCGACTGCGTACCCTTCGCCGACAACGGCGTGCCCGCCGTCAACTTCTGCCGCTTCGGCGCGCCGGGGGCCAACTACATCCATGACCGCCGGGACAGCCTGAGGAGCGGCTATATCGACGAAAAATCCCTGGATATCACCCTGCAGCAGACGCTGTATTTCGCCAAGCGCGTGGTCAATGCGCGCGCCTTCCCCATCGAGCGCACGGTGTGTCAAGACATCCGCGACAAAGTGGATTCATATTTATTCAGAAAGAAGGATTGATGCAGCATGAACGAGAAGATCAACACCGCTTATCAGGCCTGGCTGGCCAACGTGAAGGACGAGGTGCTTCTGGCCGATCTGAACGCCATGGCAGGGGACGAGGCCCGGATCGAGGACGCCTTCTACCGTGACCTGGAGTTCGGCACCGCCGGTCTGCGCGGCGTGCTGGGCGCGGGCACCAACCGCATGAACATCTACACCGTGGGCCGTGCCGCCCAGGGCGTGGCCAATTATGTGATCAAGAACTTTAAGCCCGAGGAGCGTTCTATCGCCATCAGCTACGACAGCCGCATCAACAGCGACGTGTTCGCCCGCGTGTCTGCCGATATCTTTGCCGCCAACGGCATCAAGGCTCACATCTATCCCCAGCTGATGCCCGTGCCGCTGCTCAGCTTCGCCACCCGCGAGCTGCATTGCTGCGCCGGCGTCATGGTGACCGCCAGCCACAACCCCTCAAAGTACAACGGCTACAAGGTCTACGGCGGCGACGGCTGCCAGATCACCACCGAGGCGGCGGACGCCATCCTGGGCGAGATCGAGGCCACCGATATCTTCAACGGCATCAAGCGTTCCGACTTTGAAGCGGGCCTCAAGGACGGCATGATCAGCTGGATCGGCGACGATATCTACACCGCCTTCATCGAGACCGTCAAGAAGGAAAGTATGCTGCAGCCCGGCGACGTGGTGGACAAGAACGTGGCCATCGTGTACACTCCCCTCAACGGCTCCGGCCTGGGCCCCGTCACCCGCATCCTGAAGGAAAGCGGCTTCACCAACATCACCGTGGTCAAGGAGCAGGAGCAGCCCGACGGCAACTTCCCCACCTGCCCCTATCCCAACCCCGAGATCTTTGAGGCCATGAAGCTGGGCATGGAGTACGCCCAGCGGGAGAACGCGGACCTGCTCATCGCCACCGACCCCGACGCGGACCGCTGCGGCATCGCTGTGCGCGCCGCCGACGGCAGCTATCAGCTGCTCACCGGCAACGAGACCGGCATGCTGCTGCTGGATTACATTTGCAGCCGCCGCCAGGCCACGGGCCGCATGCCCGCCCGCCCCGTGATGGTCAAGTCCCTGGTGTCCATCGACATGGCCAGCCGCATCGCCCAGCACTACGGCGTGGAAGTGCGCGACGTGCTGACGGGCTTCAAGTACATCGGCGACCAGATCGCCCTGCTGGAAAAAGAGGGCCATCGCAGCGATTACATCTTCGGCTTCGAGGAGAGCTACGGCTACCTGAGCGGCACCTATGTCCGCGACAAGGACGCCGTGGACGCCGCCTTCCTGATCTGCGAAATGTTCGCCTGGTACAAAACCCAGGGCATGGGCCTGCTGGAAAAGCTGAACAGCCTGTACGCCCAGTACGGCTACTGCCTGAACCGCACCTACAGCTACACCTTCGAGGGCGCCAGCGGCTTCGAGAAGATGAAGGCCATCATGCAGTCCTTCCGCGCGCCCCAGAGCGCCTTTGGCGGCGTGAAGATCGAGGGCGTCCTGGACTACCTGCCCGGCATCAACGGCCTGCCCAGCGCGGACGTGATCAAATTCCTGATGGAGAACAACTGCTCCGTGGTCATCCGTCCCAGCGGCACCGAGCCCAAGATGAAGGCTTACATCTCCGTCTCCGCCCAGGACAAGCCCGCCTGCGAGGTCATCCAGGCCAGGATCAAGGAAGATCTGGATAAGTTCTTCGCGTAATTGACAATATAAGATCCTTCGACTCGCTTCGCTCGCTCAGGATGACATTGTTAGGGGACGCCACCTGTGTTTGTCATCCTGAGCGAAGCGCAGCGAAGTCGAAGGATCTCATTGTTTTGATAAGGAATCAAGTTATGAAAAATGACATCTTAAACAGCTATCAATCCTGGCTGGAGAACGTGCGGGACGAGGCGCTTTTGGCTGAGCTGAAAGCCATGCAGGGGAACGACGCCCAAATCGAGGACGCCTTTTATCGCCATCTGGCCTTTGGCACCGGCGGCCTGCGGGGCGTGCTGGGGGCGGGGACCAACCGCATGAACATCTATGTGGTGGCCCGGGCGGCCCAGGGGCTGGCCAATTATGTGATCAGCCATTTCGACCCCGACCAGCGCAGCATTGCCATCAGCTACGACAGCCGGATCAACAGCGATGTGTTCGCCCGGGTCAGCGCGGAGGTGTTCGCCGCCAACGGCATCCGGGCCCATATCTGGCCCCAGCTCATGCCCACGCCCTGCCTCAGCTTCGCCGTGCGGCGGCTGCATTGCGCCGCGGGCGTCATGGTGACCGCCAGCCATAACCCCAGCAAGTACAACGGCTACAAGGTGTACGGCGCGGACGGCTGCCAGATCACCACCCAGGCGGCGGACGCCATACTGGCCGAGATCGACCGGCTTGACATGTTCCGGGACGTGAAGCGCGGGGACTTTGAAAAGGGCCTTGCAGACGGCATGATCCGCTGGATCGGCGAGGACGTGTATACCGCCTTCATCGAGACGGTGAAAAAGGAAAGCCTGCTGCTGCCCGGCGACGCCGTGGACAAGGACGTGGCCATCGTGTACACGCCCCTCAACGGCACGGGCCTGAAGCCCGTCACCCGCATCCTCAGGGAGAGCGGCTTCACCAACATCACCGTGGTCAAGGAGCAGGAGCAGCCCGACGGCCATTTTCCCACCTGCCCCTATCCCAATCCCGAGATCCGGGAGGCCATGCAGCTGGGCATGGAGTACGCCCGGCGGGAGAATGCCGACCTGCTGCTGGCCACCGATCCGGACGCGGACCGCTGCGGCATCGCCGTGCGGGACAGCGCGGGGGAATATCAATTGCTCACCGGCAACGAGACGGGGCTTCTGCTGCTGGATTACATTTGCAGCCGCCGCCAGGCCACGGGCCGCATGCCCGCCCGGCCTGTCATGGTCAAGACCATCGTGACCACCGACATGGGCGCGCGGATCGCCCGGCATTATGGCGTGGAGGCCCGGGATGTGCTGACGGGCTTCAAGTTCATCGGCGAGCAGATCGGTCTGCTGGAGAAGCAGGGCCGGGAGGGGGACTATATTTTTGGCTTTGAGGAGAGCTATGGCTACCTCAGCGGCAGCTACGTCCGGGACAAGGACGCGGTGAACGCCGCCTTCCTGATCTGCGAGATGTTTGCCTGGTACAAGAGCCGGGGTCTGGGCCTGCTGGACCGGCTGAACCAGCTCTACGCCCAGTATGGCCGCAGCCTCAACACCCTGCACAGCTATGCCTTCGAGGGGGCCAGCGGCTTTGAAAAGATGCAGGCCATCATGGGGACCTTCCGGCGGGAGATCCCCGTCTTTGGCGGCCTGCGGGTGCTGGACACCCTGGATTACCTCCCCGGCAGGGACGGTCTGCCCAAGAGCGACGTGATCAAATTCCTGCTGGAAAAGGATTGCTCCCTGGTGGTGCGCCCCAGCGGCACCGAGCCCAAAATGAAGGTCTATATCTCCGTTTCCGCTCAGGATCAGCCCGCCTGCGAGGCGCTGGAAAAGCGCATTGCGGAGGATGTGGAGGGGTATTTCCGGTAAGTGGAAAACAGAAATTTGACGAAGGAAACGATGAGGGCTCCTCGCCCTCAAACTCCTCGCCAGGGGCGTGTCGCCCCTGGACCGCCATTGGCGGATGTTGCGCAACTTGGACAACAAGCAACTTCCCGCAGTTGCTTAAGCGCACAGCGAAAACCGGCGTCAGGCCGGAGAAAATGAGTAAACTCATTTTTCCGGACTGCCGCCGGTTTTCTTATGCCCGGAAGCTCTCGCTGCGATTTTCAAGTTACAGGCGCAAATTGTTAGTTATTGTTGCCAAACCGGTTCGCCCGCTGAGGTCCAGGAGAAGAATTCTCCTGGTGCGGGGTTATAGGGGACGCAGAGTCCCCTATCGTTCCCCCTTTGCCAATTTCTGTTTTTCGTTACGTGTCCCCGCCCGCCAGCAGCCCCGTAGCGAAGGCGAATTGCAGGTTATAGCCGCCGCAGTCGCCGTCCACGTTGAGGATCTCGCCGCAGGCATAGAGGCCGGGCAAGGTGCGGTGGCCCAGGGTGGCGGGGTCGAAATCCCGGCAATCGATGCCGCCCTGGGTGATCTGGGCCTGGTCGAAGCCCCGCACGCCGGTGAGAGGCAGGGGATAGGCGCAGAGCAGGCGGGGCAGGTCCCGGGCGGGGGCCTTTTGCAGCTTTTCCCGCAGCAGGCGCGGCAGCGCGCCCAGCAGGGGATCGCCCCCGGGCAGGCGTTGACGGTCATGCAGCCAATCGCGCACCTGCTGCTCGTTGTGGCCGGGAGTTTGGGGCGTCGCGCGCTCCATGCGGTATTCCGTCAGCCCCAGGGTGGGGGAAAAATCCATATACAGCGTGGCCTGCTGCCCTTTGCGCAGCAGGTTTTCCGCGTCCCGGGCCAGCTGCATGGCGCACACGCCGCTGACGCCGTAATCGGCAAACAGGGCTTCGCCCATGGCCGCGGCCACGGGCCGCTGGCCGCAGAGGGTCAGGACCACGGGCAGGCGCAGGCCGGAAAGCCCCTTTACGGGGGCCTTTTCCGTTTCCAGAGGGGCCAGGGCGGGAGCAGGCGGGATCAGCTTGCAGCCCAGGCCGGTGAGCAGACCGTAGGCGTTCGCCGCCCCCAGCTTGGGCGCGGCCAGGCCGCCGCAGCACACGACCACGCTGTCCGCCGTATAATTTCCCTGACCGGTGACGGCCTGCCAGCCGGGCTTCAGGGTTTTGACCTCCGCGCCGGTGATCACCCGCACGTCCAGGGCGTCCAGTTGGGCGCGCAGCACGTCCAGCACCGCGGCGGCCTGATTGCAGCCGGGATAGACCCGGCCCGCGCCGTCCGGGCGGGTGGGCAGGCCGAGATCTTCAAAGAAAGCCAGCACCTTTTCCACCGGCATATGGGCAAGCACGGCCCGGGCAAAATCCGGGTCGCCAAAGTAGCAGGGCGCGCCCAGATTGGCCAGGTTGCAGCGCCCGTTGCCGGTGGCCAGCAGCTTTTTGCCCACCCGGTCGCCGCGCTCCAGCAGCGTCACCTGATTGCCCCTTTGGGCGGATACGATGGCGGCGGCGAGGCCAGACGCCCCGCCGCCGATGATGAGTACCTTGTGTTGTTTCATGATCAGTTAGTTGATGCCCAGCAGCGCAGCCGCGTTCTCGTAGGCGTACATGATCGCCTTCTGGTGATCGCTGTCCACGTGGGCGGGGCTGGAGGTGCTGCCGTGGGTCTTGCTGTTGACAAAGTGGATGCAGAACTGGCCGTTGAAGGCGTTATCCGGGATGGTGTCGCCATCGGGGTAGTTGTGGGGCACGCCGTAGATGGAGGCCGCGTAGCTGTGGCCCGCCACGGTGAGCAGCACGCTGCGGCGCTGGTACAGGTTCCTGTCGCTGATCTCCTGGGCCTTGGTGACGCCGTAGATGCGGCAGAAGGCGGCGGTGTCGGCGGCGGTCAGGGGCTCCACGTCGGCGTGGGCGCCGCCGGACCAGCGGCGGACCTGCAGGCTGATGCCGGTCTTCACGTCGGTCAGGATGGCCACGCAGCCCTTGTAGAAGATGCTCTGGATGCCGCCGGTGTACCAGTCGATGAGCTCGGGCTTGTACAGGATCACGCCGTTGACGCTGCTGCCCGCGCCGTTGCCGCCGTTGTTGCTGGCGGTGGTGCCGGTCTGGCTGTAGACCGCGGCCTCAGACTTGGTGAGGATGCGCAGCAGGTCGCCGCGGATCCAGCCGGTGACGCTGTTCACCCGCACGTTGTACCAGGTGTAGCCGCCCGACACGTTGGTGGCGCCAAGCAATGTGCAGACCTGATTGGCCTTGTACAGCAGAGCCAGCTGCTTGCCCTTGGCTTCGCCCGTGGCGCGCACGATGACCTTGGTGGTGTTGGTCAGGGCCATGTCGCTCATGTCGATGGGATCGGGGGTGGCGGTGATGGCGGCCTGCTGGACCGCGCCCTGATAGGCGGCGTATTCGGCGTCCGTCATCACGCGGCAGTACTTGGCCATGATGTAGCAGGTTTCGCCCGAGTACTCGATCTTATACCATTGCACGCCGCCGGACCGGGTGGTGCCGGTAAAGTGGAACACCGCGCCCAGGGAGGCCTGTCCCTTGGTGCCGGCCTTGGTGGAGGGAGAGGTGCGGATCCACACTTTGTCGGTGTTGGTCTGGATGTAATCGATGGGCTTGGGCACCGCCGTGGGGGCGGGGGTGGCGGTGGGCATGGGCAGACCGTTCTGATAGGCGTAGGACTGGTCGCTGTTCATCACCGACACGTAATTGCCGTGGATATAGCCGATATTGCCGTTGAAGCTGACGGGATACCAGGTGACGGAGCCGTTGCGGACGGAAGCGCCCACGATGGGCAGCACCGTGCCCGCTGTGGCTACCTGGCCGTAGGTACCGGCGTCGCTGGAGGCCTTCTTGCGGATGTATACCTTATCCTTGGTGGTCATCAGATAGCCCTGGGCGGAGGGCTGAGCGCCGTTGGGGGCCGGGGTGGCGGTCACCACCGCGCCGGTGCTGCTGACCAGCTGCACGTAATCGCCCAGCACGTAGCCGCTTTGCAGGTCCTTCTGCACCTGATACCAGGTGCGGCCATTGCTGGTGACGGTGCCGTAATAGGGCACCACCTGATCCTTGTCAAACTGGCCCAGCACCTTGGCGCCGGTGGTTGCGCCCTTGCGCAGATTGACGCCGCCGGCGGTGAACTGGATATAGCCCAGCGCCTGGCCGTTGCCGCTGGTGGTGGACACGGCGTCCGGGATGGCGGTGGCCACGGCAGCGGCGTTGCCCGTCGTCTCCGCGCAGGTGCCCAGCACATAGCCAAAGACCTGCTCGGGGGCGTAGAACACATAGTACCAGGTGGCCTTGTTCACCACGCTCACGGCGTAGTAGGGCAGCACTTCGCCCTGCTCGGCCTGGGCGACGACGTTATTGACGGAGGACTGGGTGGTCTTGCGGATGTTGGTTTTGCCCTTGGGGGTGATGCGGATGTAGCCCACCGCCGTGCTGTTGGCCAGGGCCGGCACGGAGGCGGAGGTGATGTTGGTGGTGGAGGCGGGGGGCAGGGTGGCCACTGCGGAACCCTGGGTGAGGGAAAGGACCTTCACGCAGTCGTCCACCACGTAGCCGAACTGGCCGGAGGAAGCGTCGTAGCAGTAGTACCACACATGGTTGCCGCTGGGCGGCACGATGCTGCCGTAGAAGGACAGGGTGGCGTTCTTTTTGAGCACGGCCACCACGTTGCCGCTGGTCATGTGGGCCTGGGCGCGCATGTTGGTGCCGGACTGGGTAATTCGCAGGGTGCCGATGGGCGCGCTGCCGGACAGATCCCCCAGGGTGGTGTAGGAGGAGGTATTGGCCGTGGTGGCGCTTCCCGTCACGGGCGTGGCTTCCGTGCTGGTGCCGGTGGCCGGGACGGAGGACGCGGGATTGGCCGTGATCTGCAAATTGCTGGCCTTGACATAATAATCCACGCCGTTGATTTGCAGCACGTAATAGAGCTCCTCGCCGATCTGCTGCGTGCCGGACACAGGATAGGAGGCACTGGGATTGAGCAGGCCCATGCTGCTCAGCTGGGCACCGTTAAAGCTGTAATAGTTTACGCTGTTGTTGGCGGGGGCCGCGTAGCTGGCCGCGGCGCTGCCCAGGGCGGAATCCGTCCACAGCAGGCCCAGCAGCAGAGACAGCGCAAACACCATGCTCAGCAGCCGCTGCAGGGCATGATACCGTTTTTGCTTGCGTTCGTTCATAATGCCACCTCGTAAATGCGCACCGCGCGCAGAATATTCCATCTGTATTTTATTACGCTTTTGTTACAAAGTCAAGCGTATTCTGCAACAAATTGGATGGAATTTTTTAATTTTTCCGGCGCGGCTTATTGGAAGGTGTACCCGTACTGGGTCAGTTGGCTCACGCCGTTGGTATAGGCGTAGGTAACGGCCTTCTGGTGGTCTGCGTCCACCTTGTCGGAGCCGTGAGTTTTGCTATTGGTGAAGTGGATGCAGAACTGGCCCTGGAAATTGTTGTCCTTGATGGTGTTGCCCTCGTCGTTGTGGGGCTCGCCGTACATGGAGGCGGCGTAGCTGTGGCCGCCCACGGTGACCAGGATGGCCCGGCGCTGGTACAGGTCCTTGTCCGCGATTTCCTGGGCCGTGCTGACGCCGTAGATCTTGCACATGGCGGCGGTGTCCGCGGCGGTGAGGGGTTCCACGCCGGCGTGGGAGCCGCCGGACCAGCGCTTCACCTGGAAGCTGATGCCGGTCTTGACGTCGGTGACGGTGGCTACGCAGCCCTTATAGAAGATCTTTTGGATGTCGCTGGTGTTCCAGTCGGCCAATTCGGGGGTATACAGGGTGGTCCCGCCGGCAGAAGCGTTGGTATTGGTATAGGCCGCGGCTTCCTCGGCGGAGAGGACGCGCAGCAGGTCGCCCCGGATCCAGCCGGTGATGTTTTTGACGTTCAGCTGATACCAGGTGTAGCCGTCGGCCTGGCTGGTGGCCCCCGTCAGGGTGCACACCTGCCCCGCGCTGTTGAGCAGTTTGATCTGGGTGGCCCGGGCGCTGCCCTCGGCCCGGACGATGACCTTTTCCATGGTGGTCAGGGCGATGCTGCTGGCCGGGGCGGCGGGAGCCGCCGTTGCTTCCGGGGCTGCCGTGACCGCGGGCGCGGCGGTGGCCTGGGCGCCATTCACCACTTGCACGCAGGTGCCCAGCACATAGCCCGTCACGCCGTCCTTGCTGACCTGATACCAGGTGCGGCCATTGCTGACGGTGGCGTCGGCAAAGGCCACGATCTGGCCTTCCTTGAACTGGCCCAGGGATTTGGTGCCTGTGCTGGGGCCCTGGCGCAGGTTGACGCCCCGGACGATGAATTGCACATAGCCGCTCGCGCCGTTGCCGACGGGGGCGGCGGTGGCTGCCGGCTGAACGGGGCTCGCCGGGACGGCGGCTTCGGAGATGAGGGTGGCGGCGGGCGCGGATGTGGCGGCGGGCGCGCCGGAAACGCTCACGTATTCCTGCTGGATGTAGCCCCAATACTGGCGGGTGGGGTTCTTGGGGGTGCCGCAGACCACATAATAATAATTGACGCCGTTGGCCCGCTTGGTGTTCAGGATCTCCACCTGCCAGCCGGTATCCAGCATGGCCCATACGTCCGTGCTCTCGGCTTTACGCCGGAAGCGCACGCCGTCATGGTTCACCGTGCCGTAGGTTGCCGCGGAGGCGGAATTCAAAAGCATGCAAAAAAGCAGCGAAAGAAGCAAAAAATACAGGGGACGTTTCATGAGTACCTCCTTGCTTTCGTGCGGGGGAAAAGAAATCATCCTCTGTATTTTATTACAAATGTGTTACAAAATCAAGCAAAACACGAAACAATTCGACGGAATTCGCAGAATGTTTACATTTGGAAGGAAAATACAAACAGAAATTGGAAAGGGGAGACGTTGGAGGCCTCCGCGGCCTCCAAACCTCTGCGCCAGGAGAATTCTTCTCCTGGACCTCAGCGGGCGAACCGGCTTGAAAATAACAACAAACAATATGTGCCTGAAACTTGAATGTCGACAAGAGAGCATGAGTTTACTCATTTTCTCCGGCCTGACGCCGGTTTTCGCTGTGCGCCGTGCAGCACAGCACGCCAGCGAAGCTGGCTGCCCGGAAGCGGTGGACTGCGTTATCCAAGCAACTGCGGCAAGTTGCTTGTTATTGAAAATACGTAACATCCGCCACTGCCGGGTCCAGGGAGGGGCTCCCCTCCCTGGTGGGGTTTGGGGCAACGCCCCAACGGAACCCTCCCCGTCAATTTCTGTTTTCCGCTTACTTAAACGTATATCCCTGCTTCTTCAGCAGCGCCTCTGCGTTGTTGTAGGCGTACTGGATGGCCTTCTGGTGGTCCTTGTCCACCTTTTTGCTGGCGTGCACCTTGCTGTTGACAAAGTGGATGCAGAACTGGCCCTTGAAGTTGTTGTCGTCGATGGTGTCGCCCTCGGGATAGTTGTGGGGCACGCCGTACATGGAGGCGGCGTAGCTGTGGGTGCCGATGGTGACCAGGATGGCCCGGCGCTGGTACAGATTCTGGTCGCTGATCTGCTGGGCGTTGCTGACGCCGTAGATCTTGCACATGGCCTTGGTGTCCTTGGCGGTGTAGGGCTCCACGTCGGCGTGCAGTCCGCCGGACCAGCGCTTCACCTTGAAGCTGATGCCGGTTTTGACGTCCGTGACGGTGGCCACGCAGCCTTTATAAAAGATGCTCTTGATGCCGCTCCATTCCGTCATTTCGGGGGAGTAGAGGGTGCCCTTGGAGGACTTGGTGTCCTTGTAGGTTTTGGCCTCGGCGGTGGACAGCACCCGCAGCAGATCGCCGCGGACATAGCCGGTCTTGCCGTCGGCCTTGACCTTGTACCACACGTAGCCGTCGGCCTTCTTGGTGGTGCCCGTCAGGGTGCACAGGGTGTTTTTGTTGGTCAATACGGCCAGCTGCTTGCCCTCCGCGCTGGCGCTGGCGCGCAGGATCACCTTGGCCTTGGTGGTCAGGGCGGTGCTGCTGGGGTCGGAGGGAATGGAGGCGTCCTTGTAGGTCTCCTTGGCGGCTTCCTTGGCCGATACCGTCTTGCAGTATTTGGCCATGATATAGCAGGTGTTGCCGTTATATTTGACTTTGTACCATTTCACGTCGCCCACGGTGACGATGGCGGAATAGGTGAGATTGGCGCCCTTCTTCACCTGACCCTTGGATTCGGAATCGGTGGAGGCGCTCTTGCGCAGGTTCACCTTGTCGGTGGTGGTCTGTATGTTGCCCGAGGCGGTCTTGGTGCTGGTCTTGCTGGAGCTCGACGAGGAGGACGTGGTGGGCGTGGCGGGCTTGGAGGAGGTCTTGGTCACGTATTTTTGCTGAATGTAGCCGTAATACGTCCGATCCGTATGATTGGGGATGCCGGCTGCCACGCGGTAATACTTGACGCCGCTGACGGTCTTGGTGTCCAATATCTCCACCGGCCAGTTCTTATCCAGCATCGCCCAATAATCCGTCTTTTCGGCCTCCTTGCGGAAGCGGACGGAATTGGCGTTGACCTTGCCATACTGGTGACTGGCGGCGCAAGCGGCGGCAGTCCATAACATCAGTCCGCACAGGATGGCGAACAGGATGATTCTCTTGCAGGTTTTCATGGGGCCTCCTCGGAATCGCGGGAAAAATGACGGATCGTGCCCTTTTATACTATTACAAAATTATTACAAAATCAAGTGTATAATGTAATATTTTGAGAGAAAATGTTAAAAATTTCTATTTCCTGCCGTTCCCGCATAAGCTGAACAAAAACCGGAGGCTCCTTTGTATGTCCTTCAAAAAAGCCCTGTGCTGCCTGGCGGCCCTGGCTGTCACCGCGCTGCTGATCCAGTATTTTCCACATTTGCCCGTGTCCCCGCCCGTCGCGGACGCCCCGGAAAGGCGGCTGATCACCCTGTGGGCATCCTCCGAGATGCCCGGCACGATGAGCTGGCTCAAAAAGCAGGCCGCGGCCTATGGCAAGCAGCAAAAAAACGCAGCCGTGTGGCTGCGGGTGATGACGGAGCAGGAGATGACCGGGGCGGCGGAGGCGCCGCCGGACGCGGTGATCTGGTCGGCGGGCGTGGAGGTGCCCCCGGCGCTGGGAACGCTGGACGCCGCGCCGCTCTGCTTGTCGGGCTACGTGCTGGCCCAGCCCCGTCCCGAGACTGCGGTGACGCCCGTGCCTCGGAGCCTCTTCGGCGTGTCGCCCACGCCGGACCCCGCCCGCACCCCCGCGCCTGTGCTGGTGCCCTGGCCGGAGAGCTTCTGTGCGGATGAGGATTTCGGGGCCCTGGCCCTGCGGTCCATGAACGCCCCGGCAGGAGCGCAATTGATCCCCCGCGCCCAATTGCCCGCCCGTTTTCAGGCGGGGGAGGCCGCCCTGCTGTCCGTCGCCCAGCTGCAGGCCCAGTCCGCCGCCTATGACGTGGTGGCGGCAGCCTCCGCCACCGATTTGGTGCTCTATGGTGTGGCGCTCTCCGATGCGGCCCGGGATTTCCTGGATTTCCTCCGTTCCCAGTCCGCCCAAACAGCCCTCTCCAATCATGGCCTGCTGCCTGTCCTGCCCGGCCTGCGCCTCTATGGCCCTGACCATCCCGCCCTGTCCGCCCTGCAATTCGCCCTGGACGGCGGCTGGCTGGCCCCGCCGGACTGGAGCCAGCACAAGGCGGCGGAAACGTGGGTGGGGCAAAAGGTGTATGAGCTGAGGTAGAAAAACAGAAATTGGCAAGGGGAGAACGATAGGGGCCTCTGCGGCCCCTATGACCCCGCACCAGGAGATTTCATCTCCTGGACCTCAGCGGGCGAACCGGCTTGAAAACAATAACAAACAATTTGCGCCTGAAACTTGAGCGGCGCAAAGAGAGCTTCCGGGCAAAAGAAAACCGGCGGCAGTCCGGAAAAATGAGTTTACTCATTTTCTCCGGCCTGACGCCGGTTTTCGCTGTGCGCCGTGCAGCACAGCGCGCCAGCGAAG
>CACZLE010000045.1 GCA_902781945.1 uncultured Eubacteriales bacterium | reverse complement strand
CGTCGCAAAGAGAGCTTCCGGGCAGAAGAAACCCGGCGGCAGTCCGGAAAAATGAGTTTACTCATTTTCTCCGGCCTGACGCCGGGTTTCGCTGTGCGCCGTGCAGCACAGCATGCCAGCAAAGCTGGCTGCCCGGAAGCGGTGGGCTGCGACTTTGTTTCTCGTTGCGTTTGCAACTTTTACGGCGACAAACACAGCCCTTTCTGGTTCTCTTTCGGGCATCGAAAGAGAACGCCCCCGTTCGTTCTCCCCGTCAAATTTCTGTTTTTCTATAACAATCCGCCCATCGGCGGCAAATTTCCGATGGGCGGGCATTGATGATGATTAATTGGGCTTTTTCTGGTCGTAGCGCTCAAAGGCTTCCTCCAGGGGACCGGGCAGGCCCAGCATGGCCTTGATCTGGATGGCTTCGTTCAGCGTGAAGGGCGTAATGGCGCACAGCTTATTATGCAGCGTGCCGTAGCTGACGCCCAGCTGATCCGCCACCTCCCGGCGGGTCAGACCCAGCAGCGCGATGCGCGCCACCAATTTGCGATAAACGATCGAATCTGTACGCATTGGTACATCCTCCTTGCTAATACGAACATATGTTCGCCTATTACGAAAGGAATTATACCCTGTTGACAAAGAAATGTCAACCGGCGCGCAAAATTTTTTTATAATATCCAAAAAACCGGGATGATGTCCTGTTCGTGCGCGGCGACGGGGAAAATTTGTCGGGTTTTTTGAAGCAAATCGCATTTTGCAAAAAGTTTACATTCGCCCTGTCTTTCCGCGTCAATATCCGCCCGGTTTGTCCATGACGAAAATTTTCCGTTCCTTGACAGAACGGACAGAATTGCTATAATAAGCTGTATCCGAATCCGCATTTTGAAGGAAAGGAGGCCCGCCCATGGATAACGGACAGCCCCGGCAGCGCAGGGCGTCGGGAGAACCCGCCCGCCACGCGCAATATCCCAGCTATCCCCAGTATCCGGCCTATGGCGAAACGCCCCAGGCGGAAAATCCCCAGTACGCGGCCTCCTATCCCGGCCCGGGCCGCCGTTCCTCCCGCGGGCAGCGGGGCAGGACGGGCGGGCGCGAGGGCCTGTGGCTCCTGCTGCTCATCGCGTGCGTCGTGCTGCTGGTGGCGGGGGGCTTCATCGTCTCCAGCCTGTACAGCGGCCATTATCCCGCCTTCCGCAAGCGGGTGGAGGCCATGGCCCCGGATACCTTCTTCGACGGCGTCCACGTGGACGATATCCACCTGGGCGGCCTGACCCTGGAGGAAGCCCGGCAGCTGCTCACCGGCACCACCGTGGCCCAGGATCAGCAATATGCTTTCAGCATCACGGTGGACGGCAAAACCTGGCGCGTGACGCAGAACGAACTGCCCCTGCAGCGCAACCTGGAGGGCGTGCTCCAGGAGGCCTACGCCCTGGGACGGCAAAACGATCCCACCGGCAGCCTGTCGCCCTTTGAATACCGCAGCCAGGTGCGGGAGCAGATCCGCAGCGGCGGCGCGTACCTGTACACCCAGGTGACCTACGATAAGGCCACCGTCCGGGCCCTGGCGGATAAGCTGTCCAGCCGGGTCAGCAATCCCGCCCGGGACGCCACGGTGTCCAGCTTCGATTTTGCCACCCGTTCCTTCCAATATCAAAAGGAGCAGAGCGGCACCTTCCTGGGCAGCGACGAGATCTACGAGGCCATCACGGCCCAGATGGACGCCCGCAACTACAACGGCGCCATCACATTAAGCACCCATCCCCAGCAGCCCACGGTGACCCAGGCGCAGTTGCAGCAGAATTTCGGCCTGATCGCCAGCTATTCCACCGACACCCTGGCCAGCTTCAACCGCAACAAAAACATCGAGATCGCCTGCGCGGCCCTGAACGGCACCGTGCTGGAGAGCGGCAAGACCCTGTCCTTCAACGAGGTCACGGGCCGCCGCACCGTGGATAAGGGCTATCTGATGGCCCCCGCCATCGCCCAGGGCCGCAGCTACGAGGAGGCCGGCGGCGGCGTGTGCCAGGTGTCCTCCACGCTCTTTAACGCCGCGGCCATGGCCGATATGAAGATCGTCACCTCCACCCCCCACGCCTGGCCCAGCGCCTATATCGCGCCCGGCCTGGACGCCACGGTGGACTGGCAGAGCGGCCAGAAGCTGGCCGACAGCCTGGATCTCAAGATCCGCAACAATTCGCCCTATCCCATCTTCATCGTGTCCTATCTGACGGGCAGCAACTTTAACCGCGTCTGCCTGTGCACGGTGGAGATTTACGGCGTGGCCCCCGGCGACGGTACGCGCATCACCCTGGAGGCCGTGCTCAGCGAGGAGCCCATTCCCAGCCCCACCCCCAGGCCGCCGGAGTACGCGCCGCTGGACGAGCTGCATCCCACGCCCACCCAGGAGATCATCGTCAAGGGCCGGGAGGGCTACCGCTACAAGACCTACCGCGTCTATTATCAGGACGGCGTGGAGGTCCGGCGGGAGCTGCTGCGCACCGTTTACTACAAGCCGTATGCCGAGCAGGTGCGCATCTATGAATAAGAAAGGAACAAACTGATCATGCGCAAGGGCGAAGTGCGCCGCCAGGCCATCGTGGACGCGGCAAATGCGCTGTTTTGCCGCAAGGGCTACCTGGAAACCACGGTGGACGATATCCTGCTGGAGCTGAATTGCAGCAAAGGCAGCTTTTACCATTATTTTGATTCCAAGCTGGCCGTTTTGCAGGCCATCTGCGAAAGCAAGGCCGCCGCGGCCTTTGAGCAATATAAATTGACCCGCGTGACCTCCACCCGGGAAAAGCTGAACAGCCTGCTCTATTGGGCCCAGCCCTTCCGCCCCGAGGAGGAGGAGTGGCTGCTGGTCACCCTGCGCCTGCGCAAGCTGGGCGAGGGCCTGGTGATGGACGGCACCCTGCGCCAATGCCAAAGGGAGCTTTTCAAGCCCGAAATGGAAAACCTGCTGCTCATTCTCAATGAGACCGGCGCGGCCCATATCGCCCGGCCCCGGCTGGACGACGTGGTGTTTGAGGCCTACACCGCCTTCTGCGACGAAATGAGCGAGGTCATCCTGCAATGCGCCCGCCAGGGCCGCAGCGTGGCCCACGATGTGACCCAGGTGGTGGAGGCCGCCCGCTTCCTGTGGGAGCGCGCCCTGGATATGGATTACGGCTCCATGGAGCTGGTCAAGCTGGACGAAATGCTGCCCGTGCTGGAGCGCATCGCCGTGAGGCTGCGCAGCGTGTGACGGCAGGCGGCGCGCTGGTCGGATGAAAATGATACGCCGAAAAACAGAAATTTGACGGGAAAGGGAGTACGCTTCTCTTTTGAGTCAAAAGAGAAGCAGAAAACCTGCGTTTGTCGCCGTAAAAGCAACTGACGCAACGAGAAACGAAATCGCAGCCCACCGCTTCCGGGCAGCCAGCCACAGCGAAAACCGGCGTCAGGCCGGAGAAAATGAGTAAACTCATTTTTCCGGACTGCCGCCGGTTTTCTTCTGCCCGGAAGCTCTCTTTGCGACGCTCGAGTTTCAGGCGCAAATTGTTTGATGTTGTTTTCAAGCTGGTTCGCCAGAATGGGTCCAGGGGCTTGGAGCGCCCGAAAAATGATCCTGTGGATCATTTTTAGCGGAAAGCGGGCCGGAAGGCCCCGGATCCAAGCGGGCCCTGGCGCAGAGGCTTGGAGGCCGCGGAGGCCTCCAACGTTTTCCCCCGCCAAATTTCTGTTTTCGGCATACGCAAAGAGGCTGCCGCATGCGTTGCGACAGCCTCTTTGCATAGGAATATTACATCATGCTGCGATAGAGGGCCTTGATCTCCTCCACGCTGGTGTCCCGGGGATTGCCGGGGCGGCAGGCGTCGGCATAGGCGGAATCGCTCAGGAACTGCACGTCCTCGTCCTTCAGGATGCCCTTCAGGTCCGCGGGAATGCCCACGTCGGCGGAGAGCTGCTTGACGGCGGCGATGGTGGCGGCGGCGGCAGCCTCGTCGTCCATGGCGTCGATGCCGTCCACGCCCATGGCCTTGCCGATGGCGCGGTAGCGCTTGCCCGCCACGGGAGCGTTGTATTCCAGACCGAAGGGCAGGATGATGGCGCAGGCCACGCCGTGGGGGGTGTCATAGAGGGCGCTGAGGCCGTGGGCCATGCTGTGCACGATGCCCAGACCCACGTTGCTGAAGCCCATGCCCGCGATGTACTGGCCCAGGGCCATGCCCTCGCGGCCATCGGGATCGTTCTGCACGGCCTTGCGCAGGCTGTGGCTGATCAGGCGGATGGCTTCCAGATGGAACATATCGCTGATGGCGCAATGGCCCTTGGTGATATAGCCCTCGATGGCGTGGGTCAGGGCGTCCATGCCGGTGGCGGCGGTGAGGCCCTTGGGCATGGTGCTCATCATGTCGGGATCCACCACGGCCACTTCGGGGATATCATTGACGTCCACGCACACGAACTTGCGCTTCTTTTCCACGTCGGTGATCACGTAGTTGATGGTCACTTCGGCGGCGGTGCCGGCGGTGGTGGGCACGGCGATGGTGAACACGGCGTGCTTCTTGGTGGGGGCCACGCCCTCCAGGGAACGCACGTCCGCGAACTCCGGATTGTTGATGATGATGCCGATGGCCTTGCTGGTGTCCATGGCGCTGCCGCCGCCCACGGCCACGATGCAGTCCGCCTGGGCGGCCTTGAAGGCGGCCACGCCGGTCTGCACGTTTTCAATGGTGGGGTTGGCCTTGATGTCGCTGTATACCGCATAGGCGAAGCCCGCCTTGTCCAGCAGGTCCGTCACCTTTTTGGTCACGCCGAATTTGAGCAGATCGGGGTCGGTGGCCACAAAGGCCTTTTTATAGCCGCGGGCGGTGAGCTCGGGCACGATGTTTTCAATGGCGCCGTGGCCATGATAGGAAATGGGATTGAGTACGATACGGTCAGCCATGGGAATCTCCTCCTTCAAAATGAATCTGTTGTATTATTCTCCGGATCGGGGCGGTTATCCTTCTCAAACTTGAATTTCTTCGGAGATCATCAGGGAAAAGCTGCCGCGGATCGACGGCATCCGAAAGAAATTTTGAAAAAAGTTATTGTTAGCTTGACCTAACGATATTATAATAAGCCTGTCAGACCAAACAAAGGAGGGATTTTCCTTGAACATACAGATTGCGGAAGGCATCCTGATCCCCTTCCTGGGCACCAGCCTGGGGGCGGCCATGGTGTTCTTTTTGAAAAAGCAGATCTCCGCGGGCGTGCAGAAGGCGCTGACGGGCTTCGCGGCGGGCGTCATGGTGGCGGCTTCCTTCTGGAGCCTGCTGCAGCCCGCCCTGGAGAGCAGCGCGGACATGGGCAGCCTGGCCTTTCTGCCCGCCTCCATCGGCTTTTTGATCGGCGTGGGCTTTCTGCTGCTGCTGGACGTGATCACGCCCCACATGCACATGGACAATCAGCATGAGGGCCCCCGCAGCGGCTTTAAGCGCACCACCAAGCTGATCCTGGCCGTGACGCTGCACAACATCCCCGAGGGCATGGCGGTGGGCGTGGCCTACGCCGGGTTCCTGGCCGGGGACGCGGGCATCACCGCCGCCGGAGCCCTGGCCCTGGCCCTGGGCATCGCCATCCAGAATTTCCCGGAGGGGGCCATCGTCTCCATGCCGCTGCTGGCGGAGGGCATGAAAAAGTCCAGGACCTTCTGGATGGGTGTGCTTTCCGGGGCGGTGGAACCCGTGGCCGCGGCCATCACGGTGCTGGCCGCCGGGCTGGTGACGCCCGTGATGCCCTATTTTCTGGCCTTCGCCGCCGGAGCCATGCTGTATGTGGTGGTGGAGGAGCTGATCCCCGAAATGTCGGAGGGCAAGCATTCCAACGTCGGCACCGTGGCCTTCGCCCTGGGCTTTGTGGTGATGATGATCCTGGACGTGACGCTGGGGTGAAAAGTATATATCAGAACTTGACGGACCCGGGCGAATATGATAATATGTCATTGTTAGTTTAATCTAACCGATGCCGCGGCGCGTGATCCCCTTGCGCGATGGCCGCGGTTTTTCAAAGGATATTGGTTAGCTGTAACTAACAATAAGAACCAGGAGGCCGCCATGTCCACCGAAACCCTGATCCGAAGCTGCGCGCCCACCATGGCCCGGCTGAAAACGGGCAATATGTTCACCTGCGGGTTTGAAAGCAAGGAGCAAATGAACCGGGAGCTGCGGCAGCTGAACCAGCGCCTGCGGCAAAAGGGACTGCGCATCCTGCCCCTGCGGTGGCGGGACGGCAGGGGCCTGCTGTATCTGTACCGCCCCAAGCGCCTGGAGCGCGACCTCCGGGACCCGCTGGCGCAAAATTTGCTGCGGGAGTGCGGATATCCCAGCTGCGACGCCAATTGCTGCCTGGCGCGGCTCATGGCACGGCTTCGCCGGGAGGATGACTTCCCGCACGAGGTGGGCCTCTTCCTGGGCTATCCGCCCAAGGACGTGGACGGCTTCATGCACCGCAAGGAGCATTACAAGGCCTGCGGGCTGTGGAAGGTCTATGACGACGTGGAAGGGGCCGTCCGCAAGTTTGAACGGTGCAGGCATTGCACCGAGGTGTACCTGCGCTGCTACGCCCAGGGCGTTTCCCTGGAGCGGCTGGCGGTGGCGGAATGATCTGCTATGCTTGGGAACCTCTGATTAATTCGTTGCTCAGCTGACGGCATCTTTTGTGCGATCTGCTGCGCATAAAAATCTCGATTTAGCGCCACTAAACCTTCGATTTTTATGCTTGCATCTCACAAAAAATATGCACGTCATCCGACCAACTCATTTAATCAGAGCTTCCCTTGATCCCGTCAGGGATGAGAATAGACCACAAAAAGAAAGGAAGAAAATACGATGAGCAAAGTCGCGGTAATCTATTGGAGCGGAACGGGCAACACGGAGGCCATGGCCAACGCTGTGGCGGAGGGCGCGAAGGCCGCCGGCGCGGACGTGGATCTGCTGACCTGTGCGGAGGTGCAGGGCGTGGACGGCTATGACGCCGTGGCCCTGGGCTGCCCCGCCATGGGCTCGGAGGAGCTGGAGGACGGCGAATTCCTGCCCATGCTGGAAGGCATCGAGCCCGCGCTGACCGGTAAAAAGGTGGCGCTGTTTGGCAGCTATGACTGGGGCGTGGGCGAATGGCTGGAGAACTGGGAAGCCCGCTGCCAGGAAAAGGGCATCGCCCTGGCCGCGCCGAGCGTGAAGGCCAACAACGCCCCGGACGACGAGGCCGTCGACGCCTGCAAAAAGCTGGGCGCGGCGATGGCGTAAAAAGGAGGATCACTATGAAAACCGTTCGTTCAATGCTTAGTTTGATCATGGCGCTTTGCCTTGCCCTGTCCGCCTGCTGCGCGCTGGCGGATCAGACCCTGGAGGGGGACGCCAACGTGGACCAGCGCAATTATCCCTCCACCGCGCCCTTTATTCACCCCCCGTTTTACAATGTGAAGCTGGCCGTCGAAGTGGATGATAACGGCGTGATCACTGCCGTCAAGGACAACGGCACCGGCGCTGCCGGTTCCGTGCAGGAGGGCAACGAGGAATTCTGGGCCAACAAGAACAAGGCCTATTATGACGCCGCCGTGAACAGCGGCCTGCTGGACAAATTTGTGGGCAAGACCGCGGAAGAAGTGCGGGCCATGGATATGACCGCCGGCGCGGACGCCGTTTCCGGCGCGACCATGGTGAGCGCCGCCGCCCAGGAAGCCGTGCTCAACGCCCTGGAGGGCAAGGCTGGCAAGACCTTCCTGGAGGTGGAGGGCTCCGCGCTGCCCGTGGAATCCATCGAGGGCAACGTGATCACCCTGCGGAATGCCCTGCCGGAGGATTTCGATTTGCAGGTGCTGGACATCCGCTGGGGCGTGCGCAACGAGCAGATCGTGCCCGCGGACAGCTATACCGTGGAAATGGCCGACGGCAAGGTGGTCATCGCCTTCCAGGATATGGCCAACGTGAAGGCCGGTTACTACTATGTGAACGTGGCGGACGCCAGCGGCAAGTATCGTTCTCCCGCCTTCGAGGGCGGTCCCGCCGCCGCGCAGGCTCCCTATTTCATCATCGACAGCGGCCTGAACGCCGGGGACATTTCCTTTGACGGTCAGGGCATCGTGCTCTCTTCCGGCTCCATCGCTGATTATCTGCAAAACATCGAGCATGTGCAGATCCTGGCCGAGGGCGCGGAAAAGGCCACCGAGCAGGAGATCGTGGGCCATCACGGCACGGTGGGCAGCTTCATTGCCTTGGATGAAAACGGCATCCTGAACGCGGACGGCGTGGTCAAGGCCCGCAACGGCAGCGAAAATCCGCTGTTTGAAGCCGGCAAGCAGTACACCGTCACGGTGGCGGCCTTCGGCTATCCCGAGCTGGTGTTCTCCTACGCGAAGGTGGATGAGGCCGCCGCGCTGCTGGACGCCGTCAAGGGCACCTATGAAGCGCTGTTCTCCGTGATCACCGATGAAAAATATGACGAGATCTGGCTGGCTCCCTGCGTGGAGACCCTGGGGGACGAGATGGGCCCCATGGCGGCGGAGCTGCTGAAAGCGGCCTGCAACGGCACCATCTACGGCCAGGAAGCCATCGACGCCTACGGCGACGGCTCCCAGGGCGCGCAGTTCGACTGCCTGTTCATCAATGGCGTTTCCAACATTACCTTCAATGGCGATCAAATCAGCGGCGTGAATGAAAACGGCGAAACCGTGTTCAGCCACACCTATACCTATGCGGGCAAACTGTCCCTGGGCGGCATGATGGAGGGCTTCCTCTATGAGACCGCCGACGCGGACGCGGGCGAATTCAAATACTTCTACATGATGCCCGATACCCCCGCCACCACCTATCATCTGGAGTTCCGCTATGGCGGCAATACCGACGACCTGGCCAAGTACAACGAGGGCCCCTATGCCTACTGGCTGGCCGCGGGCTTCCCGGTGGACGCGGACGAGGAGATGATCAACAATGTGATCACCCTGTTCTGCGAGGAAAACCTGGCCCAGCTGCAGGCGGAAAACGCCGCCTGACGCAAAAAAAACGGTACCATATAAGCCGCTTCTTCGGAGGCGGCTTCTGGGCAAATGAAGGATCATTTTCTTCGGATTGCAAATTTTCTTGTGCGCTTAACAGCGCACGGCCAGAAAATTTGAGCGGAATGAAAAATTCTTCCGCGGGGGCCTGAAGCGCCCGAAAAATATGCCTGTGGCATATTTTTAGCGTAAGGCGGGCCGGCAGGCCCCGGATAAAGCGCCGCTCCAGAATTTTTCTCCTCGGCGACGTACACGCCGCCGCCTGCGGATTAAAAAATGAAGGGGCTGCGGCCCCTTCATGCATCCCGAGTTTTAGCAATAGGTTTGTTGATGATCTGAAGCCGCTTCTTCGGAGGCGGCTTTTTTGTTTTCTTTCTCAGTGTGCTGCGCGTTTTTTCAAGGGGCGCAGTATTATTTTCCGTTCAGCTCGGCCAGACGTTCCGCGGCTTTCCCATGCCCCGCATCGGTTGCCTTCAGGAACCATGTCCTTGCCGTGCGTAATCCTGTTCCACATTTCTGCCCGCGCAGTAGAAGTAGCCCAGGAGGAAGGCGGCCTTGGGATGACCGATCTCGGCAAGGGCCGTTTGACCCTCAAGCCCCTTCGCGCCCTAGACGGCGATCTGTTTGCTGTCGGCTTTGACGCCCGGCATATCGGAGTCATATATCGTCTGATTTCAATACAATTATTATACAGGATTCATCCTCAAAACGCAAATCATGACCGTCTTGGTCCAGTCCGCGGATGGATCATCGAAAAATCTCAAAAAAACGGCGTTCACGCAAAAAGGTGTTGCGGTTATGTAACGAAGTACGCTATATTATAGAATGTATCCGTTTCATTCTTTTTTACGGCGATAACGGATATGGCGCAAAAACTGACCAGCTTCTTTCGGGGCTGACCATGAGAAAAGGGGGACCATATGATGAAAAGAATTTCAAGCCTGCTGCTCGTTCTGTTTTTGCTGTGCACTGCGGCGTCCGCGCTGGCGGACAGTCAGCCCGCGCTGCTCTCGGAATACTGGACGGAGGATTCGGCGGCGGCGGAAAGCCTGAACGCTTATCTGCTGGCCGTCACGGATGAGGCGTCGCCCGATTATATTCCCGTGGCGGACCGCATTGCCGTGTTCGATCTGGACGGCACGCTGATGTGCGAAACCTATCCCTTCTGCTTTGAATACATGGTGTTTGCGGATTACGCCCTGAACAGCGGCAGCGATACCATTACCGACGAGGTAAAAGCGGTAGCCCAGGAGATCCTGGACGCCGCGGGCGGCGAAAAGCCCAGCGGCATGAGCACCCGCCAGGCCACCGCGGGCGCCATCGCCTACCAGGGCATGACCATGGAGGAGCTGGCGGAAATGGTACGCGCGTTCAAGGACAGCGAAGCCATGGGCTTTTCCGGCCTGAAGCGCGGGGACGCCTATTACAAGCCCATGCTGGAGCTGTTTGATAAGCTGCTGGAAAACGGCTTCACCGTGTATATCGTCACCGCCACCGAGCGGAATATCGTGCGGGAAGTGATCCGCGGCACGCTGAACATTCCGCCCGCTCAGGTGATCGGCACGGAATACGGCTATATCGCCACCAGCCAGGGCGATGAGGCGGATACGGATTACACCTTCCAGCCCGCCGATCAGATCGTGTTTGACGGCAATTACTATGGCGAAAACGCCAAGACCAGCAAGGTGGACGCCATCGTGCGGGAGATCGGCCAGCAGCCGGTGCTGGCCTTCGGCAATTCCTCCGGAGACCTGGCCATGGAGATCTACACCATTTCCAACAACCCCTACCGCAGCGCGGCCTATATGGTGGTGGCGGACGACGGAGAGCGGGAGTACGGCGACTTTGACGGTACCGCCGATAAGAAAGCCAGCTATGAAGGCATGGGCATCGGCGTCATTTCCATGCGGGATGATTTTGCCACCATCTATGGCGAGGGCGTGGAAAGGACGGAGATCATCCAGGCCGTGAAGGAAGCCGAAAAGGAGGAAGCGCCCGCCGCTGAGCCCGCGCCCGCCCAGGAGGAAGCAAGCGCCAATGACGGCGTTCAGTATGTGCTGTATCTGGGTACCAACGACAAGGATACCGACAAGCCCGTGTTTACCCAGGCGGAAGCCATGGAAAAGGCCCGCGCCGTCCTCATCCGCCTCTTTGGGGGCTACACCATCCAGGAGGCCCACGGCGGCTGGATTGGTGACGACGGCACGGAGTATCAGGAGTATACGCTGGTCATTTATCTGAGCGATACGACGGAGGATAAGGTTCATGCCGCGGCGGACGAGCTGATCAGCCTGTTCAATCAGAGCTCCGTCATGATCCAGGCCAACCCGACCAAAACGGAATTCTATTCCGCGGATTGATAACGGAAGAGACCGGCGGAGCCGGGGGCTGATTTTTCAGCCGAAAATATGGAGGCAATAAGGAAACCATGAGGAAATACAAGAATATCACCTTTGGCGGCATTCAGCAGAAGATCTTTAACCTGGTGCTGATCATGCTGGTGCTGGTCATGGCGACGTATTCGGGCTCGATCGTTTATCAGATGAACCGCTTGACCGGCATCGTGAGCGATACCAACGAAAAGCAGAAGGGGGCCATCACCGCCATCTCTCAGCAGACGATGGACGCGGTGATCGCCGGAAGCCTGGGCAGCCGGACGCAGATGCAGGCTTATATTGCGAACGATTTGTTTTCCGATACGGCGGATGCCGTCGGGACGCTGGGGGAATATACGCGGATGCTCTTTGAGAATCCGGAGCGGTATCCCGCCCGCGAGGCGGCCCTGCCCAATGCCGCGCTGGACGGGACGGGCAGCGTGCAGCTGTTGACGGAAGCGGGGGTCGATCTAAATGACCCGGCCATCGCGGAAAAGATCGGGCTGATTGGCAATCTGTCGGATCATATGCTGTCGCTGTACGCCCACGCCGAGGTGGATTCCTGCTATGTGGCGCTGCCGGAGGGCGTCATGCTGCTGGTGGACGACCACGCCTCCTCCAAATTTGATGAAAATGGCCAGGTCATTTCCATTCCGATCCACGAACGCGATTGGTACAAGGGCGCGATGGAAGAGGGCGGGCTGTATTTTACCGATATCGTGTCCGACGTTTTCACGGGCCAGTACTGCGTCATGTGCGCCATGCCGATCTATGCAGGCGGCGAGATCGTGGCCGTGGCGGGCGCGGACCTGTTCCTGGACAACATGGAAGTCTATGTGAATAACATGGACGAAAGCGACGTCTTTGTCTGCATCGTCAATGAAAAGGGCCACGTGGTGTTCTCGCCCCGCAAGTCGGGCATCTTCCAGGTGAAGGGCGACGGCGAGGCGGAGGATCTGCGGACGGTGGGCAACGAAGCGCTTTCCGCGTTCATCAGCGAGGCGCTGACCCAGAATACCGATGTGAAGCTGGTGGAGGCGGACGGCGCTTCCTGGTATATGACCGGCGCGCCCATCGGCACGGTGGGCTGGACGATCATCAACATGGTCGATAAGGGCTTAACGGATCAGCCGACGCTGATGATGGCGGCGCAGTATGACGATATTTCCGAGCAGGCGGTCTCTTCCTTTGAGGACGGCATTTCCCATGCCCGGACGTGGATGACGGTCATGCTGCTGATCGTGACGGTGCTGGCGCTCGTCGGCGCGCTGACGGTGTCCAAGCGCATCGTGAAGCCCCTGGAGACCATGACGCAGCGGGTCATTTCCCTGGGCGGCGAGGACCTGCAGTTCATGATGGAGGATACCTACCGCACGGGGGACGAGATCGAGGCCCTGGCAGAGTCCTTTGCCACGCTCTCCGCCCGGACGCTGGAATACGTGGATCAGGTCAGAAAGGTCACGGCGGAAAAGGAGCGCATCGGCGCGGAGCTGTCCCTGGCCACGCAGATCCAGGCCTCCATGCTGCCCCACATCTTCCCCGCCTTCCCGGAACGCAGCGAATTTGATATTTTTGCCAGCATGGACCCCGCCAAAGAGGTGGGCGGCGACTTCTACGACTATTTCCTGATCGACGACGACCACCTGTGCATGGTGATCGCGGACGTCAGCGGCAAGGGCGTCCCCGCGGCCCTGTTCATGATGGCCAGCAAGATCATCCTGCAAAGCGTGGCCATGATGGGCCTTTCTCCCGCGGGCATCCTGCAAAGGACCAACGAGGCGATCTGCTCCAACAACGAGGCGCAGATGTTCGTGACCGTGTGGCTGGGCATCCTGGAGCTCTCCACCGGCAAGCTGACCGCCGCCAACGCCGGACATGAATTCCCGGCGATCAGAAAGCCGAACGGCGACTTTGAACTGTTCAA
Source organism: uncultured Eubacteriales bacterium (assembly GCA_902781945.1). Lineage (GTDB taxonomy): Bacteria > Bacillota > Clostridia > Christensenellales > Aristaeellaceae > SFMI01. The sequence goes on along the minus strand of CACZLE010000045.1, from coordinate 12,842 downwards.
GGACAAGCACGGCTTCGTGATCGGCGGCATGGACGGCGTGCGCTACAAGGAATACGAGCTTCAATTGGAGCCGGGCAGCAAGCTGTTTGTGTATACCGACGGCGTGGCGGAGGCCACCAGCGCGGAGAAGGAACTGTTCGGCACAGAACGGATGGTCGAAGCGCTGAACGCCGATCCCCAGGCCGCGCCGCAGGAGATCCTCAAAAATGTCCGCGCCAGCGTGGATGGGTTTGTGAAGGAAGCCGAGCAGTTTGATGATTTGACCATGCTGTGCATGGAGTATAAGGGGCCGACGCAGTAAAACGATATATAGAGAAAACATGGAGGCATTTCTTTGAAAACGAATTTTGAAAACAATGTCCTGACGATCTATTTGGAGGGCCGCGTCGATTCGGCCAACGCCCCCGCCGTGGAGGCGGAACTGCTGGAGGCCGTGAACGGCAATCCCGGAGCCGCGCTGATCCTGGACGCCGACCGGCTGGAATACATCTCCTCGGCGGGCCTGCGCGTGCTCATGAAGCTGCGCAAGCAAACCGGCAAGCCCCTGCCCGTCGTCAACGTCTCTCCGGAAGTATACGAAATTTTTGACATGACCGGCTTCACCGAGCTGCTGGATGTGAAGAAGCGGCTGCGGGAGGTCTCCGTGGAGGGCTGCCGGACGCTGGGCTCAGGCGCGAACGGCACCGTGTACCGCCTGACGGAGGATGAGATCGTGAAGGTTTTCCGGCCCGGCATCACCCTGGAGCAGATCGAGGCCGAGCGGGAAGCCGCGCGGCGGGCCTTCCTGCTGGGCGTGCCCTGCGCCATCGCCTTCGATACCGTGCGCGTGGGGGAGAGCTACGGCACCGTTTATGAGATGCTGGACGCCGCCACGGTTGCCCAGCGCATCCAGGAGGACCCCGGGCGGCTGGAGGAGCTGGCCGTCGCCTGCGCAAAGCTCCTCAAGCAGATGCACGCCACCCAGGTGCCGGAGGGGCAGCTGCCGCATTCCGGCCAATTTACCCACGCCACCGTGGACAGGGTCGCGGAGGATTTTGCCCCCGAAGAGGTCCAAAAGATGCACGCGCTCTATGATTCCATCCCCCAGATGGACCGCTTCATCCACAACGATTATCATCCCAAGAACATCATGGAGAGCAAGGGCGAATTGATGCTGATCGACCTGGGAGACGCCAGCGCGGGCAATCCTGTTATCGATCTCATTCACAGCTATATGGTATTCAAGCTCATCGGCTCCGGAAAGCAGCAGCACAGCGACGACGAGATGAGCTTTGTGGATATGACCTACGGCAATATGCGCCGGTTCTGGGACATCTTCCTGACCACCTATTGCGGCGGCGCGGAGAAGGCCGCGCGGCTGAATGAGAAGCTGGAGCCCTACGCGCAGATGATGTACCTGACCACAGCCATGGCCCATCCCCGCCTGCCCAGGGCTTACCACGCGGCCTATGCGGACAGGCTGCGCCAGCTGACGCTCTCGCGCTTTGATGAGATCCTGGGAAGCCTGAAGGACGCCTTGGAGGATTGAGGAGGTATTTTATGAAGGATCAGGAATTGAGAGAACTGGTCAATCCAGTGTTCAACACGGCCAAATCCTGCGTACAGCTGAGCGCCGCCGCGGGAGACCAGGACGCCCAGCGCCTCCTGGACGCGCTGGGCTTTCCGGCCTTTGGCGCGCAGAAGCCGAGGAATACCGTTCCCCAGGAAATGCATGAGCAGGTCGGAAAGCTCTTTCCCGCGTACACCATTCTGATCGAGACGCGGTTCCAGGCGATGAACCGGCTGATCGAACGCATGAAGGACCGCCAGATCGTGGACCTGCCCTGCGGCTATACTTCCCGCGGCATTCGCATGTCCCGTGAGGGGAGGACCTATTTCGGATTTGATCTGCCCGCGGTCACTGACGCCATGGTTCCCGCGGTGGAGTCCATTATCGGAAAGCGCGAATCCATCGCCTATCATGCGGTGGACGCGACAAATTACGAATCCCTGGAGAATGCGCTTCCCGCGGACAGCCGCGGCCTTCTGGTGACAACGGAAGGGCTGCTGATGTACTTTGCCCAGTCCGAGCTGGAGGAAGTGTTTTCCAACATTCACCGCCTGCTGCGGAAGCATGGCGGGAGCTGGGTCATTACGGACAGGGCCTACTTCCTTTACGATAAGGAAGTGGTGGCCGCCGCGCTGAACAACGACCCCGCGCTGACGGCCATGTACGCGGCTGTCACAAACCGCGCTGCCGCCACGACGGCGGATGTCAGGTTCAATGACAGCGTATTCTTTGATCCGGACGATGAAAAGGTTCGGGCGTTCATCCGAAAGATGGGCTTTGCGCTGCATGAGATCTGCATGGCGGATTATCTTCCCGAGCCGATTGCGTCCCTCAAAGGAACGCCGGAAGCGGAGCCTGCCGTGCGGGAGGTGTTCAGGAAGATGATGTTCTGGGAGCTCACCGTGGCGGAGGACACGGCGGCGAAGCCTGTTGACATCGATCTTCCTTTCCAGGTTGCGAGCGAGGTAAAGGACGGCGTCTTCCATGCTTCCGTCCAGGGGCGCATGGATACCATCACCGCGCCGGAATTGCTGCGGGAGTTTCAGAATGCAGGCGGTCAGTTCAAGGCGATTCACGTGGATGTGAGCCGGATGAGTTACGTGTCCTCCGCCGGTCTGCGCGTGCTCCTGATGATGTACAAATCATTGGGCAGCCAGGATCGCTTTGAGATGACCGGCGTGAGCGATCAGGTTCGGGAAATTCTGGAGACGACGGGGTTTGATCAGTTTTTGCTGAAAAAATAAAAAGCCCCAATGTTGAAAAGGAAGTAAGTTTATATGAGGAAAATGATTTGCGTCCTTCTCGCGTTCTGCCTGCTGGCGGGCGTCGGCCTGGCGGAGGTCGCTCCGGAGTCGCAGAGCCTTGGCCTGTCCGGCGTGGGCAACGCCCGGGAGCTGGGCGGCTATGTCTGCGCGGACGGCAGGGCCGTCAAGCCCGGCGTGTTCCTGCGCACCGCGGCGCTGGCCAACGCCACGGAGGAGGACATCCGGATCTTGCAGGACGACTACCACCTGAGCACAATCGTTGATCTGCGCATGACAGCCGAGGCGGAGAGCGCGCCGGACCCGGAGATCGAGGGCGTAAAGTACCTGCATTTGGGCATCATCGACGAGGAAGAGATGGCGGCCAAGCGCCAGGCCATCAGCGCCGAGGTCATGGAAGGGCTGGATCTGAGCAAAAAGACAGATCAGCTGAAGCTGGCCATCCGGCTGGGCATCATCAGCGATCAGATGTACGTCGAGTTTCTGTCCGGCGAACCGGGAAAGGCGGGCTACGCCCGGCTGTTCCGGGAGCTGCTGGCCCTGCCCGAGGGCGGATCGCTGCTTTTCCATTGCACCCAGGGCAAGGATCGTACCGGCTGCGCGGCCATGCTGATCCTCTCCGCGCTGGGCGTGGATGAGGAAACCATCCTGGCGGATTTCATGCTGACCAACGCCTTTAACGCGGCCTTGATCGAAAGCGAGCGGCAGATGCTCATAGCATCGGGCCTGGAAGGGGACGAGCTGGAAACCTACATGCGCGCCATGGACGAGGTCGATCCGCAGTATATGATCAACGCGCTGGATTGGATGAAGGCAAACTATGGTTCCGTGCTGAATTACATCCGGACGGAGCTGGGCGTCACCGACGGGGAGATCGAGCTCCTGCGGGAAAAATATCTGGCAGAGGCCGATCTCGCCAACGCGGCTTGAACAGGATATTGAACGGGAAGTGATCGGCAGGGGCGGCCAGGGGATGATCTATCGCCCGAAGGCCATCGAAAAGAAGCACGCGTTCCACGGGGCAGACCTTGATGCTTCTGCTGGGGCAGTAAATGACCGCCCGGATTTGAGCAAGCTCAATCCGGGCGGTTTTCATATGAGACTATAACGCTGGGCGTAATTGATACTGATACCTGATTAGAATGCTACACAAGAAACAGAAATTGGCACGAGGTGCCCTCATCCGACCTCCCGTTGGTCGGCCACCTTCCCCCGTTGCGACGGGGGAAGGCTATTATAGTTCGCTTTTTTACTTGATTTCAGTCTGGCTACAGGGAAAAGCTCAGCCAAAAGCCTTCCCCTGCCGCAGCGGGGGAAGGTGGCCGAGCGCAGCGAGGTCGGATGAGGGCACTTCGTCAAATTTCTGCTTTTCGATGTCTTGTTTTAATCAGGGAATAGTATGCGGGTTGGGTTATTCGATGATGAAATCGATGCCATGGCTGCGGGCGTACTGGGCGGCGACGCCGGAGGGCACCCCGAAAGGGCATTCACGACGGAAAGATCGCAAAGGGTTACACTTGACACAATGTAACCGGAATGTTATACTAAGTTGCATTAATAATATGAAATAACCTTATGGGAGGACAAAAATGTCCGATATCCTGTTGGAAATTTGCTGCGGATCGGCGGACGACGTGATCGAGGCCGAGCGCGGCGGCGCGAACCGGGTGGAACTCAACAGCAACCTGTTCCAGGGCGGATTGACCCCCACGGTGGGCACCCTGCGGGTGGTGAAGCAGCGGGTGCATATCCCCGTGATGACCATGGTTCGGCCCCGGGCGGGCGGCTTTTGCTACACCGAGGCGGAGTACGCCGTGGCTCAGGCGGACGCCCGCGTGCTGCTGGAGAACGGCGCGGACGGCCTGGTATTCGGCTTTTTGCATGAGGACGGCACCGTGGATACCGAGCGCACCCGGGAGCTGGTGAAGATCGCGGAGGGCAAGCCCTGCGTGTTTCACCGCGCCCTGGACGTGGTGCCGGATTGGAAGCGCGCGCTGGATCAGCTCATCAGCCTGGGCGTCACCCGGGTGCTGACCAGCGGCCAGCAGAGCGACGTGTTTTTCGCCCTGGATACCATCCGCGAGATGATCGAATACGTGGACGGGGCCATCGAGATCCTGCCCGGCGCGGGCATCACATTGCAGAATGTGGACAAGGTGGTGGCCGCCACCGGCTGCAGGCAGGTGCATCTGGCCAAGCATCGCACCCTGCCCGATCCCTCCGTCCACAACAACCGCAGCATCTATTACGGCGGCGCGCTGTATCCCCCGGAGGACCGGTTCGACGTGACGGACCGGGAGTATGTGGCGGCGGTGCGCGGAAAGCTGGGATAAGATATGATCGCCATCATCGGCACTTGGAAAATGAGCAGCGCGGGGGTCTTTGAGGCCCACGACCTGCTGAAAGGCGGCGCGCCCGCCGGGGACGCGGTGATCCACGCCGTCACCCGGGTGGAGGACGAGCCCGCCTTTTGCTCCGTGGGCTACGGCGGCCTGCCGGACCGGGACGGCCACGTGATGACCGACGCCGCCTATATGGACGGCGCCACCCTGCGCATGGGCGCCATTGCCAGCGCGGAAAACATCAAAAACCCCATCCTGGCCGCCCGTCTGCTGTGCGGGCGGGAGACCAATTGTCTGCTGGCGGGCCACGGCGCGGAGCTGTTTGCCATCCGCCACGGCCTGGACATGCGGGATATGCGCACCGAGGAGAGCATGCGCCGCTGGCGGCAGGCCACCCAGGAGCGCCCCGAGCGCCTGACGGCCTATACCGGCCATGACACCGTGTGCGTGCTGGGCCTGGACGCCGCCGGACACCTGGTGGCGGGGGTCAGCACCTCGGGCCTGTTCATGAAGGACCCGGGCCGGGTGGGGGACAGCCCCATCATCGGTTCGGGCTTCTACGCAGACGATCGCTACGGCGCGGCGGCGGCCACGGGCCTGGGCGAGGACATCATGCGCGGCTGTCTGAGCTATGAGGTGGTCAGCCGCATGAAGCATGGCCAGAACCCCTGGGAAGCCTGCCAGGGAGCCCTGCGGGAGCTCAGCGCCCGCAAGATCGAACTGGGGGAGGACGCGGGCAGCATCAGCCTCATCGCCCTGGCCCCCGACGGCAGCTACGGCGCTGCCACCACCCTTTCCTGCTTCCCCTTCGCCGCCGCCCGGGGCGACGGCCACGACCTGTTCGTCACCGACAGCCACGGCAAGGTGCGGGACGTGGGCGAAGCGGAGCTCATCGGCGTGGACTGATTTGGGATACTACGCGAAAGCGTTCTATCAAAATAAAAAGGAGGAATCCAAACATGAAGAAACTGCTTGCAATCGTGCTGGCTGCCGTGATGTTCGTCCTGCCCTGCATGGCCATGGCTGACGAACTGACCATGGGCTCCTAGCGCACCGACGACGTGGAACAGGTATCCGCCCTGCTGGCCAAGTATGAAGAACTGACCGGCGTGAAGATCGTGTTCCAGCCCACCACCTCCACCCAGTACAATGCCACCCTGCGTGCGCAGCTGGACGGCGGCATCGGCCCCGACCTGTTCTACAGCCGCACCTGCGAGGCTGGCGCTGAGCTGTATGAGAATGGTTTCAACGTCGTGTGCAACGACATCCCCGGCGTTATGGAAAACTTCACCGATGTTGCCCGTTCCGGCTTCACTGCTGATGATGGCAATATCTTCGCCGTGCCCTTCGCCGCTGTCAGCCATTTTGTGTACTACAACAAGGCCATCTTCGCCGAGAACAACATCGAAATCCCCGCCACCTTTGAGGACTTTCTGGCCGTGTGCCAGCAGCTGAAGGATGCCGGCATCCAGCCCCTGTCCAACGGCATCGCCGACAACTGGGACATTCTGGAGTGCGTGCTGTGCGGCATGATCCCCAACTACATCACCGCTGAAGAGCGCGTCGCTTATGAAAAAGGTGAACGCAAGCTGAACGATGAGACTATGCTTCGCGTTTTCACTGACTTTTCTAAGCTGGTGCCCTACCTGCCCGAAGCCTTCGCCTCCATCGACAACGACAACGCCAACGTGATGTTCGGCCTGGGCCAGAGCGCCATGCTGATCGACGGTTCCTGGTCCTACGGCACCCTGGCGGGCGACGATTATGACATCGAAGTGGGCTTCTTCCCCATTCCCGCCCCCGCTGGCCTGACCCAGGGCTTCAGCCTGCATCCTGACTTCGGTATCGCCGGCAACGCCGCCTCCACCCATCCCGAAGAGGTGAAGGCCTTCCTGACCTGGATCGCTTCCGTTGAGGGCGCCACCGAGGCTGCCAAGGTCATTCCCGAAGGCTTCCTGCCCCTGATCAACGCTGACGTTGCCCCCGAGGGCAGCATCATCTCCGCCATGAACGCTGTGGGCGAGGGCAAGCCCTCCGACATGCGCTTTGTATGGAATATGCGTACTCTGTATGATCCGATGGTAGAACAGTTGAACGCGATTTGCCGTGGCGAGCAGACCCCCGAAGGCGCTGTGGATGCCATCAACGCCCTGTGGGAAGCTGAACTGGCGAAATAATTCGATTTGATCCCCGGCAGGGCGGGCTGCGGCCTGCCCTGCCCTTCTTCCATTTTCCCAAAGGAGTGACTCTTTCTATGATGGCAAAATCCAAAACGGCGCAGGCCTTTCAGGGCAGCAAGAGCATCAAGCCCGGCGGTGTATATTGGGTGCGCTATATCCTTCCGGCGCTTGCGTTCTATGTGGTCTTCATGGCCTATCCCATGCTGGATTCCGTGCGTCTGTCCCTCTATGAGGGCACCGCAGGCGTTCGTCAATATGTGGGCTTTGCCAACTATGTGCGCCTGTTCACGGACGAGGTGGTTTCCAAGCGCTTCTGGAACGCCTTTGGCAACAACTGGATCTTTTTTGCCTACCATATGATCCTGCAAAACGCCCTGGGCATCACCTTCGCGGCCATATTGACCAACCGCACCATGAAGGGCCGCCAGTTTTATCAAACGCTGATCTTCATCCCCTGCACTGTGGCCGTGCTGGTCACGGGCTACCTGTTCAAAATGATGATGAACCCCCTATGGTCCAAAGCTCCGCTGGCAAAGATTGGCTTGGATTTTATGATTCATTCTCCCCAAGGCTGGCTGGGCGATCCCGGCACGGCCCTTTCCGCCGTCTCCCTGGTATCCGTGTGGCAGTGGGTGGGCATCCCCACCATGATGTTCGTGGCCGCCTTCCAGGGCATTGACGACGACCTGATCGAGGCGGCCTCCATCGAGGGCGCCACCCCCTGGCAGCAGTTCACCCGCATCCGCATCCCGCTGATCGTCCCGGTCATCGGCATGGTGGCCATCATGACCTTCGTATCCAACTTCAACGCATTTGACGTGGTATTTGCCATGGAGACCCTGGACGGCGCGCCCAACTATTCCACGGACCTGATCGGCACGCTGTTCTATCGCTACGGCGTGGCGGGCCAGCATCCCGTGGGCATCCCGGAGCCCGGCGTAGGGTCGGCCATTTCTACATCTATATTCTGTATGCTTTTGTGCGGGGTCATCCCCGTGCTGGTCAAGACCCAGGGAAAGGAGTGAGGCAGGATGGCAAAGGAAAAGAAAACCCGCTCCCTCAAGATCATGAACATGCACATCCCCTATCACATCATCATGATCCTGTGGTCATTCATCGCCATGTTCCCCATGTGGTTCCTGTTTGTCAACACCTTTAAGGTAAAGAAGGAAATCTACACCAATTTCTTCGGCCTGCCCAGCAAATGGACGCTGCAAAACTACCAGTCCCTGATGGCCAGCAGCGATTTCTTCGTCTATTTCCGCAATTCCTTCCTGGTGGTGGTCATCAGCCTGTTCATGATCCTGTTTGTGGGCTCCCTGGCGGCCTTCGCCCTGGCTCACTGGCGCAGCAAGACCAGCCGCGTGATCTATTTCTTCTTCGTCATCGGCATGATGCTGCCCATCAAGATCGCCACCATCCGCCTGATCCAGATCATGAAGACCCTGGGCACGCTGAACAGCCTGTTCAGCCTCTATCCCGTGTACATCGCCATGGGCCTGCCCACCGCCGTGTTCATCCTGACGGAGTTCATCCACGGCCTGCCGGGCGAGCTTTATGAGGCCGGTTACATGGATGGCGCGGGCCGCTTCCGCATCTATTATCAGATCGTCATTCCGCTGATCCGTCCCGCCCTGGCCACCGTGGCCATCTATAACCTGGTGCCCATCTGGAACGATCTGTGGTTCCCGCTGATCTTTATCACCAAGGAATCTCAAAAGACCGTGCTGCTGGCCGTCACCCGCCTGCAGGGCCAGTACAGTACCGACTGGCCCAAGGTGCTGACCATCCTGGCCATGAGCGCCCTGCCCGTCATCACCCTGTATCTGCTCATGAGCAAGCAGTTCGTCAAGGGCCTGACCGCGGGCGCGGTAAAGGGTTAAAAGCATATATGCTCCTCCTGGCCATAGGTCAGGAGGAGCTGTGTTTGGAGGTATTTATGTCCAACATTGATTGGTTCCGCGAGGCCCGCTTCGGCCTGTTCCTGCATTGGGGCCTGTACGCCCTGCCCGCCCGGGGCGAATGGGTGCGCAGCGTCGAAAAGATGCCCGAGGAGGAATATATGCCCTTTTTCCGGGAGTTCAGCGCCCCGGATTTTGACGCCCGGGAATGGGCGCGGATGGCGAAGCAGGCGGGCATGAAATACGCCGTGCTGACGGCCAAGCATCACGACGGCTTTTGCCTGTTTGACAGCCAGTACACCGATTTCAAGGCCACCAACACCCCCTTTGGCCGGGACGCGGTGAAGGAATTTGCGGAGGCCTTCCGGGCGGAGGGCCTGCGGGTGGGGCTTTATTATTCGCTGCTGGACTGGCACCATCCCGATTACCCCCACGCGGGGGACCCCTATCACCCGGACCGGGAGCGCCCCGGCGTGACCAACGAGGGCCGGAATTTTGACCGCTATCTGGACTACATGCACGCCCAGGTGCGGGAGCTGTGCCAGAATTACGGCAGGATCGACATTTTCTGGTTCGATTTTTCCTATGGCGATCTGCGGGGCGAGGCCTGGCGGGCCACGGAGCTGGTGAACATGGTGCACACCTACCAGCCCTGGGCGCTGATCGACAACCGGCTGGAGGTCAGCGGCGAGGGCTTCGGCAGCCTGGTCACGGGCCATCCCACAGCGTACAGCGGCGATTTTGTCAGCCCGGAGCAGATCATTCCGCCCGAGGGCATCCGGGACGTGAACGGAAATGACGTGCCCTGGGAGGCCAACTTCACCATGAACAACAACTGGGGCTACTGCGAAAATGACCGCCATTTCAAGCCCGCCTCCATGCTGATCCGCAAGCTGGTGGAGTGCGTCAGCAAGGGCGGCAACATGCTGGTCAACGTGGGCCCGGACGCACGGGGCCGCTTCCCGGCGGAGAGCCGGCGCATCCTGCGGGAGATGGGGGACTGGATGACCGTCTACGGCGAGAGCATCTACGGCTGCGGCAAGGCGAACCTGCCCAAGCCGGAATACGGACGCCTGACCCGCAAGGGCGACACGCTGTACGTGCACATTCTGGACGCGCCGGTGGGCTATGCCGCCGTGCCTGGGGTCAAAAAGGAGAGCGTGCGCGCCCGGTGGCTGCACAGCGGGGCGGAGGCGAAGATCGCCGGGGACTGGATCAGCGGAAATTATCCCGATCACACCTTCCTGGCCCTGGGGCCGGAGCCCGTCCTGCCCGATCCTGTGGACACCGTGATTGCCGTCAGCCCGACAAATCAGCCCTGAAAGAAGCATATTTCTGTCAAAAATATGTCGAATTAAAATTTTTTTTCGGAAATTGTAATTTTTTCGTAATTTTTTACTTGCAACATGGGACCAATATGGCATATAATAGAGGCTGAATCGAACTATCCATTTTTTAAGCGGATATGAAACATAAGAAGGATGGTTGGCAATGATGAAGAACTTGAAGCGATTGATCTCCCTGGCGCTGTGCCTGATCCTGGCAATGGCGACGATCCCGGCCATGGCCTCGGATTTGACGGAGGTGCTGGTCACCAGCGTGATTATGACCAGCTCCATCTATCTGCGCGTGGGCGGCAGCGAATCCCTGAACGCCCGGGTCAGCCCGGCCAACGCCACCAATACCGGCGTCAGCTTTTCCTCCGGCAATGATTCCATCGCCACGGTGGACTACAACGGCATCGTGCGCGGCGTCTCTGCCGGTACTACCTATATCTATGCCACCGCGGCGGACAAGGGCCATGCCCAGGCCAGCTGCCAGGTGACGGTGCTGGGGGAGACCAAGGTGACCCTGGATAAAACCAGCGTTTCCCTGAAGGTGGGCGACACTGCCTATCTGACCCCCACCATCACGCCCTATGAAATCTATCAGAAGGGCTATACCTTCACCTCCGGCAACATCAACGTGTGCTCCGTCAGCAGCAGCGGCATGATCACCGGCACCGGCGCGGGCACCACCACCGTGCGCGTCACCGCTTCCGACGGCACCAGCGCCAGCTGCACCGTCACCGTGGGCGCGCCCGTCAACGAGATCCAGCTGAGCTACACCTCCGTGTCCGTCAGCACGGGCCGCAACATCAATATCGGCGCCACCGTCCTGCCCACCAACGCCACCAACAAGGGCCTCACCTGGAAGTCCAGCGATGAAAACGTGGCCACCGTGGACGCCTTCGGCAACGTGACCACCTGGTGCGCGGGCTTCGCCACCGTCACCGCCACCGCGGCGGACGGCAGCGGCGTGACCGCCACTTGCCAGGTGAGCGTCAGCGGCACCAACGTGACCAAGGTGCCCACCGCCACGCCTTCTCCCACCCCCGCGCCCACCGGCACGCCCACGCCCACCCTGGTGCCCGGCACCACCCCCACGCCGCCCGCCAACGGCGTCACCGCCTATGTGAACACCGCCAGCGGCAGCCTGAACATGCGCCGCAGCCCCAATGGCACCATCATTGACCGCATCCCCTATGCCGGTTCCTTTACCCTGCTGGAAAAGGGAGACAAGTGGTGCTACATGTGGTATCGCGGCCAGTACGGCTACGTGATGACCCAGTATGTGCGCTTTGACAAGCTGCCCACCACGCCCACCCTGCAGCCCGGCACCACCGCCACCCCCGCGCCGGTGACCACCCTGGCTCCCGATTCGCCCACCGGCACCGTGGCCTTTGTCAACACCGAAAAGGGCAGCCTGAACATGCGCAAGAGCCCCAACGGCACCGTGCTGCGCACCATCCCCGAAAAGGCTTCCTTCACCCTGATCACTCCCGGCACCACCTGGTGCTATGCCTGGTATAAGGGCACCTACGGCTACGTGATGACCAAGTTTGTCGCCACCGCGGGCTCCACCAGCCTGCCCACCGGCACCAGCAAGCCCGCCACCGCCGTGACGCCCAGCCCCGTGCCCCTCAGCGGCAGCGTGGCCCGCGTGCAGACCAGCAACGGCGGCAAGCTGAACCTGCGCAAGCAGCCCGATACCGCCTCTGCCCGCGTCCGCCTCATTGAGAACGGCGCCATCATCGATATCCTCACCTATGGCAAGACCTGGTGCTATGCCCGCTATCAGGGTTCCACCGGCTATGTGATGACCAGCTACCTGTACCTGGGCAGCGGCGTCAACACCACCTCCACCGTGATCGCCACCACGCCTACCCCCACCGGCAGCACCGCCGCCACCCCCACCGTGCCCGTCTCGGGCGCCAGCAAGTATGCCCAGGTGACCACCGCCAAGGGCGGCCTGAACCTGCGCAAGGGCGCCGGCACCGGCTATGCCCGCATCTATATCATTCCCCAGAACGCCTATGTCACCGTGCTGGAGAACGGCAAGACCTGGTGCAAGGTCAACTATAACGGCCACGTGGGCTACGTGATGACCACCTACCTCAAAATGATCTGATCATCCGATCAGTATAAACCCGCTCCTCCCGGAATAAAGCCGGGAGGAGCGGGTTTTGCTAGTGTGCCGGGCATGGCACAATTCTTGCAGGTGAAAGTCCTGCCACGGGTAGTTACCGCCAAGTGTAGCGAAGCGCAAGCTGCTGTCAGCAATGACAG
>CACZLE010000044.1 GCA_902781945.1 uncultured Eubacteriales bacterium | reverse complement strand
GTGGGCTGCAACTTAGCTTCTCGTTGCGTCAGCTGCTTTTACGGTGACAAACGCAGGTTTTCTGCTTCTCTTTTGACGCAAAAGAGAAGCGTACCCCTTTCCCCGTCAAATTTCTGTTTATAACGCTCTCACTCCACCTCCATCCCGTCCACGGGGGAGCCGCCGGTATAGAGCGCCTGCGGCCTGCCGTCCCGCAGGGGGACGCGCAGCAGTCTGCCGTCCAGGGGATCAGCGCACAGGGCGCATTGGCGGCACAGCCGCAGCCGGGCGGGCAGGCCGCAGGGAAAGCGCCGCAGCAGGCGTCCGTCGGGCCGCAGGATCAGCAGCGCCCCCAGGACGCCCACCAGCAATTCGCCCCCGGGCAGGGGCAGCAGCGCCCCCGGCAGGCCGGGCAGGCGCAGGATCTCCGTCACCACGCCGCGGACGGAGATCTGATACAGCCCCGCGCTGATGTCGCCGTTCTCGATGGCGCACAGGGCCAGCAGCTCCGCCCCGCGAAAGCACACGGCGTCCACCACGCCGGGCAGGGAAATATCCCGCAAAGGCTGCAAGGTGACGCTGTCAAACAGCAGCAGCTTGCCCGCCGCCCCGCCGGCGGCGGCCAGCAGGCGGCAATCCGGACTCAGGGCCAGATCCCGGGGATCGCACCCCGCCCGCACGCACAGGCGAAGCTGCCCGGTCATGGGACACAATAGGCTCAGGCTGTCCCCGTCCCCGCTGAGGCAATACAGCGCCCCCGGCAGGGCGCACATGCGCCGGGTGCAGGGCGGCAGCGGATAGGCCGCCAGTTCCCGGCCCGTATCCAGGGCGAACACGTGGGCCTCCCGCATGCAGGCGCATACCATGGCGCTGCCGCAGGCGCACAGGCCCAGGGGCGCGGCGCACAGCGGCTCCTCCGCCCCGGGCCCCCACAGTCCCCGTTCCTCGTCCGCGATCCACAGGCCCATGCGCATTCCCCCTTTGGTTCACACTATGCGGGGAAGCAATAGCATGACAGCAAAGGACGGAAAAACGCAAAACAGCGCGTATGCGCGCCGTTTTCATCCGCGATGTCCGGCTGTTCCCAGGCTTGCGCCTCGTTTTCCTCCCATTACGGCACAAAATATTGCCCCTGTCCGCCGCTGGGGAGCCAGGTTTTGTGGATGGCTTGAAAATATGGTAAATTTTCAAAAAATGCTTGCATTCATGCGGCAGTTGTGATAATATATCATGTGCTGGTCCGTCAAGTCCGGCACCAAGATTTACAGGAGGCGAAGGAAGTGCCGAACATTCAGTCTGCTAAGAAGCGCGTGAAGGTAAGCGAAAAGAAAAACCTGCGTAACCGCATGGTGAAGAGCGGCGTCAAGACGTCCATCCGCAAGTTCAACGAATCCCTGGCTCAGGGTGCGGAGAACGCCGGCGCTCAGTATGTCGCTACCACTTCCGCGATCGATAAGGCGGTTGCGAAGGGCATTATCCACAAGAACGCTGCCAACCGCAAGAAGGCGCGCCTTGCCCGGATGATCGCGAAGGCGTAAGAACGCTTTTATCAAAAAAATGTGATGCATAGTACGGCGCGCGGGACGAAAGCCTTGCGCGTTTGTGCTACGCGGAAATATTGCAATCGGCAATGACAAAGAACAACCCCCGCATCAGCGCTTTGCAAAAGAGAGGGCGTGCCATCGGCTGAAAGCCGCCCGCAATCCCGCGGGAAATTCGCTTTGGAGCCGCAGGCCCGAACCATCAGTAAGGCCCGCCGTCCCATCCCCGATACCGGATGCAAAGCGCAAGGCCTTTCGCCTTGCGGAAGTTGGGTGGTACCACGTTTCACAGGCGTCCCATGCGTATGCATGGGGCGATTTTTTATGGAGGAAAGATAAATGGGTATCAGAGAGAACATCGAAGAGATCCGCGCGTCCTTACAGCAGGAGCTGTCGTCCATGAACGACATCAAGCAATTGGAGGAGGCCCGGCAGAAGGTGCTGGGCAAAAAGGGCACATTGACCGCCCTGCTGCGCTCCATGGGCCAATTGTCCCCCGAAGAGCGCCCCGCCGCGGGCCAATTGATCAACGCGGGCCGGGAGATGATCAGCGCCATGCTGGACGCCCGCAACGCCGCCTTGATGGCCGTGGAAAAGGAAGCCAAGCTGCGCCGGGACACCATTGACGTCACCGAGCCCCGGGATCTGCCCCGCATCGGCACGGCCCACCCCAACACCCTGGCCTTGAACGAGGTGCTCTCCGCCCTCACGGGCCTGGGCTTCGACATCGTGGAGGGCCCGGAAATCGAATTGGATCATTATAACTTTGAGCTTTTGAACCTGCCCAAGAACCATCCCGCCCGGGACGCCCAGGACACCTTCTACGTGGATGACAACATCGTGCTGCGCACCCACACCAGCCCTGTGCAGGCCCGCACCATGCTCAGCCGCAAGCCCCCCATCCGCATCGCCTGCCCGGGGCGCGTGTTCCGCGCCGACGAGGTGGACGCCACCCACAGCCCCGTGTTCCACCAGATCGAGGGCCTGGTGATCGACAAGGACGTGAACATGGGCGACCTGAAGGGCACCCTGGACGCGTTGTTCAAGAAGCTGTACGGCGACGACATGGAAACCCGCTTCCGCCCCTCCTTCTTCCCCTTCACCGAGCCCAGCGCCGAGGTGGACCTGACCTGCATCGCCTGCCACGGCAAGGGCTGCCGCGTGTGCAAGGGCACCGGCTGGATCGAGGTGCTGGGCTGCGGCATGGTGAACCCCAAGGTGCTGGAGATGTGCGGCATCGATCCCAGCGTCTATTCCGGCTTCGCCTTCGGCATCGGCCTGGAGCGCATCACCATGCTGCGCTACGGCATCAAGGACATGCGGCTGCTGTATGAAGGCGACGAGCGCTTCCTGCGCCAGTTCAGATGAGGATACGTTAGGGGCCTCTTCGGCCCCTAAAACCCCGAACCAGGGGGATGATCCCCCTGGACCCGCAAGTTTTGCTGCGTATCGCAGCTTGTAGTCATAGCTTTCGGGCAGGCGGCAAAGCCGCCTTAGCGGAGCGCAAAGCGCGCCGCTGAAAACGGTAAAAATGCCCGAAAAGAAAGTTTACTTTCTTTTACGGCATTTTACCGTTTTCTCCGCCCGAAAGCTCTCTCGCTTATCGTCTCTCCCCTGGCTGGCGGAAGCTGTCTGTTTCTTGTTACAAGCGGTTTCGCCCGGTGGAGTCCAGAGGATGAAATCCTTTGGCGCGGGGTATGGGGCTGCGGAAGCCCCATCGTATTCCCCATATAAAAGAAGGAGAAATAGCCATGAAAATTTCCATGAATTGGATCAAGCAATATGCCGATATCCCCGTCACCACCGCCGAATATGAAAGCACCATGATCATGCACGGCACGGGCGTGGAGGGCGTTGAATACCTGGGCGAGGAATGCCAGAACGTGGTGGTGGGCCGGGTGCTCACCTGCCGCGACCACGAAAACAGCGACCATCTGCACGTGTGCACGGTGGACGTGGGCCAGGGCGAACCCCTTCAAATCGTCTGCGGCGCGCCCAATGTGAAGGAAGGCATCCTGGTGCCCGTGGCGCTGGTGGGCGCCAAGCTGCCCGGCGGCCACGAGATCAAAAAGGGCAAGCTGCGCGGCGTGGAGAGCTGCGGCATGCTGTGCTCCGGCCCCGAGATCGGCGTGCCGGTGGAGCTGTATCCCTCCGTGGGCGACGCGGGGCTGCTGATCTTCAACGAGGATTATCCCCTGGGCACCGACGTGCGCAAGATTTTCGGCCTGGACGACTATGTGGCGGATTTTGAGATCCTGGCCAACCGTCCCGACTGCCTGTGCGCCTGGGGCATTGCCCGGGAAACCGCGGCCAGCCTGGACACCGAACTGAAGCTCCCCAAGGTGGAAGTCAAGGACGTGGGCGGCGACGTGAAGGACTATGTTTCCGTCAAGGTGGAGGACTTTGAGCGCTGCCCCCGCTACGCCTCCCGGGTGATCAAGAACGTGCGCGTGGCCCCCTCCCCCCTGTGGATGCGGCAGATCCTGCACGCCGCGGGCATGCGCAGCATCAACAATATCGTGGACATCACCAACTTCGTCATGTTGGAAACCGGCCATCCCATGCACGCCTTTGACCTCAGCAAGGTCCGTGGCCGCCAGATCATCGTGCGCTCTGCCCGCGACGGCGAGACCCTGCGCACCCTGGACGGCAAGGATCACGCGCTGACCACCGAAGATCTGCTGATCTGCGACGCCGAAGGCCCCACGGGCCTGGCGGGCATCATGGGCGGCGAGGAGAGCGAGATCACCGAGGGGACCACCGAGGTCATGTTTGAGTGCGCCACCTTTGACCGCGCCGTCACCCGCCTCAGCGCCCGCCGCATGGGCATCCGCACCGAGAGCAGCGGACGCTTTGAGCGCGGCGTTTCCGCCAGCGATATCATGCTGGCGTTGGACCGCGCCTGCCAGCTGGTGAACCTGCTGGACGCCGGCGACGTGGTGGGCGGCTGCTATGACCTGTACGAAAAGCTGGAGGAGCCCAAGCCCATCGTGTGCTCGGTGAAGCGTCTGGCCGCCCGCACGGGCGTGGACATCACCGCGGACGAAATGGTCAAGGCCCTGGAAAAACTGAACTTCTCGGTAGCCCTGGATGGGGATACCCTCACCGCCACCGCCCCCGAGTATCGTCAGGACGTGGAGCGGGACGCCGACATCTGCGAGGAAGTGCTGCGCATGGTGGGCTATGACCGCATCCCCAGCACCCGGCTGCGCGGCGAAACCACGCCCGGCGGCCTGAACCCCTGGATGCAGCGCAAGGCTGGCCTGCGCAAACTGCTCAGCGGCCTGGGCTACGACGAAATGATGACCTTCTCCTTCGTCAGCCTCAAGTCCATCGCGGCCCTGGGCCTGGACGAAGAGGATCCCCGCATGCATCCCGTGCTGGTGCGCAACCCCCTGGGCGAGGACACCGCCTGCATGCGCACCACCCTGGCCCCCGATATGCTGCGCATCCTCAGCGGCAACTACAACCGCGGCAACGACGTGGCCATGCTGTATGAATTCGGCACCCTCTACGACGGCACCCGCCGCACCCAGGAGGGTTTGCCCACCGAGTCCCCGGCCCTGTGCCTGGGCGCCTACGGCAAGGGGCTGGACTTCTACGCCCTGCGCGGCGCGGTGGAGACCCTGTGCGTACAGAACGGCGTAAATACCAAGGTGGTGGCCGGGGCGGACCGGTATTATCATCCCGGACGCAGCGCGCGCCTGCTGTGCGGTGAAACCTGCGTCGCCCAGCTGGGCCAGATCCATCCCGACATCGCCGCGGCCAACGATCTGCCCGAAGAAACCCTGCTGGCCGAAATCGACCTGGTGGCCCTCTATCAGCACGCCCAGCCCATGGGCGAGGCCGCGCCCATCAGCCGCATGCAGGCCGTCAGCCGCGATATCGCCCTGGTGATGGACGAAAGCCAGCAGCTGGGCCCCGTGATGGACGCCATCCGCACCGCCGCCGGTTCCCTGTTGGAAGACATCCGCCTGTTCGACGTGTTCCGCGGCGTGCAGCTGGGCCTGGGCAAAAAGAGCGCCGCCTTCTCCCTGACGTTCCGCAGCCCCGATCAGACCCTCACCGACGAACACCTGAACCCCGTCATGAAGAAGGTGCTGAAGGTCTGCAAGGAGCAGTTCGGCGCGGAGATCCGGTCGTAAAAACAACTAATCAGAAGCTGATCGGGAAGAATTATTCTCGGTCAGCTTTTTTGTAATTACATTGTATTGACATCAAGGTGAAAACGGGTATAATAAAGGCGAGGTGATCACCATGAACCAATTGAGCATTACGGACGCGCCCAAGACCAGCACCTTCCAGATGCGCATCAATCCGGAGATCAAAAGCGAAGCGGAGCGCATCTTTTCCCAGTGTGGACTGACGCTGACAGATGCAGTCAACGTTTTCTTGCAGCAAACGCTGAACATTGGCGGCATGCCCTTCATTGTCACCAGCGACAGCAAGGAGGCCCTGCGCAACCAGGCCATCGCCATCCTGATGTCCGAGATCCAAAAGGGCCGGGATTCTGTCAAGTCGGAAAGCGACTGGGTGTCTGAGGAAGAAATGCTGCGCCATTTCGGGGTGGATGCATGAGGCTGCGCTATACGCCTCAGGCCATTCTGGATTTGGAGGATATTTCTGACTATATCAGCCTGAAACTGCTGAACCCGCAGGCCGCGGAAAACATCATTCGCTCCATTGCCAAGGATGCCGCGGCATTGAAGGAGCGGCCCTATCTGGGCGTGGAGCTGCGCAAAAAAACTGGCCGCGACATCGATGGGCGAGCGTTGATCTCGGGGCAATATATGCTGATTTACGAGGTTGGCGACGAAGTGTCCATCCTGCGCGTGCTGGATACGCGGGTGGATTATCTGCGGATGATCGGGACGTGGTAATGCGTATATCCGATTGGGCGTATCACTGTGATTAGAAATTTGACGAGGTTTTAAGTTAGTCAATAAAAGATCCTGCTTTTCGGCCAGCAGGATCTTTTATTGGCTTTCTTTATTCCACCGTCACGCTCTTCGCCAGATTCCTGGGCTTATCCACGTCCAGGCCCTTGGCCACGCTGACGTAATAGCCCAGCAGCTGCAGGGGGATGACGGCCAGGCTGGTGGCGAAGCGCGGGTCGGTGCGGGGGACATAGACGGTGAAGTCCGCGGTGTCCTCCATGCTGTAATTGCCGTAGCTGGTCAGGCCCATCAGGTACGCGCCGCGGCTCTTGACCTCCACCATGTTGCTCAGGGTCTTTTCGTACAGGGCCTGCTGGGTGGTGACGCCGATGACCAGGGTGCCGTTTTCGATGAGGCTGATGGTGCCGTGCTTCAGCTCGCCCGCGGCGTAGGCCTCGCTGTGGATATAGCTGATCTCCTTCATCTTGAGGCTGCCCTCCAGGCTGATGGCATAGTCGATGCCCCGGCCAATGAAGAAGATATCCCGGGCGTTGGCATACTTGGCGGCGAACCACTGGAGGCGCTCCTTGTCGTCCAGCACGCGCTGGATCTTGTCGGGCAGGGTGGCCATTTCCTCCACCAGGGCCTTGACCTGCTCCTGGTCCATGAGGCCCCGGGCCTGGCCCAGGCGGATGGCCAGCAGATAGCAGGCGATGAGCTGGGTGCTGTACGCCTTGGTGGTGGCCACGGCGATCTCCGGCCCGGCCAGGGTGTAGAATACGTTGTCCGCCTCCCGGGCGATGGAGGAGCCCACCACGTTGACGATGCCCAGGGTGCGCACGCCCCGGCTCCTGGCCTCCCGCAGGGCGGCCAGGCTGTCGGCGGTCTCGCCGGACTGGCTGATGACCACCACCAGGCAGCCGTCGTTCAATATGGGATTGCGGTAGCGGAACTCGCTGGCCAATTCCACCCGCACGGGCAGACGGGCCATGTCCTCAATGACGTACTGGGCGGCCACGCCCACGTGATAGGCGGAGCCGCAGGCCACGATGACCAGCTCGCGCACGTCCCGCAGCATTTCGTCGGTCAGGCCGATCTCGCTGAAATCGACGGCCCCGTCCTTCACCACGGAATTGAGGGTATCCCGCACGGCCTTGGGCTGCTCGTGGATCTCCTTCATCATAAAGTGCTCGAAGCCCGCCTTCTCCGCGGCCTCGGCGTCCCACTTGATCTCGGTGATCTCCTTTTGGATCTCATCGCCGTCGATGTTGAAAAACTGCACCGTGCCCGGGCCCAGCACGCCGATCTCCAGATTGCCGATATAATATACATTGCGGGTGTATTTCAGGATGGCGGGCACGTCGCTGGCCAGGTAGCTTTCCCCCTCGCTGACGCCCAGGATCATGGGGCTGTCCTTGCGGGCGGCGTAGATCAGATCGGGCCTGTCGTCAAACAAAATGGCCAGGGCGTAGCTGCCGCGGATGCGCACCATGGCCCGGCTCAGGGCGCCGATGGGGTCCCGGTCATACTTGAGATAATAATAGTGCACCAGCTTGATGGCCACCTCGGTATCCGTCTGGGAAACGAAGGTGTAGCCCTTTTTGAGCAGCTTTTCCCGCAATTCCTGATAGTTTTCGATGATGCCGTTGTGCACGCCCACCACCAGATGGTCGTCGCTGCAATGGGGATGGGCATTTTCGGTGCTGGGCTCCCCATGGGTGGCCCAGCGGGTGTGGCCGATGCCGCACCGGCCCAGCAGGGTCTGGCCGCCGTTGGTCTTTTCATAAAGCACCCGCAGCCGGCCCTTGGCCTTGACGATCTGCGCCGGGGCCGCGCCGTCCCGCACCGCCAGACCGGCGGAGTCATAGCCGCGATATTCCAGTTTGCTCAGCCCCTCCAGCAAAATGGGGGCCGCCTGATGGTTGCCGTTAAAGCCTACGATACCGCACATGAACGTTTCTCTCCTTTGATGAATCTGATTTATTTTTTGCGCTTTGTGTGTTTTTTATGAAAAGCGGCCCACCACTGGGCAAAGGGCGTGGGCGGCTGGGGGCGGCCCAGCTTGCCCGCGTCGGCATCCAGTACCACGCGGCAGATGTTGGCCACCATGGGTCCGGCGATGAGACCCAGGGCGCCCAGGCTCTGGAAGCCCGCGAACATGGAGATCATGGTCACCAGGGGATAGAGGCCCAGCTGCTTGCCCACGATGCGGGGCTCGATGATCTGGCGCACGGTGATGGTGACCAGATAGATGACGAACAGGCCGATGGCCGTGTAGTAATCCCCCACCACCAGGGCGCCGATGGCCCAGCTGTTGAGGAAAAGCCCCGCGCCGATGACCGGCAGCACGTCCGCGATGCCGATCAGGATGCCCAGCAGCAGCGCGTAGGGCTTGCCCAGGATCACCAGCCCGGCAATGATGATCAGCATCAGCACGAAGGAAATGAAGATCTGCGCCTTGACCTGGCCGAAAATGGCCGTGAACACCCCGCCCTTGATCATGGTGAAGCGCTGCATCACGCGGGCGGGCACCGTGGTTTCAAAATAGCCCGTGATCCGGTCCCGGTCATAGCTGAAATAGAAGGTGCCCATGATGGTAAAGATGATGGACAGGATGATGATGGGCAGGGAGGTGGCCGTATTGATGGTGAAGCCCGCCACCTTGGTGGACATGTTGCCCGCGAAGGACACCACCTGGCTCAGCAGGCTGCTCAGGCCACTGTTCACGGTATCCAGAAAGTTCTCGGGCAGCAGATGCTGATAGTCGGCGTACAGGCGGTTGACCAGGCCGGTCAATTCGTCATACAGCGTCCGCGCCAGATCGGGCGTGGCCCGCAGCAGGGTGATGCCCTCCTGCACCGCCCGGGTGGAGACCGTCATCACCAGGGCCGTCAGCAGGCCGAAAAACAGCAGCATGCACAAAAGCGTTGCCAGGATGCGGGCGGCCTTCAATTTTTTCAGCGCCCTGCGCAGCAGCCGCGCCACCGGCTCCAGCAGCGAAGCGAAAATCAGCGCCAGCACAAAGGGCCACACATAGGGCAGCAGCAGCACCGCCACATAGCACGCCGCCACCACCACCGCCATCAGCCCCATTCGCCGCGGCAGCCCGTTCAAGGATTCGTTCCAGGCGGAGATCCTCTCCAGAAAGGCGTTCATGTTCAAGCCTCCCTTGTATCATCCCATGGGGAATGCTGCCCCATTTATGATTATAACAAAGTTGCATGGAAAATGCAACGGGCGCTGCGCTCAGAAAGCGGCAAACAAACAGATCCCACCGGCCTTCGGCCAGCAGGATCCTGTCCAATTATTTATAATCAGTCAGCGCCTGCCCTCACACCACTTCCACGTTGTTCCTTTCAAAGAACCGGGCGGCGCGCTCGGGCAATTCGGTATCGGTGACCAGCACGTTGACGTCGGCGGTCTCGGCGAAGGTAAAGGTGCCGGTGACTTCCACCTTTTGGGAGTCCATGAGCATGACCACCTTTTCGCTCTGCCGGATGGCGGCGCGCTTGACGGCGCAATCCTCCTCGGAGCCGCAGGTGAAGCCCCGGGCCTGGCTGAACCCCATGGTGCCCAGGAAAACCGTCTGGAAATTGATGCTCTCCAGCTGCTGCAGGGTGGCCGCGCCGTTGACGCAGAAGCTGGCGCTGTTCAGCCTGCCGCCGATGACGTACACCTGGGCCTGGCTCAGGCGGCTGAGCTCCATGGCGCTGTTGACGGAGGTGGTGAAGATCATGTAGGGGCCGTCGGGGATCAGGCGGGCAAACTCCGTGCAGGTGGAGCCGGAATCCAGAAAGATGGCGGTGTTGTATTGCAGCAGCTGCACGGCCTTGCGGGCGATAAGGCGCTTGCCCTCGGCGTTGCGGGTGCTGCGGCGCAGGTACAGATCGTCCGTGCCCGCCAGCACCTCCACCGAGCGCGCGCCGCCATGGGTGCGGATGATGCGCTTCTGCTTGTCCAGATATTCCAGATCCCGCCGCACCGTCATATCGGAAACGGGCTTGAAGGACTGCTTGAGCTGGGCAAAGCTGACCGAGCCCTCCCGATTCACCAATTCCACCATTTTTTCCCGACGCTGTTCCATATTCATACAAAGGACCGCCCTTCATATTTTGCTGATGTTTTACCAATTATAACATGTCTGTCCGCAAATCGCAACACAAAACTGCGCCTGCCCGGCAACCGTTTCCATTCTATGAAATTTACGTTAATATTGTCGTTTCCGCTTGCCAGACATGGCGATTTCGGCTATAATAAAGCGGTTAGTCATGTAGAAGGGACGGTGAAGGTGTTGGCGCGGACTTTCCGGGCGCGGTATCGGCGCAGGTGGAAATATGCCCTGCTTCCCTGTACCCTTCTGTGTTTTATGTACGGCCTGTGGGGCGCCATGGAAATCTTCACCGGCAACGCCTCCAACTTCCGCTTCACCTATTTTGAGGCCCTGGCTCCGCTGCTGGGCGTCACCCTGTGCGGCGCGGTGCTGCTGTGCGCCCTGGTATCCCTGCTGCCCCGGCGGCATTTCACCCGGGCCCTGGCCCTGATATTGGCCCTGAGCATATGCAGCTATGTGCAAAACCTGTTCCTCAACCTGAACCTGGGGCTGCTGGATGGGGAAAAGGTGGATTGGAGCCAATACACCGCCCACGGCTGGCGCAACCTGGCCCTGTGGGCGGGCATGCTGGCGGCCATCACCTGCGGCCTGCTGCTTTTCAAAAAGCGCGCCCGCCGGGTGATCCGGGCCGTCAGCGCCGTGCTGCTGGCCGTGCAGGTGATCTCCTTCGGGGTGGTCAGCGCGCAGCACCTGACCAGCGACGCCCACAGCGCCCGGGACACCACCTACGTGCTCACCGGCGATCAGCAGTATCAGGTGTCCGCCGAAGGCAACGTGATCATGTTCCTGCTGGATTATTACAGCAACGATTACATCGACGCCGCCCTCAAGCAGTATCCGGATATGCTGGAGCCGCTGCGGGATTTTACCTATTACGACAATTACGACCCCGCCTACATCGGCACCTTCCCCTCGGTGGTGCACATGCTGACGGGCAACGAGTTTGACACCACCGTGCCCATCGACGACTGGTTCCAGCAGTCCTGGGGCAGCGCCACGGCCCAGAGCTTCTATGAAAAGCTGTTCGCCGCGGGATATAAATTCAATTTCTTCGATTCCTCCAACGATTATTTCGGCATCCAGTACGCCCAGCCCTACGTAAGCAACCTGCGCATGCTGACCCGCAGCGATTACACCGTGCGCTACGACCGGCTCACCGCCGTGATGCTGAAGCTCTCGGCCTACCGCTATTTTCCCCACGTCCTCAAGCGCTATGTGGAGCCGGACAGCTTCGCCTTCTATCAGGCCGTGCCCCTGGACGGCGGCGAGGTGAACACCTGCGAAAACCGCAACGCCTTTTACAATTACCTTTATCAGCAGGGCCTGCGCCCCGTCAGCGGCGACGGCAAATACTTCATCATCGAGTTTTTGAAGGGCACCCACCCGCCCTATCACCTGAGCGCTGAAGCGGAATACGACCCCAACGCCACCCTGGAGGAAACGGCGGCGGGCTACATGAAAATCGTGGCCACCTACCTGCAAAAGCTCAAGGATCTGGGCCTTTATGACGACGCCACCATCATCGTCACCAGCGATCACGGCGACAAGGAAAACAGCATGCAGATCATGTATTTCATCAAGGAGCCCGGGGTCCATCGGGAAGAGATGGCCGTATCCTCCGCGCCGGTCTCCCACTGTGAGCTGCTGGGCACGATCCTCAAAAACATCGGCGTGGAGAGCGAATTTCCCTCCATTTACGATTTTGCCGACGGCGAAAAGCGGGAGCGCACCGTGATGCGCAATTACATCGACCCCGCCTATCCCGCCGTGCCCAAGTATCACAGCACCGCCGTGGGCACCCACACGGTGATGTACGCCTACACCTACACGGGCAATCGCCTGGACCTGCGCAAGCAATTCCGCCGTGGGCCCACCCGGATCCTGCCCCTCACCGAATCCTTCAACTGAGAAAAAAGGAAATGATACCCATGAAAAAGATGCTTTGCTGCCTCGTCGCTCTGCTGACGCTGATCCTTTCCGCCCAGGCGGAGGGCAGCCTGATCACTGGGGAGATCACGGAGGGTTTGCTGGCGGACAGCCCCATCTATGTATTGGTGGACGGCAGCGCCCTGAGCGGCACCGTAGGCAGCACGACCCTGCTGGCCCAGTTGGAAGGCAGTACCCTGCTGGCGGGCACCGACAGCCGGGCGGTGAAGTTCGCTCTCCCCCAGCTGCAAGAGAAGCTGTCCGCCCTGATGGCCCGGCTGACAGAGCAGCCCACCTATGAAAACGCCGTCTATTCCTCCCTGTTCATCCAGGCCCAGCAGATCGAATTGACCGCCGACGAGGTGGCCCCCCTGGCCCGGGAGATCCTGACCTTCCTGCCCATGCTGGACGTGAACGGCGATCTGCTGCCCAGCCTGGCGGGGGCCGGCGGCTCGGAAACCTGGGCCACTGTGACCCGCTATACCGCCGACGAGCGCCAATATCCCGGCACCTGGATGATGCAGATCAATGAATTCGCCCCCGTTCTGCCCGCCATGCGGCTGGAGATCCGCTCCGATGAATACGGGGCCAACTTTGTATTGGCCCTGAGCCGCCAGCCCGTGACCGACTGGGACGAGACCATCGCCGCCCTGTCCGACGCCGCTCCCGGCGACACCAGCCTGGGCCAGATGATCAAGGGCTTCACCATGGTGGACAACGGCAGCAGCGAAAAATGGCTCTATGTGGAGGCCGCCTGCTTCGGCTTCACCCTGCCCCTGCGCCTGGGCGTGGATCTCTTCATCGACGCCGTGGACGCCCGCCAGTGGACGGCGGAATTTGATCTGATCAACGACGACACCCGCGAAACCGTGCTGCACGGCAATCTGGAAAGCACCGCCACCGCCCAGGCGCCCGCCCCCGTGGAAAGCGCCCAGGTCATCGATCTGACCGACGGCATGGACGACAGCGAACGCAGCCTGCTGGCCTGGTAAGAACAAAAGCGGTTGAAAAAAGCCTCCCTTTGGCGGGGAGGCTTTTTTATGGGACGCTGCATGTCGGAAAACAGCCATTTGTGCTGATTATTTCAGATCAGACCAGCTCCTCCCCGTCATACCCGATCCCGAACCCGAAATCATAGGCGTTGCCGTTTTCATCGGTATAGGGGATCAGATCCAGGGCCTTGTCCTCGCAATGGGCCTCCACGGTCTCCATGTCCCGGGGCATCTGGAAGGGCAGGCGGCCCCGGGGCGCATAGCGGCCAAAGATCACGTCCAGCACGGCGGGACGGGAGACGCCGTAATCCACCAGCAGGGCGTCTGCCTGGGCTTCAAACTCGCCCACCACCATGGGGTTGGCCAGGGTTTCCACCACAATGACGGGTTTCGATCCCATGGCCTGGCGGCAGCAGAGGATGTTGTCCAGGTCGCTTTCGTTGTAGGCGATGTTGGTCTTGCCGCGATAGCTGCGGTTGGTGAAATCCTCCCGGAAATCGCCCCCCGCGATGCTCACTTCCCGGGCGGTTTTGGCGGTATAGGGCCGATATTGCAGGGTGATGGGCAGATAGCCGTTGCCGCCGGCCTCCCGGTCCGCCTTGGAATAGGGGTTGCAGGCCGGGCTTTCGGCAAACACGATGGCCGCGTCGGCCTCCTCGGGGGTATTCACGCGCACGCCGTAGCGGGCGATGACCTCCTCCGGCACGGGATCGATGTCCCGGGCGGGCACGTCCTGGCGGAAAAAGCTCTTGGAGGGCCCCACGTGCCGCATGGGCACATAGATTTTAAGGCCCTCTTTCAGGGGCAGCACGCCCTTGTTTTTAAGCAATGTCACGCTGCGGCGCTGGGCTTCCTCGCCGTGACGGCAGAATTCTTCGCAGCCCACCACCCGGGCGGATTCCTCGGGGTCCAGATAGGGGTCCTCAAACAGGCCGCAGCGGAAGATATTGACCAGCAGCCGGGCGGCGGACTGGCGGAAGCGCTTCGTCATGGCTTCCTCGCCGATCTGTTGGCAGCCCAGGCGGTAGGCCGCCATCACGGGGGCGGGATCGCTGTTGCCGCCAAATTGGTCCACGCCGTTCAGGATGGCCGTCAGCATGCGCTCCGGCTCCGTGGTGCCGTTCATGCCGTAGCAGCGGCTGCCGAAGCTGTCCATCTCGGGATCGGGGTCCTGGGTGATGCCCCAGTCGGTGCACACCACGCCCTCAAAGCCGTATTTTTCCCGCAGCAGATCGCGGATCAGGTAGGTATTGTAGCTGTTGCCCACGTTTTTGTGGTACTTGGTGTCCAGGTTCCAGGACACGGTGTAATAGGGCATCACGGCGGAGGCACAGCCCGTGGGGCCATCCAGGTGGAAAGCGGCCTCCGTAAAGGGCTTTTCGTGCTCGGCGGCGTTGTTCGCCGGATATACCGCGTAAGCGCCGAAGGCATAATGGGCGTCGCGGCCCCCTTCGCCGGTGCCGCCGCCGGGCCAATGCTTCACCATGGCGTTGACGCTGTGGCGGCCCCAGCCGTCGGGAGCGCCTTCCGTGGTCTGCATGCCGTCGCAGTAGGCCCGCACGCGCTCAAGCACGCCCGCCGTATCCATACCCAGGGTGTCCATGAAGCGCATCCACCGGGGCTCGGTGCACAGGTCGATCTGCGGGCCCAGGGCCGTGGTGATGCCCAGGGCGCGGTATTCCCGGCTGGCGTCCCGGGCAAACTGGCGTACCACCTCGGGATCAAAGCAGGCGGCGAAGCCCACGCCCTCAGGCCATTTGCTCACGTCGCTGCCTGCGGATTTGAACTCCGCGTGGGCGTCCCGGCTGCCGTTGCGGGGATCGGAGGACAGGTTGACGGGAATGCCGTAGGGCAGGCGCTCGGCCTCGTGCTGCAGCTCGTTGCTCCACCGGGCGCTGGTGGCGGCGTCCTTGACGCCCATCAGCAGGATGTGGCGGATGTGGTCCTGACGCAGAAAGCGCTTCTGCTGGTCGGACAGGGCGTGGGGAGCCTGGCCGGACTGCGCCCATTCCTGTCCGTCAAAGGTGCCCGCGAACCGCGCGCCCGGGGGCGGCGGCACCATCTGGTGGGGGGAATAGAGCATCAGACCCGCGATCTCCTCCGGGGTCAGCCGGGCAGCCAGGTCCGCCGCCCGTTCCTTGGCGGGAAGCCGCCAGTCCTCGTAGGGCAGCAGCTCGCCCGTGCGGGCCAGGTCCTTGAAATACAGGCCGTCCTGCTGGATGAGCCGGACGCCGGTGTCCTCATAATAGGCCAATATGGGGCCGTGGGGCTGGGTGATGCGCTTGGGTGCGGACATGGGGTTCCCTCCTTATTTGTCAAATTTCAGGTACGCCCCTTCCATGGGGCTGGCGGCGTGCTCGCTGAACATGCGCAGCACGCCGCGGACATATTTGCGGGGCTTGGGCTCCCAATGCGCTTTGCGCTCGGCCAATATCCGGTCCATTTCCTCCGGCGTTTTGCGCTGGCCGTCCACGCCCACGATGGCCAGGATGCGGGCCTTCACATCCAGCTGGATCAGGTCGTTTTCCTCCACCAGGGCGATGGGGCCGCCCGCCTGAGCCTCGGGGCTGCAATGACCGATGACCGGGCCGGTGGACGCGCCGGAAAAGCGCCCGTCGGTGATCAGGGCGATGGCGCGGCCTAATTCTTTGTCGCTGCTGATGGCCTCGGAGGTGTAGAACATCTCCGGCATGCCGGAAGCCTGCGGGCCCTCATAGCGGATGAACACCGCGTCGCCGGGCCGCACCCGGTGATGGAGCACGGCGTCGATGGCCTCCTCCTCGCTGTCGAAGGGCCGGGCGTGCAGGATGGCGCTGAACATCTCCTGGGGGCAGGCGGTGTGCTTGATCACCGCGCCCAAAGGGGCCAGGTTGCCTTTGAGTACCGCGATGGAGCCGTCGCGGCCCAGGGGATCGTCCCAGGGGCGGATGATGTCGCCCTTTGTCAGGTGGATGCCGTATTTTTTGTTGGCGGCATCCAGCCATTTTTGACAACGTTCGTAGAAGCCGTTTTGCCGGAGCTCCTCCAGATTTTCCCCCAGGGTCCTGCCGGTGACCGTCAGCGCGTCCAGGTGCAGCACGGGCCGCAGCTCCTCCATGATGGCGGGCACGCCGCCCGCGTAATAGAAGAACTCGGCGGGCCATTGCCCGGCGGGGCGCAGGTTCAGCAGATACCGGGCTCCGCGATGGAGGCGGTCAAAGGTGTCGCCGTCGATTTTAAGGCCCAGCTCATGGGCGATGGCGGGCAGATGCAGCAGGCAGTTGGTGGAGCCGCTCACCGCCGCGTGGATCAGGATGGCGTTTTCGATGCTGTCCGGAGTGACGATATCCGAGGGCTTGAGGCCCTCCAAGGCCAGCTCTACGGCCCTTTTTCCTGCCCGGCGGGCGTATTCTACCAAATCGGGACTGTCTGCAGGCAGCAGGGCGCTGCCGGGCAGGGCCAGGCCCAGGGCTTCCGCCATGATCTGCATGGTGGAGGCCGTGCCGATGAAGGAGCAGGCGCCGCAGCCGGGGCAGGCGTTGTCCTTGGCCCATTGCAGGCGGCCTTCGTTGATTTCGCCTCGCTCGAACTGGGCGGCGTACATGCCCAGCTGCTCCAGGGTCAGCAGCTCCGGCCCCGCGCACATGGTGCCGCCGGGCACCACCACCGCGGGAATGTCCACGCGGCACAGGCCCATCAGGCTGCCGGGCATGCCCTTGTCGCAGCTGGCGATGAACACGCCGCCGTCAAAGGGCGTGGCGCCCTGATGGATCTCGATCATGCCCGCGATCATTTCCCGGCTGGCCAGGGAGTAATTGATGCCGTCCGTACCCTGGCTTTCGCCGTCGCACATGTCGGTGCAATAATACCGGGCCCCGTGGCCTCCGGCCTCCGCCACGCCCCGCCGGGCCGCCTCCACCAGCTGGTCCAGATGGCCCGACCCCGGATGGCTGTCTCCAAAGGTGCTCTCAATCAGGATCTGGGGCTTGCCCAGGTCCTCTTTTTTCCACCCCGTGCCCAGCCGCAGCGGGTCCAGTTCCGGCGATATCTTTCTCAGCTTTTGGCTCCTCAGCTCCATTTCGGCGCTCCCCTTTGCGTATGGCTTTGTGCTTGATGCTATCATAGCAAGAATGGATGGGAAATGCAAGGGTGGAATGTTCTTTTGCGTTTAGGTGGATAAACGGAAATTGGCAGGGCATTACGATAAGGGCCTCCGCGGCCCTTATGATCCTGCGGCAAGGGATTTCATCCCTTGCATCCCAGCGGGCGAACCGGCTTGAAAACAACAACAAACAATCCGCGCTTGAAACTTGAACGTCGCAAAGAGAGCTTCCGGGCATAAGAAAACCGGCGGCAGTCCGGAAAAATGAGTTTACTCATTTTCTCCGGCCTGACGCCGGTTTTCGCTGTGCGCCGT
>CACZLE010000043.1 GCA_902781945.1 uncultured Eubacteriales bacterium | reverse complement strand
ATTCCGAAAAAAGAGGGGGAAGCGCTGGGTGCAACGCTTCCCCCGGTGCTGTCAGGGACAGCGAGGTTTTTACTTGTTGAACTCTACGCCATACACTTCGGCCAGCTTCTCGATGCGCTCGTCGATGATGTCCTGACCGCCGGAAGCGAGATAATCGGCCATGCCGGCGTCAAAGACAGAATCGAAATCGGCCTCGGCAGCGGTGACGGCCTTGGTCAGCAGCGCGTCGCGCTTGCTGGTCAGGCTGGAGCCCACTTCAGTTTCAGCCTCGATGGCGCCCACGTTGTAGTGCTTGGCGATGCGGCCATTGGTCTTGGAATAATCGCAGGCCAGGGTGACGATCTCGGCGGGGATGCCGGGATAGCTCAGAGACGTGGTGGCGTCGGTGGCTTCGCCCAGATACAGGCCGTTGCAGGTCATGGTGTAGTCGATGTTGTTGCCGCTGTTCTTCACCCATTCGCCGGTGGCGGGCAGGATC
This sequence comes from uncultured Eubacteriales bacterium, assembly GCA_902781945.1. Classification (GTDB taxonomy): domain Bacteria; phylum Bacillota; class Clostridia; order Christensenellales; family Aristaeellaceae; genus SFMI01. Next base: position 30,817 of record CACZLE010000043.1, on the reverse strand, counting down.
TCATAAGCGCCGTCCGCGGTCACGTTGAAGTTGGTGCCTTCCAGACCGGTCTGCAGGTACTTGATGGTCTCCGCGCTGGAGATGAAGTTGATGTAGAGCAGGGCGGCCAGAGGATTCTCGCAGGTGGAGGGCACGAAGATCTTGCGGTCGCTGCCCACCTTGCTGCCCAGGAACTTACGGGTGATGCCGGCGGCATTCTCGAAGGTATCCACGGGATAGAACATGGCGTCCGGGCCCACGTTGCGCTGCAGGTTCAGGTTGATGCAGTCCTCGCCGTTGCGGAAAGGATAGTCCCAGTTGTGCATGAAGGCGCCCACATAGCCGGCCTTCATCATGTTGTCTTCCTCGGTGCTGTCGCTGTACAGGCCGAAGTCCTTCCACACCAGGCCCTCGTTGTACCACTTGTTCAGGGTGCGGATGCCTTCCTTGTAGCTGGGATAGAGCAGGTGACGATCGTCGTAGCCATAGACGAACAGGGTATCGTCATCAACGTCCTCCGCCACGAAGCTGATGCTCAGCAGGTCATTGCGCCAGCCGATATCGGTGGAGGTGGTGTAGGGCACCATCTTGTCAGCGTCCGCGCCCAGCAGCAGCTCGGCGTTGTCGCGGAAGGCCACCAGACAGTTGTAGAATTCCTCGGTGGTGGTGGGCAGGGCCAGGCCCAGCTTGTCGCACCAGTCCTTGCGGATGAAGGTGGTGATGCGGCCGTTGTTGGGCATGGCGGCCTGCAGCATCCACACGGTGCCTTCGGCGGGATCCAGATCATAGAACAGGTTCTCGTCGCCGATCAGGGCCTTCAGATCGCCCAGGTACTCGTTGTAATCATTCAGATAGGGAGCCAGATCCACAACCTTGCCCATGCCGGCGAAGGTCTGGATGGTCTGGGCGGAGTAGGTGTAGCTGACGTCGGGAGCTTCCTCGATGGCCAGCAGGTTGTTCAGGTCGTCCACCTCGCTCCAGCGGCCCACGGAAACATATTCCACTTCGATGTTGTACTTTTCCAGCATGCCCTTTTTGAGGTATTCAGTCCACACGTTGTTGGTGGGGTCGGAGCCGCCGTCGTTGTTGCGGTTGAACACTTCGACGGTGATGTGCTGGGTGGTGGTGAACTTGCCATCCACAAAGTCGTCCGCGGCCAGGGCCGTGGGGATGGTGGCCAGCATAGCCAGCATGAGAACGAGAGCCAGGATGCGTTTCATTGCAATTTCCTCCTTGATTATTTTATGGGCGTTCCGCCCTAAGGAACGAAAGATAGTTCCCGGTTGCCCGCATTGTCGCAAACGACGCTTCATGCGCCCTATGCTCTGTGCGGGCTCTGTAAAAATTCATTTTTTCCTCCACAGGAGGAAAATGAATTTTTACCCTTTGACCGCGCCGATGGTCACGCCGGACACAAAGTAGCGCTGCAGCCAGGGATACACCAGCAGGATGGGCACGGTGGCGAACATAACGGTGGCCATCTGGATGGTTTTGGATACGCCGTTATTGAAGAAGCCTTCCTGGGCCGCCTGCTCGCTGGTCTGGGTGGAGTTTTTGATCACGTTGTACAGCAGCAGCTGGATGGGCCAGTATTTTTCAGAGGAGGACTTTTTGAGGTACATCAGCGCGTCGGAGAAGCCGTTCCAGCGGCCCACGGCGTAGAACAGGGCCAGGGTGGCGATGACGGGCAGGCTCAGGGGCAGATAGATCTGCACCAGGGTGCGGATGGGGCCCGCGCCGTCGATCTCCGCCGCCTCCCGCAGGCTGTCCGGCACGCCGAAGAAGAAGCTCCTCATGATGATGACGTTGAACACGCTGATGCAGTTGGGCAGCACCAGGGCCCAGGGGGTATTGAGCAGCTTCAGGTTATTCAGCAGCACGAAGGAGGGAATGGTGCCGGCGCTGAAATACATGGTGAACAGGATCAGGAAGTTGATGATCTTGCTGCCCTTCAGTTCCGGATAGGTGAGCGGATAGGCGCAGCAGATGGTCAGCGCCAGGGAGAGCAGGGTGCAGCCGACGGTCAGCACGGCTGTCCACCACAGGCTGCGCACGTATTTTTCGGTGGTCAATACGGTCTTGTAGGCCTCGATGTTCCAGCCCTTGGGCCACAGGAATACATCGTTGCGCACCAGGGCGTCCGCGGAGGACAGGCTGCAGGCCAGCACGTGCACGATGGGCAGCAGGCACACCAGCATCAGCGCGAAGCACACGATGGCGATGATCCAGTCGCCCGCCCGGGTGCTCTTGGATTTGATCATGCCGTCCTTCAGATGTTTGGTGTGAGCGGCGTTTACTTTGGTCATATTGCTCATAGCTGCGCCCCCCCTTACCAGATACCGCGCTCGCCGAACTTCTTGGCCAGCGAGTTGGACATAAGCAGGAAAATCACGCACACAACGCTTTGGAACAGACCCACAGCCGTGCTCAGAGCAAACTGGCTGCCCTGGATACCGCGTTCATACACGAAGATCGATATGGTCTTGCTGGCGCCCTCCACCAGCTTGTTGCTCAGGGTGAAGGGGCGGTCAAATTCGCTGCCCAGGATGTGGCCCAGGTTCATGATCAGCAGCACGATGATGGTGGAACGGATGCCGGGCAGGGTAACGTGCCAAATCTTGCGCAGACGGCCCGCGCCATCCACCTCGGCGGCCTCGTACAGCTCGGGGCTGATGGCGGTCAGGGCGGCCAGATAGATGATGGTGTTCCAGCCGCACTCCTTCCAGATGCCCAGCACGATGTAGGTGGCGCGCCAGTTGCCCTCCGTTCCCAGGAAGGGAATGGCTGTGCCTAAAAGCTTGTTGATCATGCCATCGTTGGTGGCAAACAGACGCAGCGTGATGGTGGAAATGATGACCCAGCTGAGGAAGTGAGGCAGATACAGCACCGTCTGCGTGACGCGCTTATACTTGGGGAAGGCCAATTCGTTCAGCAGCAGGGCCATGATGATGGGCATGGGCGAGCCGATGACCAGATCCAGCAGGTTCAGGAAGATGGTGTTCTTCAGGGCCGAAATGAAGTTGGCGTCACTGAAAGCCCGAATGAACCATTGGAAGCCGTGATTCTTGGCCCAGGGCAGCGTCCAGGGCGGATCGATGGAATTTTTCTTGAAGGCCAACAGGATGTAGGCCATGGGCGTATAGCGGAAGACCAGGAAGAAGATGATCGGCAGGATCAGCAGCAGATACAGCGTGCCGTATCTGCGCATGTAGGTTTTCCAGGAAAAACCGCCGGGCTTCTTCGTCTTCGCCGCAACCGCAGTGCTTTCTGCTTTTGCGCTTCTCAACGCGGATCCCCTCCAATTGCATATTCTATCGATGACCCCAGCCGGACGAACGTAAGCAAAACAAAGCGCCGCCCAAAAACGCACATGGAATATCGATTGTTATTTTAATTGTATCCGTCCGCCTTTGTCCTCGCTAATCAAAAAGAAACAAACACTAATCAAATATTGCTATTTTTATTTGCCCCGATCCCGTCAGAATCCCCCATCCTGGTCAAAACTGGGCCAGGCGCCGCTGATTTTCCGGCTTTTTTATCTGTTTTTATATCAATATTTGACAATTTCAGCGTCCGTGATGGGTGGACATGCCCTTGATCTGCTTGAGCTGGCGGTACTGGGTGGGCGTGACGCCCTCATACTGCTTGAACACCCGATTGAAGGTGGCCAGGGAGCCAAAGCCCGCCCGGCTGGCCACCTCGGTGACGGAGAGGTTCTTTTCATTGAGCAGCTGCCTGCACAGCAGCATCCGCTGGCGCAGGTAGAATTCATAAAAACTCATGCCCGTGTATTCCTTGAAGATACGCGAAAAATGATATTTGCTGTACCCCGAATAGGCTGCCACGTCCTCCAGCGTCAGCTTTTCGTTGCAATGCTCGGTGATATAGGCGCAGATATCCAGAAAGGCTTCGTTCATATGGGGACGGCGCTCGTCAGGTCCCGCATGGGCCCCCTGCATCAGCCACCGGGCCACCCGGATCAAAAACAGCCCGATCCAGGCCTGGATGGCCGCCTGATCCAGCATCTGCCGGTTTTCCCTCTCCCGCACCGCCTGCATCAGGCAGTCCCGGGCCTCCCGCAGCACGGCGTCCTCCTGGCTGGCGCGCAGGTGCACGCAGGGATAAAAGAAATGCTGGATGCCCGCCAGCCCCTCCAGTCTGTACACCACGTCCTGGTCCACCATAAAGATATAGCGCATGCCCTGATCCGGGGCGAAGATCTCATGCACCACCCCGGCGGGGATCACCAGCACCTCCCCCGGCACCAGATCGTAGCTCTGCCCGTCCACCACGGCGGAGTAGCTCTCGCTGACGGGCAGGATGATTTCATATTTCATGTGCCAATGGGCTGGATAATCGTCCGCCTCCCGGTTGGGATAGACGCGGATAGCCCCTTGCTCGTGGTGATCCAGCTGTCGCAGGCTGGCGTAGTTCTTTTCCATTCGCGTCCTTCCTTTCTTACGAGGTACGGGAGTTTACGGGGGCGTTCTCTTATTTCAAGAACGTAAACCTGGGCCTTATCCTGTTCACATAAATCATGGACAGGGGCAGCAGCAGGCGGTCATAAGCAAGCATGCAGAAGAGATACATCACCGCGAAGGCCGCGGTCATCCACAGGCCCATTTCCTGGAATTCCTGCATGAAGGCCGCCATGGGGAACAGCAGGGCCAGCAGGCCGTACATCAGCCCCATGGAGACGGAAAAGAGGACGATCTTGATCAGCAGCTTTTTCCTTTTGGCGGGCACGCGTTCGATCTTCCATTTGACGATGGGATAATAGCCCATAAAAATGTAGAAAAAGGCCGCCTCTTTGTCAAAGCCCAGCATCAGCGCCAGCAGGGACACGGCGATATACACTGTCCAGGCGGCTTTTGGGCCGAATTCCAGCAGCACAGGCAGCAAAATCAGGCCGCACAGCATGGGCACGGCATAAGTGGCCGCGGGGATCACGCCGCCCAGCAGCATGATCACCACGGAAAGCCCCGCCGCCATGCCGCAGAAGGCGACCATCAGGCTTTGACGGCGGGTGGAAGAGTGGCGGTTCATATTACTGCTTCACCTTCGGCATCCATTCCCGGATGGCGCCCAGCACCAATTCCAGGTGATGGTCGTAGCAATGGGTATCCCCGGGAATGACCACCAGCCTGGCGTTGTCGTAGGCCTTGGCGGCGCGGATGGATTCCTCGATAGGCACGGCTTCGTCGGCGTCGCCGTGCACCAGCAGCACGGGCCCGTGATAGCGGGCCACGGCCTCCTCCACGCGGATGGTCTGGGCCACGCGGGCATAGTCTCCGCCCAGCTTGCGCCCGTCCCAGGCGTCCAGCTCGTCGGGAATATGCTCGGGGTCAAATTTCAGCCCCAGCAGCTCGCCCCTGCGGGCCAATTCGGGAATCATGGTGGCGGGCGAAAGGGGCAAAATGCCCTTGATCACGTCGTGCTTGAGGGCCGCCGCCAGCATGACGGTCATGCCGCCCTGGCTGTGGCCGCACAAATAAATATCGGTGACGAAATCCAGTTTGCGGGCGTAATCGATGACGGTCATGGCGTTGTTCAGCCATTTATACAGGTTATGATCGCGGAAGGTTCCCTCGCTCTTGCCGTGGCCGTACATATCCACCCGCAGGGCGGCGTAGCCCAGTTCGTTAAAGGTGCGGGCCGCGGCGGTGATGTGCCGCTCCTCGCTGTGGCCGGTGAAGCCGTGGATCACGATGACCAGGGGGCATTTTTGCGGATTTCCCGCGGGCATATCCAGATAGGCGTTCAGACGGATGCCATCGTCCAGAATATACATAGAGGCAGGGCTCCTTTCGATTTTTCTTTTTTTATCATTATAGCAGATTTGGTCATGCTCTGTCCAGGAAAGGGGATTGAAAACTTCATTGAATTTTGTTAAAATCAATACGGATACTTCATTTCCCCACACTACATATTTTGAGGAGGAAAGAACATGAAGAAACTGCTTGGCTTGATCCTCGCGCTGGCGCTGGTGCTCTCCTGCGCCGCCTTCGCGGAAGAGGCCGCTCCCGCGCTGCAGAAGGATCTGGTGATCCTCTATACCAGCGACGCGCACTGCGGCATCGACCAGGGCTGGGGCTACGCCGGCCTGTACGCCGTCAAGGAAAGCCTGTCCCAGGATAACTACGTGCTGCTGGTGGATGACGGCGACGCCATCCAGGGCGAACCCATCGGCACCATGACCAAGGGCGAAGCCCTCATCGACATCATGAACACCGTGGGCTACGACATCGCCATCCCCGGCAACCATGAGTTCGATTACGGCATGGAGCGCTTCCTGGAACTGACCCAGAAGGCCAACTTCCCCTATATCAGCTGCAACTTCAACAAGGATGGCGAATTGATCTTCGCCCCCTATGCCATCAAGGAATTTGACGGCGTGAAGATCGCCTTCGTGGGCATCACCACCCCCACCACCCCCCGTTCCTCCACCCCCAAGTACTTCATGAACGACGAGGGCGAATTCATCTATGGCTTCATGCAGGATGAAACCGGCGAAGCCCTGTACGCCGCCGTGCAGAAGGCCGTGGACGACGCGCGCGCCGAGGGCGCTCAGTACGTGATCGCCATGGCTCACCTGGGCGACGAGGACGAATGCCGCCCCTGGCGGTATCTGGACGTGATCGGCAACACCGCCGGCATCGACGCCCTGCTGGACGGCCACAGCCATGACACCGAGCAGGTGGTCATGAAGAACAAGGACGGCCAGGACGTGGTCCGCACCGCCTGCGGCACCAAGCTGGCCCACATTGGCCGCCTGACCATCACCAAGGACGGCCAGATCTCCTCCGAGCTCTACTCCTGGAATCAGCCCATCGCCGCTCCCAAAATGCTGGGCATCCAGAACGCGGCCGGCGAGGCCGTGACCGCCGCCACCGGCGTGCTGAATGAAAAGCTGGCCGAAGTCGTGGCCTCCACCACCGTGGATCTGATCATCTATGATCCCGTGGCCAAGACCGACGACGGCAGATCCGTCCGCATCATCCGCAACACCGAAACCAACCTGGGCGACCTGTGCGCCGACGCCTATCTGGATCAGTCCAGCGGCGCTGACATCGCCCTGGTCAACGGCGGCGGCATCCGCGTATCCATCAACAAGGGCGACATCACCCTGAATGACATCCTCAAGGTGCATCCCTTCGGCAACAGCCTGACCGTCATCGAGGCCACCGGCCAGCAGGTGCTGGACGCCCTGGAGTGGTCCGTGCACGCCATGCCCGGCGAGTTCGGCGGCTTCGATCACGTGGCCGGCCTGACCTTCGAGTTTGACGCCACCATCCCCAGCCCCTGCACCCAGGACGACCACGGCTTCTTCACCGGCATGCAGGAAGGCGTGGAGCGCCGCGTGCGCAACGTGCTGGTGGCCGGCGAGCCCATCGACCCCGCCAAGCTGTACAAGGTCGTTTCCCACGACTATCAGCTGCTGGACAAGGGCGACGGCTACACCATGTTTGAGGGCGCCACTGTGCTGCAGGAGAGCGTCAAGCTGGACAACCAGGTGCTGATTGATTACATCACCGGCACCCTGGGCGGCGTCGTGGGCGAGGGCTATGAGAATCCCTACGGCCAGGGCCGCATCGTCTCCGTGGGCGCGGAAAACTGATCATCCCTGAAATCCAACGCCGGATCGGGCAGCTTGCCCGATCCGGCGTTTTCTTTTAATAATGGTACGCCCCCGCCGCGTTCTCTTTCACTTGCAGGCGGATTTCAGCATTTTCCAAGCCCTCGGCAGACACCGTCAGCTTCGCTTCGCCCGCTTCATCGCCCGCACGCAGCACCGCCAGGGCGGTGATTTGCAACTCGGCTTTATCAATCGTTTTATCTGCGGCAAACCGCCTGCGGAATGCCAGACAAACATCGCCGGTATCCCGCGCCGTGATCCAGGAGCTGGTTTTGATCTCCATGGGGCGTCCTCCTTGCTTGATTTCACCCATGTCATAGCACGCCCGGGTCCTGCCTGCGGGCAAAGGCTGTCCGCGGCTCTGTTCAAATCCATCTATGAGAAACAAAAAACGCCCGCATGGGACGCTTTTTTGCTTAGTGAAGAAGAAGAGATTTGAACTCCGGGAGAAGTCTGAAATCTAGTAATGTTATACCAAATCTAGTATTAATAAGTCTAACATTTCTGTTACTAAATTACCAAACTGTGATAATGCGTGCTAATCCGGTTGTGGCATGGTTGTGGCATTGGCTTGGCTCCTGCTGAATGATTTTCGTCAAGTATATTCATACAAACGGAGGAAAATCAGATGAAACAGAACAATAAAGCCAACATTGACCTGCCCACCACCATTCATGATGCCAGGAACGGCCTGAATTACACTTTGCATGGAGACTATTATTTCCCGGATCTGCAATTGTCCGCAACAGATAAAACATCGTTTGGACATTTTGGCCGGATGCGCCTGAATTATCTCCAGGAGCATCGTCCTGGACTGTACACCCGCCTGATTCTATCCTGCAAGTTATACGGACATCTGGCAGAATTTGATCAGACCAGCCAACAGAGAATGGAACAAATCATTTTCTGGATGGCACAAGCAGAAGGTGTTGATGAAAGACTGAAAGCAACAGATCAAATGTCCTGGGTTGGTCGGATGAACAATATCCGGCAGCGCGCGGAAGAAATCATCCTGGCAGAATTGATTTACGGATAACAAGAAAGCCGCTTCTTAGGAGGCGGCTTTTTTGATTGCAATGCTATAAATAAATGGAAATTCGAATCATGAATTTCTTTTCCAAATACTCACTCCAAGAGGTTGCAGGAAATCCATTCCGCCCAGAACGGGAACGAATTCTTTGTCAACATGGATAGGCTGGGGCTGCTGGGCGTAATTCAGCAGAATGAGCCAATCTTCTTTTCCGTTGGAACGAACTGCCAATTCAACCTGAGGCGGGCAATCGACGATTTGTGAATAAGGATGGGCCGCGCCTGCTGAGATGAAAAACGCTTCCGACAACGATTCCGAAAATCCGGTGCCAGCATACCAGGCGCAGCCGCCGTTTGGATAGCGTTTTTCGCAAAGAGCGGCTTTATTTTGCAGCCAGCCGGAATCATAATAAGCGATGGCTTGGCTATCCTGGGGAATCATGCTTTCCTGGAAGCCGGTAACAGGGTATGTTTTGCCGTTCCAGGCAAGCATTGCTGTTTCATCCGGCCGGGGAAGAGAATACTCTTCCACTGTCATACCGCATACTTCGGCGGCATATCCCGGCATGGGCACTGTCAGGCACCGACCGAATTCGTCTTTGTAGCCGGTTCGCGCTCCCAAGACCAGCTTACCGCCTGCTTCACAGTAGGCTTTCAACACATTGGCCATTTTCTCCGTCAGAATCGCTGCATGAGGCAGAAATATCAGCTGATAAGCCACCAGCGCTTCGGGTGTCATGGCATCATTCCAGGGCTTGATATCCAACGGCGTGTGGGTGTGCTGAGAGGCTGCGAAAATGGCCTGATTGGATTGGTACGCCATGGGGCCGTGCCATTGATCCCGTTCCCCATCCCAATCGTTCAGCCAATCAGTGAGCAGCAACACCTTTGCCTGATATTTTGCTCCCGCCATATCCTGTATTTTTTGAATGTCCTGATAGATTTCTCCCAGTTCTTTTAAGCGGCGATTGTCCCGGTTGTCGTAGTCCAGAATGCCATGCCAATAGATTTCTGTGCCAAAGACAGCGGTGCGCCAGCGAAAATAACTGACATAATCCGCTCCGTGGGCAATGGCCTGCATCGTCCACAGCCGCATTTGTCCCGGCAGCGGCATGGGGCTGAGCATGGCATGATCCCAGCCATGCGCTCCAGCTTGCTGTTCCATGATGGCAAAATTGGGTGAGAATCCCCGCACGGCGCTCAGCGCATAGGAACTGGCGCGATCCTTCATATCGCCGCCATTCCCGCCGTTGATGCCGCTTTGGCCGTAGGCGAAGTTAGGATAATTATCGTAGCTGTAAAAATCCAACACCTGATTGGTCAGCTCGTCATTTTTCAGATGCCCGAACATCCCGTTGGTTGTAATGAAGCGATGGCCAATGTGTTTTCTCAGGATCTGCGCCTGCATATCCGCAAAGGAAATGGCGCTGTCCGAAATGAATTCTTTTTCTAATAAAGACAGATGGGGATTGCCCCGGCCCACCACGGGCCGCTCCAAAAACACTTCCTCCCAAGCCGAAAAGCTCTGGCTCCAGAAGCGCCCGCCGATGGCGTCGTTCAAAGCTTCCAGCGTACCAAAACGCTTTTTCAGCCATGTACGGAAGGCGTCATGGTCTGCCTGGGAATAAAACACATTGGTTTCGCAGTTCAGCTCATTATCGATCTGCCAGCCGATCACGGCGGGATGATCGCCGTACCGCTGGGCCAGCTTTTCCACCACGCGGCTCACATATTGCCGATAAACAGGCGAATTGTAATTATAATGCCGACGGTGTCCATGGCGGTACAGCGTGCCATCCATTTTTGCATTCAGCACCTCGGGATGCGCATGGGGCAGCCAGGCTGGCGGTGTAGCGGAAGGGGTACCCAGAATCACCTGCATATGATCTTCATTAGCCAGGGCAAGGAAATCATCAAATAGTGAGAAATCCCATTTATTGTCTTTTGGTTCAATTACGCTCCAGGCAAATTCAAATACCCGCACGGTTTTAATGCCGTGGGCTTTCATGCGGAGCAAGTCACTTTGCCACATTTCGCGTGGCCATTGCTCGGGATAATAGCAAACGCCCAACGTGATATGATCCAAGTGAGTACTTTTTTCCATGGGATTGTCTCCTTTGCGCATATGTTTTCACTTCAGCCAAGAGTCATTACCTTTATTCTCCCATTGAACCTGATTTTCTGTCAACGAAAAATCAGAAAGCTTATATTCCGTCATGTCCTCCGGCGCTTGACAATAGGTTCCGCATTTCACCTGACAGCGCCGCATGGTAATGTGATGCGCAATAGAGGCCGGCTTATCCTTACGATCTTTCAGATCGTAGAACTGCGTCCAGCGATGAATATGCAGGAAATTATCCACCGTTCCCCGGGCGTCCTCCACCGTGATATATTCAAACAGCTGGGGCGTATCAGGGCGGAATTTGAGCCACAGCAGGTTTTCGGCAAAATCCACCGTAATCCGGCGTAAAATCACGTTGCGGCAATGAACGGCCTCCGAGCCCAAAGTGAGACATCCATGGCTGAACCGGTAATGACAATCCTCAATCAGAATGCGTTCGTTCATACCGTTTTCAGGCTGCCGATCCGCCCAGGGCCCTTTGCCTCCCTTGAGTACCACAGCATCATCATTGACATGCATATCGCAGCCCTTGACCAGCACATCGGCGCAAACGTCCAAGTCAATGGCATCGGTGCTGGGGGCCTTGACAGGCACATAGGGCGAATCAATGGTACAATCCAGATATTTCACATATTGACACCGGTACAGATGATTTGTCCAATAAGCCGCGTTTTGCAGGTGCAGCCCCGCCACTGTCACATGACGGCTGTTGGAAATATAGACCAGGCGCGGACGCTGTTCATCTTTGTTGGTGCATTTGGGGTTCCAGGCCCGCCGATGCCAAAAGGCTTTCCAGGAGCGCAAACCGTTGCCGTCGATGGTGCCGGGGCCGAACATCGTAAAGCCATCGCAGGCATCCGCATTGATCAATGCGGCTAAGTATTGACAGGTTTCACCTTCCATCCGGGTTTCCAATACAGGATAATCCGTCACATCATCGCTGCCCAGCAGCATGCCGCCCTCCGCCACATACAGGTGCACGCCGGGACGGAAAAAGAGCGCGCCGGTGCGATAGGTGCCCTGGGGAACCACCAGCACACCGCCGCCCTCCGCATGAATGTGGTCGATCAAACCCTGGATCTCGGCAGTATGCAGCTGATCGTCCGCAGCAATCCCGTAATCAGAAAGGGAATATGGGCGCTTAAAATCCGTAAGCTTCGGCATTTGTGTTTCATAAAACCAATGGTTTATAGGGGTTCCGTCCGGAAAGAAATCCTGTGTATGCATGGCAATGACTCCTTTATAAGATTTGCAGGCTAATTTCGCCCCGCATGTGCTTGCAAAGCTCCTCGTCGCTCATCTGTACGGTGCGATGGGTTTGCAGCAGGGGATGCCGCTCCACGGGGATCAGGTACTCCATTTCCCAATCGTACAGCAGCGACCCATCGCCCCGGAGCCTGAGCCATCCCCGCACGTTCTCCAGCACTTGGCTGGTGAGCCGCACGCCCACAAAGCAATCGTTATCATAGTAATGGGCAAAGCGTCCGTGGCAGGCAGCGTCCATGGCAAATGCCGCTTTTCGATTGCATTGCAGGGCGGCGTCCGTCCACAGATAGGCTTGCAGTCCATTTTCTTTCATCCCGTGCAAAATGGCCTGGCAGAATGCATACAGGCTTTCGCACCCGCATTGATGGATCGCTGCCATGCAGCCCAGGGTATCCCGAAGCCGTTGGGCGTTTTCCGCAGATAAGGTGAAAGCCGTCCTTTCGATTTTCTGCTGATAATTTCGCCAGGAGGCAATGCCCGGCTGTACCAGATCGGCGATATGCTTTGTCTGCACCTCAAAGGATTCCCAATCAGACACCCACAGCAAGGACCGGACAGGCTGGTCGGTTTGTCCCGCAATCCACGCATGAGCCAGGCTGCGCAAGGTAAAATGATAGAATTGGTCACCTGCCAAATCGTCGGCATTGGGGCCGTAAGGCATGGCTGCCTTGGCGTAATCGGTCAGCAGGGAGGCGTCTGCTGTGCCATAATACCGATTCGCAAAATCTTTGGCGGCGGTTTGCACATCGCAGATACCATCCTGCCAAAGACGCCTGATCAGGTCGATCATGAAGGCGTGGGGCCGGATACAGCCCACATTGATGTTCCAGTAGGCCTTCGCGCCGTGGGTCAGCACGGTTTCCAGCTCCAGCACCACGCTTTCCGGCGGCACCTGGAGCATGGTGATATGATTGGCGGCCTGCAGATCATAAAAGCTGACATGATAATAGATGCCGTTTTCTCCAGGATCGTTTTCCGCAGGCATGGCATCAGTGCGGGGATTCAGATTGTTCTGACGACGGGATACCATTTTGCCAAAGCCGTTATCCGCCCAGACCTTGATCACATCCTGCGGCACTTGCAAAAAACCCTGCCGATACAAACCCATCATTTCGCCGTACAGATTGGTGCAGAAAACGGCGTCCGGGGTGTAACGGCGCACGATCTCCATTTGCCGACGGATGATACGACTCACGAAAGCTCCGCGCTTTTCGTCGGTATCAAAGGCCGGGTCGTTATGCCAAAAAGCCATGTCGCCCTGGCCCCGGAATCCAACAGCCCAGACGATCTTTTTTCCGGCCCAGCGCCGGGCAGCCTCGTCCCACAGGGCTTCAAACTCCTGAGGATGGAGCACATAGGAGGGTTGCAGTTCGGGATAGACCCTGCCGAACATCCTGGCTCCCAACAATTCGGAATGATGCTGTGTCAGCCAAAGGCCCATGTTCAATGCCGTTTCGTTCAGCTTTTCTCCGTCAAATTGCCGGTCCGTGCCCGGAATGACCATATTGCCCCCGCAGCGCAGGATGGTTTCAAATACCCGCTGCCAGGTGGCTTCCCGGGCGGATTCCTCAATGTGCCAGCCGGTAAACAGGATTTCGTCGTTCACAAACCAGCCCCGCCAGCGCACGGCATAGGCAGGTGACCGCCATTCCCCACAGGGAACAGAAACCGTTTCCTTCTGCGCAGGCTTTTTCTGCATCCACCAGTCCAGAGGCTGGACGTCCAGACAGCGCTGGCTGATGGACAAAAGTCCATAGACTGCGCCTAGCGCGTCGCCTCCCTGAACGGTGATTGCATCGGCGGATACCTGTACGGTATAGTTTTCTTCTCCCAGCGCTGGATCAATCCTCACCTGAATGGCGTTTTCCGGTCCTTTCTTCATGAGAATCTCATTCATGTCCCGGCTCAATATTTTGACGGCGGTTTGTACAGGCTGGCTCTTCTCTTCTGTAAAAATGTTTGTTGATGCTGAAAGAATAAAATGACTCATTTCCCCCATCCCTTTCGTATTACATCCTACCTTGAACTCTGATTCTTCCTTTTTTCACATTTCTCCAAAGGAAGATCCCCATGCCGCCGGGAACAGGAGAATCCGGATGCGCGTCTGAAACCGGTTCTCCAAAGGGCACATCATCCACATACAATTGGAGCAGGCGATAATTGGAGTATGCCCGCACCACATCCATGTTTTCTGCGGCAACGATATGAATGAACGGCTCAAAACGGTTCCAATTGGCTTTATAGAAATAAAAAGCGTCCTTTTTGGTTTGGTGGTCAAAGGAAATCAGGCCCTTGTCATTGGTGCCGGGAAGCCCGCCCTGCTTTTTATCCGAAGCCGAATCGAACATCTGCCACAAGGCGCTGCTCCAAATCCAGGGCAGCTTGTGCACGATTTCATCGTAAATTTTTTCATGAAGATACGCTTGAAAGGTAGTAGACCATTGCCAATCGGGATAATCTGTTCCCGCAGTAACTGTTCCGTCCGATTCCATGGGACGCAGGAAACCCACCTCGCCGCCGCAGCCATATTCAGAAATCCCCAGCGGCTTCATGCTTTGCATTCCCTTGAGTGCATGGAAATCCGCCGTCATGATGCCTTCCATGCTGCTTTCGTGCATATACCATTTTTCCATACCGTTCACGTACCAGTAAGGGTACAGGTTCATGGAAGCGCTGTCGCTTTCCCAATCCTGGGTCCGATGAAACAGGCAGAAAGCCGCATAGGTGGTTTTGCGGGTAGGGTCCAGGTCGTGCGCTAACGCGTTCATGCGCCGATGGTAATCGGCTGCCAAATCCTGGCTGTCAGGATCATCCCCGGCTGCGCGCTGAAAGTCTCCCGTCATTTCCCGGCGAAGCTCATTACCCAGACCCCACACCAGAATGGACGGATGATGATACTGCTGCTTGATGAGTTCCGTCAGCTGCGCCTGGGTGACGGCCATGAAGGCTTTATAATTGGGATCGGCAGGCGAGATGATTTCATCCACCACACCCACCTCGCTCCAGACGCAGATCCCCAGCCGGTCATATAAATCAATCTCTTCATTGCTGTGCTGGTAATGCGCCAGGCGCAGGAAGGAAAGACCGGATTCATAGATATTTGCCGCGTCGGAGAGCATTTCTTTTTCACCGATGGCATAGCCCAGCGCGTTTTCACCCCGGCCCCAATCCTGATGCTTGCATGCGCCGTGAAGCAGATATTGTTTCCCATTCAGATAAAACCCGCCGCCGGTGATTTCCCCGGTTTCAGTCACCTGGGGCGTGGGCATCTGATAAGAACGGAAGCCGATGAAGGTTTCCCAGGTATCCAAGGCTGTATCGTTTTGTGTGATCCGCCCTTTGACTGTGTATTGGTAAGGATCATCCAAGCCCTGCCATAAGCGAGGGAATTGCACATATATTTCCTGGCGGTATTCCCTGCGTTCACCCGGAGCCAGGGTCATTTCCGTCGCCGAAAAATCCTGCACGGTGCGTCCGCCGGGAGTGTACATGCTTTCAGGATCAAAACGCAGGTACCGCTTGATATAGGGATGGTCCGGCACGTCAAATCGAGAAGGTTCTTCCAGGGAAAACCGAACCGTAACTGTCCTTGTATCTTTGCTGTCATTGACGATGACTGCCCGCGCGTCCACATGAAAATCTGCGCTTGAATCATCGACTTTTTGTGCGGTAATGAAAACGCCGTCCGTACCATCATCGTTGAGGTCAAAATGAACCGGATCAGCCGCGATCAGGCTCACCCCGCGGTACAGCCCGCCCTGGCAGTTGAAGTCCCCGTTCAGGGGAGCAATTTCCGGCACCTTCGTATTATCCACCAGCACGGCGATGTAATTATCCTCTCCGCAGCGGATAAACTCCGTTACGTCGAACCGGAAACCGCTGAACCCGCCCCGATGGCGGTATTCGATGGGGTGGCCCAATCCGTATAGATCGTATGTGGCAAAAGGAACTTGCAGCTCATTCACATAGAGCTCGCAGGCCGTTCCCACCGCGCCAAAATTCAGGATCAGTTTTTCCCCATTCAATGCGGGGTCTATATAAAGCTTTTTCTGATACCAGGCCCGTGTGCGGTCGTAATTCGGAATACCACCCGGCGCGCCGTCCGAACCGTCCTGGGCGTTCCAGGTGTGGGGCAGGTCAACGGTGGTTCCCTGAAAAGGAGGGATCGAATCAAAAATCGGTAAATCCCGTTCCTTGGCAAACAGCCAGTTTTGATTCAGATGGATGATTGTCCGGCTCATGGCTGCTCCTCCTTTTTCTGGATTTCAGGCGGGGTCATGATACCCACGGGCCGCAGGCAATAGCCGTCCGTCCAGTTCTCCCCTGTGGTGCGGAAGGAATCGGGGCCGTACCAGGTATAATTTGTGTTCGCGTTGTGCAGGGTGCCAAAGCCGTTGAAGCGGTTGCCGTACAGGCAGATATGAATGGTATGTTTTCCCTTTTCCATAACACCCAGGCTGGCCCGATGGGGAGAGAAAGCGACCAAGCTTCCTTCCCGGTCATCGGCCCACACTTTCAGGACAGGCGCGGAGAAGGCGGGAACGCGCACGAAGTATTCCGCCGTTTCTGGTATGTCAACAGAAAAAGAATAGATCAGATTGCCGGTATAAAAAGGCATGCCCTGTTTTGTGATATCGCCCCAGGAAAGAACTGGGCTTTTTTCAGTGATCCAGGGAACTGCATCCTCAAAAACTACGTCGAAATCCCCCAGCAGATAGAGGGGCTCCAGGTTGCTTTTCTGCCTGAACTGAACTTCTACCCGAAGGTGATTTTCACCCGGCTGCAATGCCGGAAGATCAATCACGGACAGCGCGGGGTCCACATAATAACCCCGCACGGTTCTGTCCGCTTCCTGGCCGTTCAGCCAGACCCGGCAGGCGGAAAGCTCCTCGATGGCCAGACGCGCCGACACCTTGATATGGGAATGGATGGTATAATATAAAGTCACCTTTTTCGCCGGAGTGTCGGCCATGTGATAAGGCTGGCAAATGCGTTCGTTCCGGGGGAAGTAACCCAATTCCGCGCGGATGGCATTATCCGCCCGCAGGATTTCCTGGGTTGGGTGGATTTCTCCATCCTCTATTTGCCAGGCCGCAAAGTCCAGCAGCAGCGCGTTGGGTTCCCGACGGTCAAAGCTTTTGATCAAATTGATTTTCGCTATTGTTTCAAAATGGCTTTCATCTTTTTCTGCCAATGAGCGGAAGCTTTTCCGCCCCGGGGTCAGGCGGAACAAAACGCTGTCCTCCCCGTACAGGGGATAGAAAATGATTGTTTGATTATCAATCGTTTGGTATGCTGTCTGCTCTGTTTTTCCGTTCAGGGTATCATAGGCTTCCACCGCATAGCAGCCCGGCAGGGTAATTTTGATTTTTTCCGGTTGCTCGGATTCGGTTTTGTATACATGACAAATAAACAGCCATTTGTCCTGCCCGTCCTGCCGCAATTGATAAAGCAGGTTGTCCGCCTGTTCTCCCGCTTCGTTTTCAATGGAAACAGTCCGGTGCTTTTCTAATTGGACGCACAGCGCGTCAATATCCTTTGCGTGAACGCTTTTCTTTGCTAAACGTTCCGCTCGTTCATTGGGAACTGCGTCCACCAAGGAAGGAGCATCCCCCAGGAAATAGATGTCCCCGCCCTGCCGATGAAATTTCTCCAGCGCGTTCAGAGTGGTGCTTCGGGCCCACGTGCAAAAGATCATCCCCTTCATCCTTGTATAAATCCGGCAGCAGGGATTCGGAAAGAAAATCGAAATTCAAATGCCGGAACAGCAGCTTTTCTGTGAGACTGCGGAAGGCCTCGTCCATGCTTTTGCGCGCTGCCGCCGTGGTATTTTCCGGCCCTAAACGCAGCCAATAGGATTCGATGGGGTGAATAACGCCGATGCGCACCACGGGTCTGCCTTTTCTTAAAACACTATTCAGCCGGGCAAAATGATCTTCGATCAGCCCAAATTCCCGATACCAAGGCGCGTGAAAGAAAATGGAGCCGGGCCAATCCCGCTTGGCTTCGCCGCCCAGGCTCATGTGGCTCAAATGAGGCACCCGATGGGTGACGCCCAGGGCGGCCTGCCAATCCCCTTGCAGCTTGAAGGTCTTGAAATCGCAGTCCCAATGGGTCACGCCGTACAATTCGCTGGCTACGCCCTCCCGTCCAAATTGATGGCTAACGCTGGCGGCCTGGAGGACGTTGCTGAATTCGTGAAAGTCGCACAGGATGTCGATGCCGGGAATGTCCATCCGGCGGTAGGCGCGCATACATTCGCCCACAGTCATGGCCTGGCTGCCCAGGGTTTCTTCCCCCAGCACGTGGCCCGTCATGGCGATTCTGTGTTCCCTGCACCAGGACGCAATTTCATCCATATAGGCAGTGGCAAAGCATTCCGCTGTGGTGTCCCGGTAGCGGTATCGGTTTTGAAGGGCAGCGCCGTCCGGCCTGTCCCAGATATAATCCGGCACAATATCCAAGGGGTCCTGCCCATAGCGGGCCTGATAGCAGGCGGCGAAATAATCGTTATAGGGCAGGATCACATCCTCGTGGGATAGGGCGGCGCTGATCTGCTTTTGCTTGCCAATGCGCGGTTCATCGGTGAAGATAGCGGGCACGGTTGCGCCAAAGTCCGCCCCGTTCCGGGCATAAAAGGCTTCATGAGTCAGGCGGATGAATTCTTTCGTCGCTTCCGGGTTCATGGTATCCACGTAGGCTTCATCCTCAAACCAGGCTTCTTTATTGATCAGCTTCATATAGGCATAGCGGATCACGCCGCCCGCCTGGCGGGCCGCGTCGATCTCCTGTTCATTCATTAGCCTGCGATATTCTTTCAGTGCATTGCCTTCAAAAAACAGGGCGTATGCCGCCACGTATCCATTATCCGGCTTTTCAGTCAGCAGCAGATACCGGCCTCGGAACTCGGGATGCCCCTTCGTCACCTTTCCTCCCGCGCTGCCGGAGGGAAATTTATCGTCGTCATACAGCCAGCAGCGCAGCCCCAATTCCTTGCAGCGGGCGATGGTATAGCTGACCAAAGAAAAATATTCTTCGCTCAGGTATTCCACGTCCAGCCCCTGCCGGGCGTGGATGGTCACGCCGCCAAAGCCCATTTCTTTGAAAATAGGCAGCTGCCGGTCGATTAGCTCTCTTGTCACCCTGCAATTCCAGCTCCAGAAGGGCAGGCTGCGAAAAGATATATCCGGACGCGCAAACGTGTTTTCAGTCATCGCTTTTCACCTTCCGTGATCGTCAGGTTTTCACAGAATGAGATTCGGTTTTCCCTGCCCCCGGCGGATACATGGATCAATTGTACATCCTGAATGGGCAGGGCGGGTTCTCCTTCCAGACGGAAGCCCAGCTCGTTGCTGGCGTCCCCATGCACATTTTCAAAGGCGAGATGGCGCACAATGGGCGGACGCAGAGAGGGATTGAACTGCACCCGCTGGATGCTGTAGCCGTGGTAAATCCACACGGGAGAATTGCATTTCTCCGCCCACACATCCCGCACCTGGATATGCTCGGTCACGCCGCCCCGGAAGGGATTGGTTTTCAGCCAGATACCGCTGACCAGAATGCCGGAAATCCATAGATTCTGAAACAGCAGATCGTGGGACCCGGCGGCGGTTTCGCTCCCCGTGCCAAAGCCGCCCAGGGACCAGATGGATTGGCAGTCCGTCACCCGTATGTATCCATTCGGCTTGTCCAACTCATTTCCTTCCCTGCCCCGGCCGGATTTGATCGCCACCGCGTCGTCGCCGGTAGTAAACAGAATGTTGAATAGGTTCACATGGACGCAGCTTTCCGGGTCGATGCCGTCGCCATTGAAGATGTGGCCGCAGTTCAGCACATCCGTCCCTAGACCGATATCTCCATCTCCCTGGGAGACGATCTCCATGCCATCGCAGGTGAGATGCTGGCAGTAGATGGGATGCACCGTCCAGCCGGGAGCGTAGGCCACCTGCACATCGTACAGATAGATATTTTTTCCGTTGTGGATGCGGATGGCGGAGCCCCGGGAGGAAGCGTCCTGGATGGGATAGGGAACGGAGGCCACCCGGGCAGTATTGCGGTTGGGGCCCTCGTTATAAGCCAGGGCGAAGCCATTGGCATTGATCTGTCCCTTTCCGCAAATGGTTAAATTCTCTATTGTATAAGGCCCCAGTCCGCTGTTTTCTCCTTCGGCATAGCCACCTGCGTTCAGCAGGGAAGAATGGGGACAGTGATTGTCCGGTAGGGTCTCGGTGCTGTTATCCCAATCCGCCGCGCCTTGCTCCAGCCGCCGCCATCCTTCCCATTTGGTGATGATCCGGGGATAATCCTTGGGATCGGTGCTGCCCAGCAAAACGCCGTCTACCTGAAAGGTCATGTGACTTTTCAAGAAAAGCGCGCCACTGAGAAATACATGTCCTTCCGGCAGCAGCACCGTGCCGTTTTCCGGGCAAGCATTGATCGCCCGTTGAATGAAAACGGTATCCAGCGTGCTGCCATCTCCCAAAGCGCCGAAATCCATCACATTGACCAACGGGGAAGCGGGCTTGGTTTCCGCCGAAAGCGAATATGCGGCCAGCACAGTCCCATCCTTGCTGATGACTTCCACAGTGAAATGATAGTCCGTTTCAGGCAGCAGAGAATCGAAACGCCAGCCCAAGTTTTGGGTTTTAGCAACTGCCTTTCCGTTGACAGAAACGCGGTAATGATCGAAGGCGGGCACCCGGTTCAGTGCAGCACGGTTCCACAGAACAAGGATGGAATGGTCGGTGATAGCTTCCGGCACAACATGGATATTCCGAAGCACATCCTTCCCGCCCTGAACCTGCACCTCGCAGATAGTACATATTGTGCCGTCCGTTAAAGCAGCGATCGTTTCCAAGCTGATTCTTTTTTCGCCCTTTTTCCGAATGTTTTCCAGGATTTGTTTTTGTTCTTCCAACAGGGAATCATCCGCAAAGGCATATACGTCGCAGCTTCCTTCGGCATAACCCTGAATCGTTCCCTCCCGGTCAGCGGTGGCGATTGTCTGATTGGCGGACAGCCAATGCAGCCTGGGGTTTGCAGGATGGCCGGGGATGGATGGATTCAGGGAAAGTACCTGGTCGATTTCCATTTCCGTTTGTTCCGGCAAAATGATTTGAGAAACGCGTTCCGCTTGTTCCGTTATGATGATTGTGCATGTACTCTTTTTTCCCTGATAAGAAACTGTCACAGCGGCTTTACCGGGAAGCAGCGCAGTGACGCGGGCTCGGGCTGCGCCATAGATTGTGTTTTCAATTGGCGTTACGGATAATACTTGAGAATCGTTGCTCTCCCAGTATAGGACTCTTCGATCCTGCACAAGCGGGTCACAGATGGCCTCCAATACAGCAGACTTGCCAATAGGCAGATTCAGCGTATCAGGGAAAATAGTGACGCTGTGGCAGGGCAGGGTTGCAGGACGCACCAGAATGGGATACCGCGTCACAGCGCCGCCGTGAATCTGCGTGGCAAAAACGGTAACGGGTTCCGGTATTTCTTTGATATCCAAACCATGATTGCCCACCGTCTGCTGAAGGGAAGGAGCGGCGGCAAACACAGCCCCATGAGAATCCACATCAGCCACATACCTGTTTTCGCTGCGCCAGCATACTTCCCGGTTTCCGGTGGGAAGAGAAAGGGATTCTCCTACCGTTATTTCCTGAACAGCATGGATCTGATCGGAATCCTCAGCCTGGACGTTCTCATCATTCAGCACCTTGATATGGCAGCATGCGGTTCTTCCGGTATCTATGGTGCGAACGGTGATATTAGCTTCGCCGCAGGAAAGCGCATGCACCACACCATCCCGCACTGATACGGCTTTCTCATTGTCGCTTTCCCAGGTAAGCGCCGGGTTCAGCATACCGTTCTCAAATAAATCCTTGGGATATAGGATGGGGAGAAGCCGGGTTTCTTTTCCCGGGGCAAGGATCAGCCGATCGGTATTCAGCTCGATGGCCGCTGTGGTCAGGCGGGCATAGGAATCAATCACAGTAAGAACACAGGATGCTTCCGCGCCATCCGGCAAAGCCACCGTCACTTTTGTGACACCTGTTCTCCTGGCGCGTACCCGGCGGCTTGTAGGTATCGTGTTTTCCGTTCTGTCAAAATCGGCGATAGCTGTATCCTGAATCTGCCAACATAAATCGGCAGCGCCGTACCGATCCGATACGACGCTTGCCTGAAGCAGCACACTGCTGCCTTTTTCGTCCCAATCTTCAAAGGCTTGGTCTCTTCTTCCGCCCACATACAGCGGGTAGGTTTGTTTGTTCAGCAAAACTTGAGAATGCTCCACGTTTTGACCTCCTGTAATGGGCGTATGGTGCTTATCAGCCCTTCACGCTGCCGACGGTCAGGCCGCTGGTGAAATATCGCTGAAGGAAGGGGTAGACGATCATCAATGGGATAATGGAAATGAATATCTGGGCGGACTGCATATTGGTTTCGTTCACGTTGAGCAGCGCCAGGATGGTATCGATGTCCGCGTTTTGCATGGCGTCGGTGGTGGATACTACGATGGTGCGCAGATAGGATTGCATGGGATAGTTGGTGGTATGGTTGGAATAGATCAGGCCGTCGAACCAGGCATTCCAATGGCCGATCAGGGCGAAAAGGGTCACGGTGGCGATAGAGGGAAGTGAAATGGGCAGATAAATCCGCACCAGGATCTGCAGCGGGTTCGCGCCGTCCAGCCGGGCGGATTCCTCGATTTCCTCCGGCACGCCCCGGAAAAAGTTCATCAGCACGATACAGCTGAAGATGGGCACGGCTCCCGGCAGGATCAAAGCAGCCAGGGTGTCGATCAATCCCGTTTTCGACACAATGAAGTAGGTGGGCATCATGCCGCCGCTGAACAGCATCACGCACAGCATGAAAGCCACGTAATACTTTCTGGCAGGGAAGCGCTGCTCGGATTTGGACAGAGGATAGGCTACCAGGGCGATCATGATCACATTCAGCGGCACACCCAGCACCACGCGCTCCAGCGTCACCACCATGGAGCGCCAGAAGCGGGAGTCCTTGAGCACATACTCATAGGCTTGGGTGGTAAATTCCACCGGCAGGATGGTGACGCGGTTTTCCACAATGGCCTGGGAGGAGCTGAAGGAGTAGGCCAGCACGTTCAGGATGGGCACAATACAGCTGATGGTGAGGAAAGAAATGATGATGAAATTGAAAATATCGAAAATGATTTTCTGCGGCGTTTTTTTGATCTTATTTGCTGAGCTGATGATCAATTTCTTTTCCATGTTTCCTTCCTCCTTTCTTACCAAATGCGGTATCCGGCCAGCTTATCCGCCAGCTTATAGCTGGTGAGCACCAGGATGCAGGATACAACAGATTTCAAAAGGCCGATGGTAGCCGACAGAGAGAACTGCATATTCTCCATGCCCAGGCGGTACACCAGCGTATCAATGATATCGCCGGTGGCATAGACGGCAGGGTTATACAGGTTGAATATCTGGTCAAAGCCCGCGCTGAGCACGTTGCCGATAGCCAGCACCGTCATCAGGATGATGAAAGGTGCGATGCCGGGGATGGTCACATGCAGCGTCTGCTTCCAGCGGCCCGCGCCATCAATGGCGGAGGCTTCATACAGTGTGGGATCAATGCCAGTCAGCGCAGCCAGATACACGATCGTGTTGTATCCAAAGTTTTTCCACACGTCGCTGATCACCATGGTTTGGCGGAAGGTGCTGTTGCTGCCCAAGAAGTAAACAGGTTCTTTAATGAAGCCCAATCTCAGCAATAGATTATTCAGCAAGCCGGGACTGTTGGCAGAAGAGCCAGGAGAAAGGAACTTGATCAGGATACCGCTCAAAATGATCCAGGAAAGAAAATACGGAAGATACGTTACCGTCTGCACCGTGCGTTTGAACCAGTTCACTTTGATTTCGTTCAGGAGCAGTGCGAAGCTGACAGGAATGATGATGTTAAAGCTAATTTTTTCGATCGCAATGATCAGCGTGTTGACCAGGGCGGGCCAGGTATCCGGCAGCGCGAACAAACGCTGGAAGTTCTTGAATCCCACGAATTTGGAACCGAAAAAGCCCTTGGCTGGCTGGAAGTTTTCAAACGCCATCAGGATACCGGCGGGAATAGGCAGAAAATGATAGACAAAAAGGAACAGGACGGGAAGAAACAGCATGGCGTGGAAAAACAGCCTTTCTCCACGGGTCTTTTGAAGTTTGCTTCTTTGAAACCTTGGCGCTTTCGTGGCTTTCGTTGACATGGCCTCCACCCCTTTTTTCGTGCAGGGAACAAACAGGGGGCAACGAGCATAGCTCCTTGCCCCCTGCTGCCCGTTTTATGGTTTGGCAGTTATATCGTTTTCAGCGGATCAACGGTTTTCGTTGGCTTCGTCGATGGCATCTTGACCGCCCATGGCATACCAGGTGTTCACGAAGGTGTCATAGGTTTCCACCTTATCACCGGTGATGACCTTGATGATTTCTTCCACCAGCAGTTTTTTCAGGGTGCCAGTCATGGAAGAAACTTCCTCGGAGGGGATGCCGCTGTAAGCGGTGTACATATAATCGTCTTCAGCAATCAGCTTGGTGATCACAGTCCAGGCGTTCAGCGGATCGGCATACACAGTGTAGAGGGACAGGCCGCGCTGCTGGGTGGCATCGGCGGGATCATGGGTACCGGCAGCCACAGCGTCCATATAGGTCTTAATGCTGGTGTAGTTTTCCAGTTGCTTGGTGGACAGCTTGCTGGTGTCGCCGGTGGCAATGGCTTCGGTCAGCAGGGCGTAGGTTTCACGGCCGTTGGGGAAGCCGCCGGCGGGGATGATGGCAGTTTTCCAGCCGGAGTAGTTGGCGCTGTCGCCATAGTACATGTTGAATTCATCGGCGGTGCAGAACTGGGCGTTCATGTAATGCACGTTCAGGTTCCACAGCTTGATGAGCAGTTCGGGCTTGGCGCACTTGCTGCTGACACAGTAGATTTCGTTGGCAGCGGCGGTGGCGTAAGACTTGGTGGTTTCACCGGTAGCGGTGGGCACGACGGCGGCTACGATACGGCAGTTCTTGTCGTTCTGGGTTGCGTAGATCGCGGGTTCCATGGCGCCCCAGGTGGGACCAAACCAGATGCCTACGCGGCCAGCCTTGGTTTCAGAGAAGATGCTCTGGCTGTCCATGGTGATGAAATCGCGGGCGATTGCGCCGTCAGCGTACATTTCCTGGAGCATGGAGAGCGCGGCCTTCATACCTTCGGCGTTTGCGCCACCCCAGGTGATATTGCCGTTTTCATCCTCGATGTAGCTCAGGCCATTGTTGCCCAGATACACGCCGAAGCCTTCAAAGAAGGGATGCATGCTGCCGATGGAGGAGGTAAGCACGTCCATGCCGTCAAAGGCGATGCCGTAGGTGTTGTTCTGACCGTCGCCATCGGGATCGTCATAGGTGAAGGCATGTGCCACAGCCTTCAGCTCTTCCATGGTGGTGGGGATCTCCAGGCCCAGCCGATCCAGCCAGTCCTGACGAATCCACATCATGTATGCGTTGCTCAGGGTGTCGTTAACCTTGGGCAGGCCGTACAGCTTGCCGTCCACGTACAGGCTCTTAACCGCCAGGCCGCCGTCAAAGTTCATGAATTCTTTCAGCTCGTCGCTGGCGTACTTTTCATAGACTTCGGTGATATCGGCCACAGCGCCGGATTCCACGTAGTTTTTATAGTCGCCGCCGGACACCTTGAACACGTCCGGGTAATCGCCGCTCATGATGGCAGTGGACAGTTTGGTGTTGGCCTGGGAGGGATCCACCTCGTAGAGAATTTCGGGGAAGATGTTGTTGGCCTTGTACAGGTCCATCCAAGCATTGTTTTCCACCGTTTCACCGCCGTAGAAGGTAAAGTCGGAAGCGGCGGCGTAGCTGACGCCGATCTTGATGTTGAAGGGCTCGTCGAATCCAAAGTAGTTCACATCCTCCGCCAGCGCGGGGACAAAGGACGCTGCGGACAGGGTCAGGATGGCCGCAAGCAGAAGAGCTAAGCATTTGCGTTTCATGGTTCTTCCTCCTTCAATGTGTTGAACGGTCACTTTCCGTTTGCAGCTTTATTATATCGGGTGTTTTTTTACTTTTCCATAGACACGTTTTTACATCCCGGCCCTTCAATTTACTTCTTGGTGTCCCGATAGTCCGTAGGAGACACGCCAAGGCCGTTGCGGAAGGCGCGGATAAAGGAACGGGGAGAGGAGTAGCCTGTTTTCACGGCGATATCCTGGATTTTCATGTTGGTGTTTTGCAGCAGATCGGCGGCCAGCGCCAGACGTTTGCGGGTCATATAGTTGGTGATGGTTTCCCCGGTGATCTGCCGGAACAAGCGGGATAAATAGCTGGCATTGAAACCTCCGATGTCCGCCAGCTCCGTTAGAGACACATCCTCCTGCAAGTGGCCATCAATATAAGCGATGACCCGCTTCAGCGCCCGGTCGTTGAGCACGTCTTCATTGGCGGATAATTGCTGAAAAATGGCTTCAGATACATCCACCAGATAACGAGCCGCCTTGGCCCAATCTGCGTGCTCCTCTGCCATGGTCAGCTGATAGAGTCCGATGCGGAAGGAAATTTCCTCATTCATGTGGTTTTCATTGATGAAGCGCAGCAGAAAAATTGAGATGTTGTAATATACCTCCAGGGCCTTGGGGTCGTGCTTGCTTTCCCGGGTCACCAGCCATTGCAGGTAGGAATTGAGCAGCGAAAAGTATTCCTGATCTTTTTTCGTTTCCAGGTAATTTTGCAGTGCCGTTGTTTGAATGGCAGGCGTGGCTTGGGAAAGAGCTTCCCCTAAATCCTCCTGGGCGTCCATATTTAAAATGGCTTCCCTGGCCCCGCCGATATGGCTCACCATGGCCTTGCGCATAGCAGAAACCGACTGATACACCTGGGAAAAAGCGTATGGCTTGGCGGACATGACAGCGGAGAAGGTGGCAGAGTATATGGTTTTGAACTGTTCCTGGGCATATTCCAGCGCGCCTTTGCTGATAACTTGGATGGTGTTCCAATCATCTTCCTCAGCATGTGCAGGCTGAATCAGCAACGCCATGGTATCGTTGCTGATGATATGGGTATAAAAGCGCAGCTTTGGCGGCGCATTTTCCTTCAAAAGCTGAATCAATCCATCCTCAATAAACCGCTGGTGAAATAATTCCCCGGTTTGTTCTGTTTCGATACGCAGGAAGGCAGCTTGTACAGGTCTATTGTGCTCCAGGGGGATTCCCAGTGCGCGCATCTGCTCGTCCACGTTTTCAATCTGCGTGCCGGAAAACATCTGCTCCATAAAATCCCGCCGCAGCCAGCGCCGCGTTTTTTCCAGCCACTCGCCCTGCTCCAGGCGCATGAGATCGTTTTCCATGTCCTGCTGGCTCATGCGGAAGGCGTTTTTCACCGCTTCCACAATGGCGTCGTCATCCTCGCTTTTCAGGATATACTGCACGTCCCGATGCCGCGTCACCTGATACATATCCTCAAAATTTCGGAACCCGGTCAGGAACACCGTTTTACAGCGGGGCCAGTTTTCCTTGATATGCCCAAACAGGGCAATGCCGTCCATGCCGGGCATCCGGATATCCGTCAGCACCACGTCAAAGCGCACCTTTGACAACAGGTTCAGCGCTTCAGTCGCGGAAGAAGCAGTATATACATCCAAATCCATCCCGGCCTCAAAGCGAAACAATTCCTCTAGCCAGGAAAGAATATCTTTTTCATCGTCTACGATCAATAAGTTTTGATTCATAACGCTTGCTCCTTGCTGCCCAGATCGTGAATGAAGATCGTCACCGCGACGCCGCCAAGATCGCTTCTTTGAATATCCAGCCCAGCTTTCCCATGGAAATAGATTTTCAGTCTGCGGTGAATATTGATGAGACCCGTCACTTCCTGAACGTTCGGATCATCAAGGCTTTCCCGCAGCTTTTCAATGGTTTCATCGGCAGCGTCTTTCCCGTTGTCCTCCACGGTAATATTCAGGTTTTGCGTATCGCCCGTGTAGCGAAGGCGCAGCAGGCCGTCATGCTCCAAATTTTCCAGCCCATGGCCAAAGGAATTTTCCAACAGTGGCTGGATGATCAGCCGGGGAACGATCAGTCCGGCATACTCTTCCGGCAAATCGTCAAATTGCACTGTGATCCGGTCGCTGAACCGGTTTTGCTGGATGGCGGCGTAGCTTTTCGCGTGCGCTATCTCCTGCCGCAGGGGCAGGGAATCGGAGCCATCCCGGGTCAGGTACTTAAAGTAATTGCCCAAATGCTTGGAGATTTCCTCCGCGCCGTCATAGTCCATCCGCTTGATTTTCCGACTGAGCATGAAATAGGTGTTGTACAGGAAATGGGGATTGATTTGGGCTTGCAATTGCTTGAGCTGCGCCTGCTGGGTCAGTCCCTTTTGCACATAAACTTCTTCCAAAAGCTGCTTGATTTTTGCTTCTCTCTCGTTAAACGCTTCATACAGAATGGCAAATTCATCGTTCCCTTTATGGTGGATAGGGGTGTCCAGACTTTCTGTTTTTACCTTGTCGATGGCTTTCAGAAGAATTGTCATGGGGATATGAACGGTTTGCCGGGTATAAAGAATAAAGACCACAGCCAGAATAGCGGCAAGCACCAGAAACAAGGTCATATCCCGCCAGAACCTGGAAAGATAACCTAATACCGAGGCTTCCTCCACATACAGCACAAAAATACCCATGGCCCCCTTTCCGCCAAGGAGAACCAGATAATGCTTGCCATCTGCTGAAACGGTTTGAGATTGTTCATAGCTGCCGTTCTGATTCTTGTGAAGTCCCTTCCAAATTTCCGCCGCCGTTTCCTCGCTTCCGCTGGTCAGCATCACATTGGTGTTTTCTTCATATAGAAAGGCGCCTCCCTGACCGGCATTGCTCAGCAGCGCCAGGTTTTCCCTGACCTGCCGGGAAGAAAAGGTGATCACAAACACATAATTGGGGTCCTGCACGATCCGCCCTCCCAAGCTTCCCGTGCGAAGGGAATAATAGTTGGTTCCATCGTATTGCAGTGGCTGCGCGCTGCTGATTCCCTTCTCCAGAAGCGTTTGGATTTCTTTTCTGTCGTCCTCGTTCATTTTTCGGATACGGGCTGTGGATATATAATAATCGCTTTTGGGCAGGTAAATCACGCCGCTGTCCACCAGATTGGAAAGGTTGGTCAGTGCCTGCATCCATTCCCGCACAGAGAGCACCGCGTCCCGCTCCTCATAGACATTCATGCCGGAATTGGGCAGCGCCAGCAGCGGCAGCTTCCGGTCGCTGAAAATCTCCAATTGCTGGGTCAACACCTGGTCGATTTCCGTTTCAAAGGTCTGCTGATAGTATTCCGCCTGGGACTGCATTTTTTCGTAGGTCACATTTCGCACCGCGTTGACGGACATCAGATATAACAGCGTGGAGATACCAATGATAAACGCGACAATAATAATAAATATGATGGTAAGTTTACCTTGTAATGATCGTTTTGAAAGCAACCGCATCGTTTCCCTCCTATATTTATACTCCTATATTTATACTACTGATAAGTGAAAGTCTTGATTACCAATGAAAAGCATATGAGACCATTCGGATCTGATCACTCGTTTTGAATAATATGGGATATGCATCGTTCGTCTCATTGAAAATTTTACAAGGTGTTTTTGAAATTGTCAACGATTATGCTAAACATGATCCTTGTTGATGTTACGTTCAGCGTATATGGATTCTTTTTCAGAATCTCCATCTGCTCATACGTGAACTCTTTGCTTGTCATATGCATCTACCTCGCTTTCTTTTACTATATCACCTCCGCTTCCTGTTTTCCATCTATTTGCCATGATTTCGCTGTCTACACTTTGGAATTTTCACATTTTCATCTGTCCGCAAAATGGGTTTGTCATTATTTCGTGTGTCCACTTTACGGGGTACAGTTTAAAAAAATGTCCTCGAATGTCCCAAAATGTCCTGAAATGTCCTGGTATGTCCTAAAATGTCCCACCCATGTCCAGGGCTTGACGTGGTATCATGTATCCTGTGAAAAGATATGGAAGCATCAGTCGATAAAACGACTGGTGCTTTTCTATTGCGCTTGTCGCGGCACAGCATGATAACGCTTGCAAAGTTCATATGAAAAAATGTGTCGTCCTATGTCGTGTAAATGTCGTCCAATGTCGCCCCGATGTCGTCTTGATGTCGTGGTGGAGAATTGATATCATGTATCATGGAAAAATGCAACCGGGAAAGCTTGGACTTACCCCCAGCAACGCCTCTTGTAATTTCCACGGATATGAATCCCCGATCCCCAAAATCGTCGCCGCATGTCGCCAAAAGTCGCAAGACGCCCAGGCCAAGATGTGCTATCATGTATGATGTAAAGCTGGACAAAATTGTCGTTCCCACGTCGTGAAATTGTCGTCCAATGTCGCCCCTGTGCCGTCTTAACACCAGGCCCTTTCGATGCTATAATGTACGATGTAAAAGAACGATAAAAGTTGTCCATAGCAAGCCCCCATTAGGCCCCCTCTAAGCCCCCAGTTAGTCACTTGACTGCACTATCAAAATATTCTATCATGTACATAGAGGAGTTAGAAGCACTGGCGATTATGCTGGTGCTTTTCTTTTACCCATCGCCCATCAGAAAAGGAGGAAGAGCATGAGCGAAAACCAGAAACGCACCATCCACTACAGCTTTAAGGCCACACCGGAGGAGGATGAGATCATTCAGAAAAAGATGGAGCTTGCCGGAATTAAGAATCAGTCCGCGTTCATCAGGCGCATCGTTCTGGGAGGACTGCTTCTGCATC